>JAHEMO010000107.1 GCA_024643625.1 Chitinophagaceae bacterium
GCTACGGTAGCCCCTGGACTTAGTGCAAAGGCCGGTACTACACTATCCGACGAAAGCGACCCAAACGATATTTTTAGCAATATGAAGGGCTCACAGCGTATTGTCTTCGATGCCACGCAACCGCACGGTGTTTACCCTTTTGCATGGCCCAGAGTTTTTCTGATGACAAATGAAATGACGGGTGCCGCCCAAAAAGATTGCAGCGTTTTAGTAGTACTCCGGCATACTGCCATTGGATACGCCATGCAAAGCGAAGTATGGGAGAAATACCAGTTGGGAAAGGTTTTTGAAGCAAATGACCCCCGCACCAATGAGCCCGCTACCCGAAATCCTTTTTGGCAGCCAAAGCCGGATGATTTTGTAGTACCCGGTATTGGCCCTGTGCAAATTGGGATTAACCAATTACAGGATAATGGCATTACTTTTTGTGTATGTGAAATGGCCATGACAGTTTATTCTGCAGCCGTGGGTCAGCAAGCAAATAAGCCTGCTGCTGATGTATTGGCTGATTTTAAGAAGGCTATTCTGCCGGGCATACATACTGTACCTAGCGGTGTTTGGGCTTTGGGGCGGGCACAAAAAGCCGGGTGCGGATACATTTTTGCCGGTTGATTTCGGTAAATTTTTGGATTGCCCCTATGCGAAAACCCATCGCAATGGTCTTAAGCAAGCGTAGGGACCGCACTGACATTACTACAAAAAAATAAGCCGCCCTACCAGAGCGGCCTACTGCCTTTTGTCCCCCAGGCGGGACTTGAACCCGCACTGACATTGCTGCCAACAGGATTTTAAGTCCTGCGTGTCTACCAATTCCACCACCAGGGGATGGACGGTTGGCATAAAAAAGCCCGAACCATGTAAAACTACACAACCCGGGCGTTTTTCTGAGCGGAAGACGAGATTCGAACCCGCGACCTCAACCTTGGCAAGGTTGCGCTCTACCAGCTGAGCTACTTCCGCGTTTTGTTACTGTTGTGCCCAACAGCATTATTTTGGGAGTGCAAAAATAGGCGGCCAACAATACGAGCCAAATTTTTTTACTTGTATTTAGGAGTATATTGACTACTCTCCTGTACCTCTACTTTGGGCTTACCCTGATAGGTGCTTTTATACAAATTGACGCTGCAGCCAAATACAAAAGCGGCTAAAGCTACCAATTGGATATAAAATAAAAATCGTGAGGAGCTTACCCAGTTGCGTCCAAACTCCTTGTCTAAATGCTGTTGTTGTTGATTGGCCATAATGCAATAAAACCTGTGGTGGCAAAAATAAGGGTACAAGTCAAATTGTAATCCATTTACCTTCAGTAGTAGTAATAAATGATTTTCCACTCTTACCAAGCCCATTAACTTTAGCGCCATTCACTATGTGGCAAAACCTCATTAACTGGCGCAGCCTGGTACTTATAGCAGCCATGCTTATTGTGGCTGGCACTGTGGTGTATACCAGTTATTTGGGTAAAAAAATTGAAACAGAAGAGACCCAACGTGTACAGGAATGGGTTATGGCCAGCAAAGTGTTGCAAACCTCAGAAGAGTCAAATGCCCTAACGCTGGCCAATAATGTAGTATTTCATAACGAAGACATACCCCTGATTGCCACCGACGATAACGGTGTAATTATTGACTACCGCAATGTAGACAGCAATAAAGTGAAAGCCGATAGCGGATACCTGCGCCGACAATTGGTGGCGCTGCAGCAAGCCAATGAACCTATTAACTGGCCCATTAGCGATAGCCCTCAAATAACCTACAAAGTGTATTATGGCAATACTGCATTGCTAAGGGAGGTGAAGTATTACCCGTGGATTCAGCTGTTGCTGGTAGCTATGTTTTTTGCACTAACCATTGCCTTATTGCAACTGCGCAACCGAAGCACCCAAAATCAGGTATGGGCCGGCATGGCTAAAGAAACGGCCCACCAATTAGGTACTCCCCTCACCAGCATGGAAGGTTGGCTGGCATTGCTAAAAGAAAATCCTGCCGACACATCTGTTGTTCTTGAGTTGGAAAACGATTTGGATCGGCTCATTAAGGTTAGCGATCGCTTTGGTAAAATTGGCAGTTCGCCCAAACTGGAGCCCACCAACCTCTGCCAACTACTGCGCAAAACGGAACATTACATCAAAGCAAGAGCCAGCGAAAAGGTGGGCATTAGTCTTAGTTGCCAAATACAAAACGCGGAAGCCATGCTCTCCGCTACGCTTTTTGAATGGGTGATGGAAAACTTACTCAAAAATGCCCTTGATGCGATTGAAGGTAAAGGCTCCATTGCCATGACCCTGCAGGACAAACCCGGCCATTGGCAAATAGATGTGGCAGATACCGGCAAAGGCATTCCCCGCGATCAGTTTCAGCAGGTCTTTCAACCCGGATTTACCACCAAAAAGCGGGGCTGGGGTTTGGGACTATCGCTAAGCAAGCGCATTATTACCCAATATCATCGAGGCAAAATATATGTAGCCAATAGTGAGCCGGGTATTGGCACAACATTCAGGATTGAATTGCCCAAGTAATACAGCGGCCTACTATATTTGCCCTCCCAAAAGCGGCGGTGTCGAAACTGGTAGACGAGCTACTTTGAGGTGGTAGTGCCTTAACGGGCGTGGCAGTTCGAATCTGCTCCGCCGCACAATGGAAATCAAAAACCGGTCGGGTATACCGATCGGTTTTTTTATTGCCCTTTCTTCTATATGCATACCATACAAACCCGCTATTTTTATGGCATGATACAGCCCTCCGCAAGGCTCAATATGCTGTTGTTATTGTGCTTCAATTGCTACCTGCTGTATTACTATTTCCGCTATCCCGACCAATATGGAAATTTATTATTGCTGTATTGGCTGCAAAGTGTTGTTATCGGATTTTTTAACTGGCTTTGCCTGATAGCCATTTATTTCTACCATAAAAAAAGGGAAAAGGAAGGTGGTGAAACTATTAGCGACAAGGCTCCTGTATTTTTCTTCCCGGTGCATTATGGCATCTTTCATTTGGTATATGTTGTCTTTATTGTTGTGCAGTTTAAAATATATATGCCGGGCACCTGGTTCTGGCTGTCTGCTGCCATTCTCACCATCAACGAATTACTTGATTTTCGGCTTAAAGTGGCAGCCCTCCGGCAGGGCTATGTAGATACCAGTTTTGTGTTTTTCCTGCCCTATTTGCGCATACTACCTATGCATTTAGCCCTGATGGGTGCTTCATTTGCCATACTCGGAAACAGAAGCCTTTTTTTAGTGCTAAAAACATTGGCAGACCTGGCCATGTATCATTTTACAAACAAATTGTACTTTAAAAATAAAAACGCCTAAAACATACTGACATTTGACCTATGCCTGAAATTGTATGTCCAAATTGCCAGCACCGCTTTGAGCCTACAGATGCTGTACGCAGCGAAATAGAAAAAGATCTGCGGCAAAAGATGACAGAGTGGCAAAAGCAAAAAGAAGCCGCTTTGAAGCAAAAAGAAGATGCGCTGGAAAAATCAATTGCGGAAAACGAAAGTCAACTCCGGCAAAAGTTGGAAGCTGAAAAAAAGAAATTGCAGGAACAACTTGAATCAAGCCTGCGCAAGCAAATAGCGGGCGATTTTGAAGTACAGCTGAAATTATTGCAACAACAAGCAACGGATAGCAGCGAAAAACTAAATACCGCCCGGCAAAAAGAGCTGGCATTTCTGCAGCGTATACAGGAGGTTGAAAACAAGGAAAAAGAATTGGATTTGCAATTGCAGAAAATGGTGATGGAAGAAAAAGCAAAACTTACCGAATCCATCAGAAAAGAAGAGGAACAAAAGCTTCAGCTAAAAGAAACAGAATTTAAATTTAAGCTGAAGGAGATGGAAGAAAAAGTAGAACAACAAAAGCGCCTTGCGGAAGAGATGAAACGCCGTGCAGAGCAAGGCAGTATGCAGGCACAGGGCGAAGCCATGGAAATAGTGTTGGAAGAATTATTACAACAGTCTTTTCCGTTTGATAAAATAGAAGAAGTAGCAAAAGGAATACGCGGTGCAGATTGCGTGCTTACCGTTCGAAACAGAATGGGCCAGGAATGTGGGCGTATTATGTTTGAAAGCAAGCGTACCCAACATTTTACCAACGACTGGATTGAAAAACTAAAAACGGATATGCGCAGCCAGGGCGCAGATGTGGCGGTACTGGTAACACAGGCATTTCCAAAAGACATGACTCATTTCGGCGAAAAGGAGGGCGTTTGGATTTGCGGCTTTGGAGAAGTAAAGCCGTTGGTGCATATTTTGCGCGACGGGCTCATTAAAATTTCGGCTGCTATGCAGAGCCAGGAAAATAAAGGCGACAAAATGACCATGCTGTACAGCTATCTCACCAGCAATGAGTTTGCTGAACAATGGAAAGCCATACGCGAAGGATTTTTAAGTATGCAAAAAAGTATTGCAACAGAGCGCAACGCTATGGAAAAACTATGGAAACAAAGAGAAAAACAATTAGAAAAAGTACTGCTGAACGCAGCCCATTTTCAGGGCTCAATTGAAGGCATTGCCGGGCAGGAAATTCATCTTAATTTATTAGCAGATTTTGAAAACGATATAGAAGAATAATATGCAAAGAAGATCAATCGGGGTTTTAACGCCAGGGATGTTGAGTTTATTGACAGTAATGCTTGTAATGAGCATTACTTCAGCGCATAGTCAACATATACCTGCTGATAGCATGACAATTACGCCCGCTCCGGAGGGCTACTACGAGTTATTTCAGG
This sequence comes from Chitinophagaceae bacterium, assembly GCA_024643625.1. GTDB lineage: Bacteria > Bacteroidota > Bacteroidia > Chitinophagales > Chitinophagaceae > Phnomibacter. The sequence continues at coordinate 4,734 of JAHEMO010000107.1, forward strand.
ACAGACTTACCTGGCGGGTGTTAGGTTCCAAAAAATATACAGCACTTGAGGCGAGGCCAAAAGATGATGGTATCAAACAAACCAAGTACCGTCCTACTGCACCGTTAAATACTGGTATCGGTTTTACCTATCGATTTCTAACGGTCAATGTGGTGTATGGCATTAAGCCGCTAAACCCATTGCGTTTTGACATTGGTAAATCAAAATTTCTAGATGCACAATCACACTTTTTAGGCCGCAAATTCAATCTTGAATTCTATGGCCAATTGTATTCCGGTTTTTATGCCGATGATTTAAACAACCGGCCTAAAAATTATTTCCGCGAAGACATTAAAGCATTGGTGCTCTCCTTTACCTATGAGCATGTGTTCAACTGGCGGCGATACAGCATGCGCGCCGTAGCTAATCAAAGCGAAAGACAAGTAAAATCGGCAGGCACGCCGTTGCTGGGCTGGGGGCTTCACTTTGTACGATACAAAGCCGATAGCACATTTTTATTTAACGACGCACAGGGCGGCAATTTTGGCCTGGACAGAATAGTGTCTATCGTAACCGGCCCTACTGCAGGCTACGCTTATACACTTGCCATTGCCCGCCGGGCCTACATTATGGGAGGTGTTACCGGACAATTGGGAATACACTACACCACAGAAAAAATGCCGGGTGGCAAACAAAATCATTTTGCAGTAGCACCAAATGTGTTATTGCGTACCGGAACAGGCTATATAGGCAACCGATGGGGCGCAACGCTGCAATGGCAGGGCTTGATCTATCACGGCAGTTCGCCCGATGTATTGTATCGCTATGGGTCCGGAAGAATATTAGCCACCATCAATTATAGCTTGCAAGTGAAAAAGAAAGGTTTTATTCTGCAAACCATTGACAATACAGCAAAAATGTTGGGTAAAAAATAAGCACTACCAATCTTGCACCAGCCAGGTGAGTACCAAATCATCAAACTGCGTAAAGTGCACCGTTACAGGTACTGTAGCATCCTTGCAGAATGACGCTTCTATTGATCCGTGATTATTAACGGATGGCTTAATACTATGCAGTTTGAGATGCTGTCGAAAGTCCACAGCACCATGACTATACCACTTAAACATGGTTTCCTTGGCACTCCATATTAAGGTGAGCGCCGGGATCCTTTTGCCTGCCATTAGCGGCAACATTTTGTTTTCGCTGGCGGATACGAATTTGGCGGCCAATACCTGTAATTTCTCAACCGGTATCTCAATATCAATACCCACCCGATGCCTGGTACTTACAATGGCCGCTGCATAATTGCCACAATGCGAAATGCTGAAATGATGCGATTCTTCAGGTAAATATGGCTTCTTGGTTGTGGCTACCTGTATAAGCGGCAAAGGAAAATCGGGGTACAAAAATTGTAGTAAATATCTGCCCGCCAGGTGCTGCAATCGCTTATGCCAATGCGTAATGCTACGGCTGGTAGGCACTTTATCCAGAAAAAAAGACTCCTCCTCTGTAATATGCCAAATGGCCAGTCGGGTATTTTCGTCGATACTATGTGAATAAAATAGCGGCATAATGAACATCCATCACGGATATTTGACCGCCACAATGTACAGCCAATGATACTTAGCGACAAAAGGATACTGGAAGAAATAGATAAACAAACTATTGTTATAAAACCATACGACCGCGATTGCCTCGGCAGCAATAGTTATGATGTGCATTTGGGTGGTACATTGGCTACCTACCGCGAACATATTCTGGATGCCAAAAAGCACAACGAGATTGAGTATTTTGAAATACCCGACGAAGGATTCGTGCTTTACCCGCATATTTTTTATTTGGGGGTAACGCTAGAGTATACAGAAACCCACGCTCATGTACCTTTTTTGGAAGGCAAAAGCAGCACGGGCAGACTGGGTATTGATATACACGCTACTGCCGGCAAAGGCGATGTGGGCTTCTGCGGCAACTGGACGCTTGAAATTTCAGTAAAGCAACCCGTTAAAGTGTATAAAGGAATGCCCATCGGCCAGCTTATCTATTTTCCGGTAGATGGAGAAATTGAAGTGAAATACAATCAGAAAAGTGGTGCCAAATACAACCGCCAACCAGATAAGCCAATTGAAAGCATGATGTGGCGCAATCAGTTTTGATTATGATTTCCAAACCAAATAATTACGCTTAAAGCGTTTGTTTTTTCGACAAAAGTTTTGGGCCCAGGATTGCCATACGGATAAGCCCATGTGAAGAAGCATGTTTTTTTAAAAAATGGCCAACCATGTAATGCATAATAAAAGCGATAGCGCGGCACAATGACCTCTTGACCATAAATTGCAACTATTATAAATTATTGCCTTATGCGACTTACTGCACTATCATTACTGCTACTGGGTTCAATTTCCTTATCAGCACAATCAAACGGCGACCCGAAACTGACAGAAATCTGGGAACCGAAAGCTCCTGTGGTAACGCCGGGCAAAACATCTGCTGATCCTCCATCGGACGCTATTGTACTTTTTGATGGCAGGAATTTAAACGCCTGGTACGGAGAGAAAAGCAGCCCCGCGGCATGGACTATTGCAGATGGTGCCATGACTGTGAAGCCCGGTGCCGGTGGCATAACTACAAAGCAGGGCTTTGGCGATATGCAAATGCATATAGAATGGCGTGCCCCAATTGTAGTGAAAGGCGAAGGGCAAGGCCGTGGCAATAGCGGCATTTTTATTATGGGTAAATATGAACTTCAGGTTTTGGATAGTTACAATAATCAAACCTATAGCAACGGGCAGGCTGGTAGTATTTACAAACAGCTTATTCCATTAGCCAATGCCAACCGCCCGCCAGGCGAGTGGCAGGCCTATGATATCATTTTTACTGCACCGCGGTTTTATAAAGATGGCCGCGTTCAATCGGCTGCCCGTATTACCGTAATACACAATGGTGTACTGGTGCAAAACAATGCTACTATTTGGGGTGGATCGCAGTATATCGGCATCTCCAAATATGAGATGCATAAGGACAAGGAGCCCATCTCACTGCAAGACCATGGCGATTTGGTTAGCTATCGTAACATATGGATTAGAGAACTGTAGCGCTGACTATGGCCTGTAGTTATCGGCAATAAGTTTGGTAAGGTTTGCTACCAATTCGTTCATTGTTTCATGTGCATTATTGTTCAGTACGATAATGGTGCGGTCGGCATCAATGAACCTTATAATGATAGTGCGATAACCCGGGTTGTCCCCGGTATGCATTACATACTTACCCAATACAGGATGTTGTTTTATCACCCATCCAAATCCATAATCGGTTGCTGTGCCATCATTAAGTTTTTGTGGCGTAAAAGCCAGCTGCAACAATGCATTACTTACGTACTTGTTGGTGTACAATGCCCTATCCCATTTCAATAAATCTTTGGCGGTACTGCTTACTCTGCCCGGCCCTTTTCTGCCGCCCAACCAAATGGTATAATCTGCCGCCGCAAACCGGTTGGCATTTACGTAAACGGCATTGGAATCCTGCAAATGACCTGCGGCAAAGTTTTTAACTGCAGCTTTTTGTGCATTAGTTCTTATGGCAGTGGACTTCATACTTGTTGGACTGAAAATCCAATTGTTACAGAGCGCTACAAAATCCTCCTGTGAAGCTTTTTCGGCGATGGAGGCAAGCATTACGTAACCCGTATTGCTGTAATTATATTTATCGCCGGGCGCAAATAATACCGGCGGACGATATTGTTTGAGATAAGCAATAATATCCTGATTGTTGGCTACTTTTTGTTTGTCCCAGTGTGCATCCATTACTTCCTGATAGTCGGGCAGGCCGCTGGTATGCGTAAGCAAATGGCGAAGGGTTATACCCTCGTAGGGCAGGTCAATATACTGCGTTAGCTTGTCATCCAAAGCAAGTTTACCCTTTTCTACAAGCATCAAAATAATCATGGCCGTAAACTGCTTTGATACACTTGCCATCTCAAATACATCATCCTTTTTCAAAATGGTTTTGGTTTCGAAATATCGAAAGCCCACAGCACTGTACAATTGAATTTTTCCTTTGGAGGCTGTCAATACCGCACCGCTAAAACCTTTTGCGGCAGCGGCCTCCACGGCCTGGTGTAAAGACCTTTTTTGTCCATAAACCGTTGACAGTAAAATGGCAAACATCATGATTATTATGGCCAGACATTTTACCACAGAACCTGTATAGACAAATCTTTTGCTCATAACCCATACGCTTTATTATCAAGAATAATAAAAAAACCGGCAATGCTGCCGGCTTTAGTGTTTTCAATATTGCCATCGGGCATTAATGTTCAACGTTGGTAGTAACCTTTGGTGCTTGACGTGTCCAGGAACTTACATCAAGTTTACGCGGTGTAGGATACACTTCGTCAAGGGTTGCTCCGTCGTACAATCTTCCGTTTTTTACCACATACTTAATGGTATTGGTGTTGCGGATATTATCCAGCGGGTTAGCATCCATAATCACCATATCGGCCAGTTTACCTGCCTCAATGCTGCCTAACTCTTTATCCAGTCCCAATGCTGTTGCCCCCAAAATTGTAGCGGTTTTTAACGCATTGTGATTGCTCATACCGCCGCTGGCTACGCTCCACAATTCCCAATGGTAGCCAAGGCCCTGCAATTGCCCGTGGCTACCCACACCGGCCAATCCACCCGCTGTTACAATTGAATTGATGCCTCTTGCATGGTCGGGGAAAACATGGTCTTCCGGCGCAAACCATCCGCCAAGACTACCTACTCTTCTGCGTACTTTTCCATTCATTTCGCCATAGGGCGTAAAGCGATTGAGTTTGGGATCATGCAGCGGACTTTCGGTTGTGTAATAATAATTTTCTGCCCATGGGCCGCCATAGCTCACCAGTAAAGTGGGCGTAACAGCCATTTTGCTTTCCGCTATTGCATTTGTCACATCGCTGTACAACGGATAAATAGGAATTGCATGTTCGTGGCCGGGATAACCATCCATCAGTTGCGTCATATTTAATTTGTAATCCAACCCACCTTCCGTAGTCGGCATAAGGCCCTGCTCTTTGGCCGCCATTATTACCCATTGCCTGTGCTGACGATTGCCCACCAAATACATTTTTATATATTGGGTATTAAAGTATTTGCTGTACTGTTTTAGTACCGACTTTGTTTGTTCTAAATTTTTAAGGTTATACATCCAAAACCCAACACCGGGACCGGTGCTGTACACTCTCGGACCCGGCATCATACCAGCATCCACCATATCGGCATAGGTAAGTACATCGGTGGTGGCAGTTTGCGGATCGCGGGTGGTAGTAACACCATAGGCAAGGTTGGCAGCATAAATCCAAACGATGTTTTTATGTAATCCCCACGAGGGCCACATATGACTATGCGTATCCACAAATCCCGGTGTAATGGTCTTACCACTGCAATCAATTTCGCGGGCACCCGCAGGTATGGATACAGTGCCGGAAGCGCCCACGGCTTTGATACGATTATTCACAACAAGCACATCGCCGCGTTCAATTACTTCGCTGCCTTTCATACTTACAATGCGTGCGTTGCGCAGCACCATTGTACCATTCGGCTGATCTTTAGCGTAATAGAGTTTTACCTGATACTCTTCTGCGCTGTATTTCTCAGCCTTTTTCTTTTCGGCTTTGGCTATGCTATCCCTTTTAGCCAATGCGGTATCAGCTTTGTATAAGGCTGTCAATGAGTCTTTGCTTTTCTTAGCCAAACTGTCCGCCAGTTTTTTTGCGTCAGGACCCTGAGCCAGCAAGGCTTTCACGCTATC
>JAHEMO010000108.1 GCA_024643625.1 Chitinophagaceae bacterium
ATTGAACTGCTGCAAAACCACAATTACCATACTGATTATGCCCGATCTCTCTTGCAGGCACGGCAAGATGAACACTTGCTGAGACTCCAAAAAAAGGATCAAAAACTTATGACAGAAGAAGTGACAACGCAGGAGCCGGAAAAAAAGAAAAAGGATAAGAAGAAGGATAAGCAAAAGCCTGATCAAAATAATGAGGTGCCCACGCGTGGCATAGAAACCATGTTTAGGGTAACTATGCAAAATCATATGGAGCTAAGCAGTATGGCCGATTCAAAAGCCAATATCATGATTAGTGTGAACTCCATTATTGTCAGTGTGGTTTTGTCAGCGTTGTTTCGCCATTTCGAGGAGTATCCATACCTGATTATACCCACCACTGTGCTGCTTACCGTAAATGTGCTAACCATCGTATTTTCAGTGCTTACCGTAAGGCCCAAAATAATTGCAGGTAAATTTTCTGAACAGGATATTTTAGAAAAGCGGGCTAACCTTTTGTTCTTCGGCAACTTTAATAAAATGACGGTATCCCAATACGAATGGGGTGTGGCTGAAATGATGCGTGACCGGCAATTTTTATATGGCAGCATGACCCGAAACCTCTACTACCTGGGCGTGGTATTGGGGCGCAAATACCGGTTGTTGCGCATAGCTTATAATATTTTCATGTATGGGTTCATACTCGCTGTGCTTGCTTTCAGTATCGCTATTGCCCTGGTAGATAGTTGATTTTTTTGGCAACCTGCGTCAGGCTTCAGCACTTAATAAGTTACAGCGATTTTACTGCCTCCCAACACAGTCTGTTGCTGCCATGGCTATAGGAGTATGAAAAGTTTTACAGGCGTTTAGCACAATTGCTTTACAATACAATTCTGATTTGCGGCATACGGGTATCTTAGCCGTCAAGCTATTCAGCATCTGCCATGCACCATAAATATTCAGCCCCTTTTTTATTTGATGGACATCAATTGCGAACCGATGGGTGCGTATTGATTGCTGATGAAACCGGCGGGATAGTAGCCATTACGCAACAGCACGATGCGGGCGATGATATACAGTTTTTGCAGGGATGTATCTGTCCCGGCTTTGTCAATGCACATTGTCATCTTGAACTAAGCCATATGCGGGGCCGTGTGTCACCACAGCAGGGCATGGTGGGCTTTTTAGAAAAAGTACTTTTCGACCGGCAGGCACCTGATGATGTAGTAATGCATGCCATGCATAATGCCTGCGACGAAATGACGGGAAAGGGGATCGTAGCCGTAGGCGATATCAGCAACCTGCTCGTAAGTGCACCCGTAAAGGCAGCCCACGGTTTGTATTGGCACAATTTTATTGAGGTAAGCGGTTTTGTGCCCGATAATGCAGAAAAAAGATTTCAGCAGGCTAGCGCTGTAGCCGCTGCCTTTCACGCGGTATTTCCGCCGGCACAGGTTGGCGTTACGGTGCATGCACCCTATTCGGTATCACGGCCGCTGATGCAAATGGTGGCGCATCAGCATCCGGCCATACTAAGCATACACAACCAGGAGAGTTTGGCAGAAGAAGCCTTTATGCAAGATGCCACAGGCGATATGCTTCATTTGTATGCAAGCCTGGGGATAGACATCGGTTTTTTTTCGGGCATTGGACAAACGAGTCCGCATTGGTGGTTGCCCTTGCTAGAACAAAAGCAACCCGTTTTGCTGGTACACAATTGCACTACCCACAGCAGCGATGTAACCCTGCTTCAGCATGCCTTGCATACCATTTATTGGTGTTTGTGCCCCGGCGCTAATCTTTATATTGGTAACCCTTTGCCCGATGTAGATATGCTGCTACAGCATGGCGCCACGCTTTGCCTCGGTACGGATAGCCTTGCCGGCAATACTGAACTTAGCATATTGCACGAAATGCAAATCCTGCAGCAGCATAAAAATCTTAATGCAACGCAGTTGCTGGGCATGGCCACCTACAATGGTGCTGCTGCATTGGGTATTGCAGATAAGTTTGGACATTTTGGTACCGCAACATCACCGGGCATCCTGTTGCTTGAAGGTTTTGAGGCTGATGGCCTTTTGGATATGGTTACCGTACAACGGTTGCTATAACTATTTGCAAGCTCCATCTCAATATTTTTGTCCGGCATCACTTTGATAATTTTTCATTCAACAACTTATTATGCGAATCGTACCCGGTGAAGTGAAAACAAGCCTGCTTCATCAATATCTGTTGGGGGCCGTGGCACCGCGCCCTATATGTTTTGCCAGCACAGTTGATGCAGAAGGCAATGCCAACCTGAGTCCATACAGTTTTTTCAATGTATTTGGCAGCCATCCTACCACGCTGGTATTTAGCCCGTCAAGAAAAGTGCGTGACAACACCATAAAGCATACGCTGGAAAATGTGGAAGCAACCGGCGAAGTGGTTATTAATACAGTGAGTTATAGCATGGTGCAGCAAATGAGCCTGAGCAGTTGCGAATATCCGCGGGGCGTTGATGAGTTTGCCAAAGCAGGGTTTACAAAATTGCCGGCCGAAATGGTAAAGCCATGGCGTGTAGCCGAAAGCCCTGTTCATCTGGAATGCCGTGTACGCGATATTATAAAAACCGGTAATGAAGGCGGCGCAGGTAATCTGGTTATTTGCGAAGTTTTAGTAATGCATATTGCTGATGCGGTGTTAGATGAGCAACAGCATATTGATCCGCATAAAATTGATCTGGTTGCTCGTATGGGGCTCGACTATTATTGCCGTGCTTCCGGCGATGCAGTATTTCGGGTGCCGAAGCCCAACACCCAGTTGGGTATAGGTTTCGACCAATTGCCGCCGGGAATTGCACATAGTACTGTACTTACCGGCAATCAATTGGGAATGTTGGCTAATGTATCGGCCATGCCACTACCGGACCCTTCGTTTGCAGATGAAACCGTGCGCCATATTATGCAGTATTACGCCAGCAATCCTGAAGAAATGACTGTGGAGTTGCATCGGTATGCCGCTAAGCTGCTTGATGCGCATGAGGCAGATAAAGCCTGGCAGGTTTTACTTATGGATATTTAATTTCAAAATGGGAATTTAAGCCGACCTTAATTTTTGGATGGGTGCTACCACTAGCTAGTCATTGCCCGTTATAATTAAATTGCAAACTGTTGTATTTTCTTATCCCGTATAATTTTATGCCATCCAATATCTACCGCATGCGTTTTCTGGCTGCTATGGCTGCATGTTTATTGCTGTGGGCGGTGGGAAATGCACAGGATAAGAGTGCTGCGACGGTAACTGTATCCTCGCTACAAATTAATGCTGGCGACACGGTTTTTATTGATTTGCAGATGCATGATGCCAGCTGGCAGAAAATGGCTATTACGCTTAATGTTTGGATTGAGGATGTTCATCGCAGTAGTCATTGGCGGCTTCGTTATCCTGTTATGGCAGGGCTCTCAGAAGCGGCCATTGTATTCCCCAAGGGAATGACAAGCGATTTTTATGCCTTGCATTTCAGTGTGCAATCAGGTTTTTTCGATGCAATTGGTCAGATAAACAGTAAGTATAAAGATGATAGTATCGCTTTTACTATGGTCAGCTATAAAAGCGATATTATGTTTGGTGCACTGCCGGTTAGATTTGGCAACCAATTTCGTTTGGGTAAAATATTATTTGAGCAATCGAGTTATATTTTTTTCAGTGATTACCGCAAAAGCAAAAAAAGAATAACCGACATAAGTGTAGTTGCTCCGCTCGACTCCCCCTTTGTATCGCTATATGATACTACCCTCATGCTGCAATTGGGCGATGCCGACAGGGCTGTTGCTGCAGCCGGCTATCAGTTTGATAAAGACGAATTCTTAAACCCAGGTGGAACGCTTGAAAATGTGACTGTAACCGCTGCCCGGCGAACTAAAACAGATAAACTGGAAGAAGACTATGTGAGCAACGGATTGTTTAAGAGTAGTGATGCCATACTTTTTGACGGTGACGACCCCGTATTGCAGGCTAATTTTAATGCGCTAAACTATTTGCAGGGTCGCGTGCCGGGACTAACTATTGGCACTAGCGAAGATGGCCAACCTTCTCTTAGCTGGCGCGGTAGTGCCACTGCCTTGTTTGTTGATGAAATGCAAATGACGCCAGATGTGCTAACCGGCATACCCACGTCTAATATTGCTTTGATTAAAGTTTTTCGTCCACCGTTTTTTGGTGCCTTTGGTGGTGGACCGGGTGGGGCCGTTGCCATTTACACCCGTAAAGGCACTAGCTATTCCGGCACCTCAAGCGGTGTGATAGTATTGAATGGCTATACGCCGCAGATCTACGCTCTGCCAATAGGCGAAAAGAATGAGCCTAAAAATTGAACATACATACTATTCAGTTTTATTAGGCAAAGCAATGCCTGAACGGAACGCTATTTTACAGGCAAAGGACTATCTATACTTTAGCTATTACCTGTGGTAGCTTTTTCATTTTTTTCGCTACGCAGTTCTATATGTTTTATATTATGGCGGCATTGCTGCTTATTCATAGTAAAATCTATCATCGCAATGAGGTTGATTCTAATGTCTTGGTTTTTTTGCGGAGGGCTGTTTAGCGGAAGTTTGTTGCAAGCTCAAGCGCCTGTAAATTTCAATGTGTCTTTGGCAAAAGATAGGTTTACTGCCGCTGATACCATAAAATTTACTGCCAGGCTTGACGACTCTGTCTATACACGCAAAGCCATAACGCTCAATGTTTGGATAGAAGACGTTCACCGGTCTTGCCGATGGCGTTTGCGGTATCCGATGCTTAACGGGAATTCGCAGGGTACCATTATTTTACCGCAGGGCATTTCCGATGATTATTATGCATTTCATTTCAGTGTGCAGCCCGGTTTCTTCGATCTGTCGGGTTTGTTTCCATCAAAATATGAGCAGGATAGCGTTGGCTACACATTTGTGGTGGATAGGGTAACGGATTTCACCGGCTTAGCAGCCGTTCATCATCAGGCCCAATTCCGGTTGGGTCGCCTGCTGTTTCAGGGTTCGGGATATTTCACTTTCTATAATCCTGCTAAACCTACTCCATTCTTAAACAACATTGGCCTTGTCACTCCGCTCGATTCTTTCTATACCGCGGTGGCTGATACCACATTGCTTATGCCGGTGGGAAATGCCAGCAAAGGTGTAGTAGCAGAGGAGTATAAGTTTAGTATGAATGAGTTTAAAAGTTCGGGGGGTACTTTGGTAAACGAAACCGAAATGCTGCCTCGAAATGCAAAAGCCGAAAAGTTGGAAAAGGAATATGTGCGTTCACCAGTATTCGCCAGCCGCAATAGTTATCTGTTTTCAGGAGAAGCATTTAATTACTTATCGGACGGAATTTTGTTGGTGACTTTAGACAGGTTGATACCGGGTATTGCTATAGCTGCCAATAATGAAGGCATTCCCGTCATAACATGGAACGGCAGTCCTACTGCCTTATACCTCGATGAAATACCGGCCGATATAGCCACATTGGCGAAGGTGCCTGTAAAAGAATTGATATTAATCAAGGCATTCCGACCTCCGTTTTTCACCCCTTTGGGGGGCGGACCCGGTGGTGCAATTGCTTTTTACTCCCGCAAAGGTTCTGCCACCTATCGCAGTACGGAAGGTCGATATTGGGTAACCGGATACACACCGCCGTTGTTCCAACTACCGTCCCGTTATTGAGTCCCGTCATTGCTTCAGCGGTGTGGCGTTCTTCATAGCCCGCTTTTAGCATATTGCAAAACTGGTAAAGGCTATTTTTGCCCGCCTTTACAATAGGCAATTATCTTATGAGTCAACATTTGAGCGAACAGGAAACTATACGCCGCGATAAGCTAAAGCACTTGCAGCAAGCTGGTATTGAGCCTTATCCGGCTGCAGCATTTCCTGTGTCACATTTCAGCGAGGATATACGACAGCATTTTACCGAAGACAATGCTGCCGACTATAAGGATGTAACCGTAGCCGGGCGCATAATGACCCTCATGGATAAGGGCAAGGTTTTTTTTATAAAACTGCAGGATAGCCAAGGTATTATACAGGTGTACCTGCGCCGAGATGATATATGCCCGGGCGAGGACAAGAGTTTTTTTGACAACCTGGTAAAACATGGACTTGATCTTGGTGATTTTCTTGGCGCAAAGGGATTTGTATTTATTACCCGTACCGGCGAAATAACGGTTCATGCGCAATCGATTACTCTGCTGGCTAAGAGTTTGAAGCCCCTGCCTGTTGTAAAACGCGACGATGAAGGCAATGTGTATGACGCCGTTACCGATCCGGAATTTAAATACCGCCAGCGCTATGCGGATATGGTAGTGAGCCCCGAAATACGTCAGGTGTTTTTACAGCGCACAAAACTGGTAAACACCATACGCGAGTTCCTCAATAATCAAGGTGCAGTGGAGGTGGATACACCCGTGCTGCAAGCCATACCCGGCGGAGCTACAGCAAGGCCTTTTATTACACATCATAATGCGCTTGATGTACCCATGTATATGCGCATTGCCAACGAGTTGTACTTGAAGCGCCTGATTGTTGGCGGATTTGATTGGGTGTATGAATTCAGCCGAAATTTTCGGAACGAGGGAATGGATAGAACCCATAATCCTGAGTTCACCATTTTGGAATGGTACACGGCGTATAAAGATTATTTCTGGATGATGGAAATAACCGAGCAATTGCTTGAACGTGTTGCGTTGGCGCTGCACGGTACTACAGCAGTGCCGCTTGGCGATAAAGTAATTGATTACAAGGCACCTTTTAAACGCATTACTATTTTTGAAGCGATACTGGAGCATACAGGCATAGATATCAGCGGCATGGACGAGCAGGCCCTTCGTGATACATGCAAGCAATTGCATATACCCACCGAAGCCAGCATGGGCAAGGGCAAGCTTATTGACGAGATTTTTGGTGCCACCAGCGAGCACAAGTTTATTCAACCCACGTTTATTATTGATTATCCTGTAGAGATGAGCCCGCTTACCAAAAAGCACCGATCGAAGCCCGGCCTTGTGGAGCGTTTTGAATTGATGGTTAATGGTAAAGAACTGGCTAACGCCTACAGCGAATTGAACGACCCCATTGATCAGCGTGAACGATTTGAAGAACAAGTGAAGCTAATGGAGCGTGGCGATGATGAAGCCATGTTTATTGACTACGACTTTTTGCGTGCCCTGGAGTATGGTATGCCGCCTACATCGGGCATTGGCATTGGTATAGACAGGCTATGTATGTTTATGCTTAACCAACTCAGCATTCAGGATGTGCTGTTATTTCCTATGATGCGGCCTGAAAAGTTTGAAGACTAAACGGGATTACGGTATCAAAAAGCCTGGCCTTTACCGTCAGGCTTTTTGATTTCTATCTGTAAACACCTGCCATTCATAAGTGTCTTCCGGCTTCAGTTTTTTACGCCTTAGTTCGCTTACAATCTGATACTTGCCTGTTGATGCATCCTGACTCAGCTGTATGATTTCGCAATTGCGTGGATTGCGCAGCGATTCAAATTCTTCTATGGTCCAGTGAAACCATCGCATTAAAAATATACGGATGGTCATACCATGTGTTACCAGTACAATGTTTTCGGGGTAGTCGGTGTTTTCAAAATCTCTGAAAAGACTATGCATAAAATCGCTGATGCGGTCATACACATCGGCACAACTTTCGCCATCTTTTATGCGGTAGTAAAAAGTGCCAAATTTTTGGCGTTCATCATCAATAGCCAGGTTAGCTTTTAAATCACGAAAGTGGCCCCATTCCTGTTCGCGCATGCGCGGGTCTTCTTTCCATTGTACCTGCTCCCGCTCAAAGCTACTGGCCAAATATTCAAACGTCATACGGGTGCGCCACATGGGCGATACATAAAACTGAACGGATTCATTGCCAATTAATTGTTTCAGGTATTGGCCAGCAGTTGTAGCTTGTTGCACACCCTCTTCGGTTAGCAGCAACTTAAAGTCCTGCTTGCGTGCATAGCTGCTCAGGTCAATATTGCCTTCGCTTTCACCATGTCGTACTAAAAAAATTCTTTTTGGTTTCATAATTGGCTTATCAATATTACAGCATTGACCAATAGTGTTAGCCGGTACGCAAGCTAAGCATGCAATAAACCTTACCTATAGCTATGGGCTATGTACCTGTTGAAATGATTCCGAAGCAGCAGGGTGTAAAAAGAAGAACCTCCTGAAAACAGGAGGTTCGCAATGGGTTAGTAAATACCTGAAAACTGAAATTCAGTACAATATTAAAAATAATTTTTTCCACACAAAAAATTTTTTTCCGGTTTTTTATGCACAAAAAATTTGGGCATGTGAATTGGCATGCATCCATTGCTATGTTTAAGGACCTGTTTCAGCATCAAAAACGCACTCATATTTTGAATTAGTTATCGAAGGAATGAATAGCAAAATACTATGCCTGAGTTGTTTTGTAAATCAGAAATAGTTGATGCTGGAAATGCTGATACAGTTTAATAACAGCAACTTTGAATACCTTACTGCTATGAAATTTAAAACACCCGTTAGTGTAGAATCTATTGCCCAGCTTATAGGTGGCAAAGTTGTTGGTGATGGTAATGCTGTTTGCTCCGGCATTAATGAGATACATAAAGTTGAAGCAGGCGATCTGTGTTTTGTGGACCACCCGAAGTACTATGAAAAATGTTTGCGCAGCGCAGCGTCATACATCATTATAGATAAGGCCGTCGAAGAAACCTATGGCAAAACCATCATTGTATGCGACCAACCTTTTGAAGCATACCAAACTATCATCAGCCATTTTAATCCCTTTGCCGCCGTTTCACAATCCATCAGCGCCTCTGCAAGCATTGCTGCCACAGCTTTGGTGATGCCGGGTGCTATTGTTGGTAATCATGTAGTTATAGGTGAGCACAGTATCATTTTTCCCAACGCGGTTATTCTTGATCATACTATTATTGGTAATCATGTAACGATACATAGCGGTGCTGTACTGGGTGCCGACGCGTTTTACTACAACACCAAAAAGAACCGCGAGGTATGGTATAAAAAAATGCTTAGCGGTGGCCATGTGGTAATTGAGGATGATGTGGAAATTGGAGCAAACACCTGTATTGATAGAGGAGTAACCCATGAAACCCGAATTGGCCGCGGCACTAAAATTGATAATCTTGTACAAATAGGGCACGATGTGGTAGTGGGTTCCAATTGCATAATTGCTGCTCAGGTTGGCGTTGCTGGTGCTACTACCATTGGCAATGGTGTTACGCTTTGGGGTCAGGTTGGTGTAAACAAAACCATTCACCTCGGCGATAATATTCAGGTGTTGGGGCAAAGTGGTGTAACCGCTTCTTTAGCGCCCGGCAAAATGTACATGGGATACCCTGCGGAAGAAGCATCTGTAAAGCGCAGAGAATTTGTATGGATAAAGCGCATTGCGAACCTATGGGATAGGGTAGCGCAATTGGAGAAGCGTATCGAAGGATAAATGGAATGCTACCGGGTGTAATGCTTGCTAATCCGCACTACGGCATTGCTTATAGGGTTATAGTTGAATTCGGGTAAGGCTGCCAGCAATTTGGTGTTGCTAAATTTTGCGGTTGCAAGACCAGTGGCTGCTGTCTCTTTTGTAACGAGTGGCTTTTCACCGGTAAATAAACTTTTTAGTTTTTCGATGCGCCATGCAATAGCTGCCAGCGTAGGGGTAACTGCCCGATGCGGTCGCTTTACGCCAAGTGCATCAGCAATCATAAAAAACAAATCGCGGTACGGCAGGTTTTCTGCGCTTACTATAAATCGTTCGCCATTGATATCGCTTTGCATAAGCCTCACCATTACCTCTGCCACATCGCAGGCATCTACAAAACCTGTTTCGCCCAAGGTATAATATGGGAAGCCATTATATATGGATTGAAAAATTTTCATGGAACCTGCTGACCAATCGCCATACTCACCTAGTACAATCGTGGGATTTACAATAGCAACCTGCAGGCCTTCGGCAAGGCCACGCCATACTTCCAACTCGCCCAGGTATTTTGTTTTGGCATACTCGCTGTTGCTGGTAGCAGGTGTCCATTGCATGCTTTCATTAATCACCTGATTGTTACGAATACGACCCAAAGCCGCTACACTGCTTACATGCACCATTTTTTGCACGCCGGCATACAAGGCTGCATTAACTATATTGGCCGTACCCTCCACATTTACTTTGTGTAGCAACTGGCGGTCGGCTTTGGCAAAGCTTACCAGGCCCGCAGCATGGTATACATGCGTAATGCCGTCCATAGCCATAGCCAGGCCATCCACATCAAGTATGTCGGCCTGCACCCACATGGCTTTGTCCTGAACGGTGGCCGGTATTTTATTGCGGTAAATGGCTTTGGCTTGTATGCCTTGCTTATGCAAATGATGCAACAGATGTGCGCCTATCAAACCTGTTCCACCAGTTACCAATATTGTTGCGCTCATAGTATTGTGCTTTATGGTTCTGCCAGGTTTGTCCGTCAAAGCAGATTAATAATCGTAAAATCCTTTT
>JAHEMO010000109.1 GCA_024643625.1 Chitinophagaceae bacterium
GGTAGCATAATTCATTTCTCAAAAAACAAACTATCATATGGCTACAGGAAGCATTCGGGTTCAAACCGAAAACATCTTTCCCATCATCAAGAAATTTTTATACAGCGATCACGAAATTTTTGTGCGCGAATTGGTGAGCAACGCAGTGGATGCCACCAAGAAACTCAAAACCCTTGCCGGAGTTGGTGAGTTTAAAGGCGAATTAGGCGAGCCGAAAATTGAGGTAGTGCTTGATGCCAAAAATAAAACCATCAGCATTATTGATGAAGGTATTGGCATGACAGCCGAAGAAGTAGACAAATACCTGAATCAGGTAGCCTTTAGCAGTGCCGAAGAATTTTTGGCCAAATACAAGGGTCAAAACGAAGCCAATATTATCGGTCATTTTGGACTTGGATTCTACAGTTCATTCATGGTGGCCAACAGGGTTGAAGTATTTACCAAGAGTTGGCAGCCGGAGGCATCGGCGGTGCGTTGGGAATGCGATGGCAGTCCGGAATATACTCTGGAAGAAACGCAGGAGCATACGCAACGAGGTACCGAAATAAGACTACATATAGAAAAAGATAGCGAGGAATTTCTGGATGCCTTCCGGTTGAAAGGGATGTTGGAGAAGTTTTGCAAGTTCCTGCCCGTACCCATTTATTTCCGTGATGTAAATGAGAAAGTGGAGCAAAAGGACGGCGAAGCCGAAGAGGCTCCTAAGCCCATCAACAATACATCGCCTGCATGGACCAAAAAACCTTCTGATCTTACCAAAGAAGACTATGAGAATTTCTACAAAGAGTTATACGGGCCGTTTAGTGAAACGCCGCTATTCTGGATTCATTTGAATGTAGATTATCCATTTAACCTAACCGGTATTTTGTATTTCCCCAAAATAAAGCAGTCATACGAAATACAAAAGGACAAAATACAACTGTACAGCAATCAGGTATTTGTAACAGATGAAGTAAAAGATATCGTACCTGAATTTTTGATGCTGCTGCATGGCGTTATCGACAGTCCGGATATTCCCCTTAATGTCAGCCGTAGTTACCTGCAGGGCGATCCGAATGTTAAGAAAATAAATAGCCATATCACTAAAAAAGTGGCAGACAAACTAGATGAGATTTTCCGCAACGATCGCGCTGATTTTGAAAGCAAGTGGGAAAGCCTTGGACTGTTTGTGAAGTATGGTATGATGACAGACGATAAGTTTTACGACAAAGCGAAATCTTTTGTTGTCATGGAAGAAGTGGGCAGCGGTAATTTTATGACGCTTGATGAATACCAAACTGCTGTAGAAAATATTCAAACGAATAAAGACGGTAAGAAAGTAATTATTTACACCACAGATAAAATTCAGCAGGACGCCTATATCAAAGCGGCCAAAGCCAAGGGATACTATGTGGTAAAGCTCAACGACCTGATAGATAACAGTTGGATTGGGCAAATGGAAATGAAACTGGATAAGGTGCAGTTTGTGCGGGTGGATGCCGATGTGGCTGATAATTTGGTTGACAAATCAGAAGAAAACACAAGTGTCCTTTCTGCAGAGCAAGCCAGCGAGCTTGTAGATTTATTTAAAGGTAAAATTAGCGGTGAGCATGCTGTGGTGGAAGTTAAGGGCTTAAGCACCGATGCTCCACCTGTTGTTGCCACGCGGCCAGAGTGGAGCCGGCGCATGAAAGATATGGCGCAAATGGGAGGTGGCGGCATGATGAATTTTTATGCCAATATGCCGGATGAAGTAAACTTTACCTTGAATGGCAATCACCCCGTTCATCAGCAGGTGCTGCAAGAGCAGGACGGCGATAAAAAAGAAAAGATAGTGAAGAACCTCCTTGATCTTGCCTTGCTGAGTCAGGGTATGCTTAAAGGCACTGATCTTACAGAGTTTATCCAGCGAAGCGTTGATTTGATGGAAAGCAAATCAACACCAGTAACCACTGTATGAATAGAATAGGATAGTATCGGGGCCATCTGAAAAGATGGCCTTTATTTTTGCTGGTAGAGAAGCACAACCCCTTCGAGCCATTTCATTTTTTGGAATGCGTACACTTCTGTAAATCCTTCTTTGGTCCAGTTGCTTTTATGTACAGGGTTGGCATACAAAACCAACAGATTTCTGGATTTACGCCTGAGGCTTAGCATCACTTGTGCGATAAAATCCTGCATCACAAGGCCATCAAAAGGATTAAAGAGAAAAATTACGCCTACATCATCAGGTACATCGTATTCATTTGCATTGGCAACGGTAATGTCAAAATGTGTTTTGGGAAATTGCTTTTGAATATCCTGTAAACTTTGAGTAGCCTGTAAGCACATATCGGCACTTATGTCAAACCCGTAGATAGCGGTAAAGCCGGCATATGCCGCCATTGCCAACACGCGTCCCTTTCCGGACCCTGCATCCAATATTGCAGTTTTTTTGTAAGATGATGGAATCTGTTCAAACAACTTTTCAGCGGTGTAAAAATTAATTGGCTGATAAATGCTGGCATGTTGTCGGTCTGCTTCGCCTACTGAATCCTTCAAATCATCGGTGCCAGAAACAAAATGATTGTATTTGCGTTCACCCGATATTTCTCGCCGCACAATAAAAATGGCAAGTGGGAAATTCCAGTTGAAGCCCAGAAAAAAAAAGTATTGAATGTAGCCGAGCCATCTTTTCATATCAATGTCCAACCCAATCGTGTTCATTGGTTTTTCTGATATCAATTACTCTCAGCTGCAGGTTTGATTCGCCCTGCCATTCGTTGATATCAATAGTGTAAGCAATATCCAGCGGCTGATTAGGTTTTAGCAATTCAATTTTTCCTGCCAGCCCAAAACCAATTCCCTGCACAATCGTGTTGCCATGCTTAAGGGTTAGTTTCAAATGTTGTTCTTTTACAATCCGGCTGCTGCCGGTTTCAAATACCTGTGTCGATGCAAACACAGGTCGCATATTCATTGGACCAAAAGGCTCCATCTGACAAACGATATTATAGAATGGTTTTGTGATATCCTTAAAATCAATTTTCGCATCTATAATCACTTCAGGTACAAGTTGGTCTTCAGTAATTGATGCAGCTACAACCTGCTCAAAGGTTTCCACAAAAGCTTCTAAATTAGTGGCAGGCATAGTGAGCCCTGCTGCATAAAAGTGGCCACCATAATTATCCAGCAAATGACGGCATGCATGAATGGCTTCATATAAATTAAAACCGGAAACACTTCGGGCCGAGCCGGAAATTTTATCTCCACTCTTTGTGAGTACAACAGTAGGTCGGTAGTAAGTATCAATCAGGCGGCTGGCTACAATACCCACAACCCCCTTGTGCCATTGTTCGCTGTATACTACGGTTGTTTTGCGCTGATGAACGAGGTTTGTTTCTGCTAATTGCTGCAAAGCTTCATCAGTAATGGTGCTGTCTGCTTCCCGTCTTTCGGTGTTATCCTCATGCAGTATTTGGGCAAGTGCAATCGATTGATCGAAATCATCTTCTAAAAATAGCTTAATAGCTTTTCGTGCATCGTCCATGCGACCTGCGGCATTTATGCGGGGTGCTACCACAAACACCAAAGTATTGATGTGCACCTGGCCCACATGATTTGAGAGATGAAAAAGTGCCTTCAGGCAAATGAGCGGGTCTGCATTTATTTGTTGTAGGCCGTAGAAGGCCAAAATCCTGTTCTCACCGGTTATGGGGACAATATCAGCGGCTATGGCTATGGCTGCAAATTGAAGAAAATGTATCCAACTATCTTGTGGCAGTTGCAGTTGTTCTGCAATACCCTGAATGAGCTTGATAGCCACCCCACAGCCACAAAGCTCTTTAAAGGGATAGAAGCAATCAACCTGCTTGGGATTTAAAATGGCTACAGCTTCAGGAATATCGTCGTCTGGCATGTGGTGATCGCAAACAATAACATCTATTGCCGACGCTTTAGCTTCAGCTATTCTTTCGATTGCCTTTATGCCGCAGTCTACTGCTATTATTAAGCCGATTCTGTTTTCAATGGCATATGCAATGCCCTCTTTTGAAATTCCGTACCCTTCGCGGTAACGATGAGGGACATAATAATCAACTGAAGCATTGAGGCTTTTTAAAAAACGCACCATGACAGCTACAGAAGTGGTGCCATCCACATCATAGTCTCCATAAATCAGGATATTTTCATTTTGGTGGATTGCAGCTATCACACGTTGCACCGCTATCCCCATATCCTTCATGAGCAAGGGCTGATGTAATTGGTCTAATGAGGGACGGAAATAGTTTTTTGCCTGGGTGTAATTTTCGATGCCTCTGCTTACCAAAATACCGCAAAGGGCATTATTAATTTTCAGCTCTTTTTGAAGAAGAGCAACACGTGCAGGATTGGCTGTTGGTATGCTCCATCTTTTTTCCACGTGTAGAATGGCGGTAAGGTTTGCGGGTTAATAATTTCTATCGGTGGCGTAATTTACCAAAGAGGTCATAACATTTTTGGGTTCCGAGTCTTCAAATTGGTCTAGCAGAGAAAGTGCTTCCTGTTTAAAAGCCATCATTTTTTCGCTGGCGTAAGCAATTCCTCCGGATGCCTGCACCAAATCAACTATCCACGCAATCTGTTTTTTGTCTTTGTTCTTGTTTTTTAGAACCGTTTTTATTTTTCGCTTTTGGCCCGGGTCCGATTGCTGTAAAGTGTAAATAAGGGGCAAGGTGATTTTTTGTTCCCGAATATCGTTGCCGGTTGGTTTGCCGACGTTATTGCTACCATAATCAAATAGATCGTCCTTGATTTGAAAAGCCATACCGACGGCCTCGCCAAATTTTGCCATTGTTTCGGTAATCCCGTTATTTCGGGAACTGCTCCATGCACCGGCCGCACAGGCGGAGGATAGCAGGCTCGCGGTCTTACTCCTAATGATTTCAAAGTAAGTAGCCTCATCAATATCCAGTTTTCTGCTTTTTTCCATTTGCAGGAGTTCACCTTCCGACATTTGCCTCACGGCATTGCTGAGAATTTGCAAAAGCCGGTGTTCCTCATTATCCAGCGCCAGAAGCAATCCTTTGGAGAGCAGATAATCTCCCACGAGTACGGCAACTTTGTTTTTCCACAGTGCATTTATGGAAAAAGCGCCCCTTCGCTCCATGGATTCATCCACCACATCATCGTGCACCAATGTGGCCGTATGCAATAACTCTACAAGTGCTGCTGCGTGGTATGAGCTTTCTTTTATCTCACCAAACATCCTAGCACTCAGCAAAACGAACTTTGGCCTCAGTTGCTTGCCTTTTCTGTTAATAATATAATAAGTTATCTTATCAAGCAGGGGTACCCTGCTTTTTACTGAAGCCCTGAACTTTCTTTCAAATGCTTCCAACTCCTGCTGAATGATAGAAAAATCGGGCCCTGCTGCCATATTGGGAGCAAATTAAAGCATTGCAAGGCATTGGAAGACAATTGGTTGATTGAGATGCCGCAAACTCAAATTATCCACCGATGTTTCGATATAAAATTTGTTTATTACGTCGTCAGTCATATTTTTGCGCCGAGTACCCTTTGAATTCATTTAACATTAACCAATTCTTATGGCAAGTAAAAAGTACACACTTCTGGCCCTGCTGATGATGGGATTCGGCCTCAGCACATATGCTCAGCTCGGCGGTGCTATCAATTATTATGATAGCTCCAAATATTCCTCCAAGCAAATGTCAGCCTTCAACGACTGGCGTAGTAACCCCAAGTCTTCGATTTTTCCTCCCAAGCCGCGAGACATGTGGCAATTGGGCATCAATTTTGGTACCTGGCTGGTAGATGGAGATGCATCTCCTGGCACCACAGGCATCGGTGCAATTTTTCCCGGTTGGACGGCCGGGGTATCGCTAAGGAAATCTCTTGGCTATGTTGTTAGTGTTAGAGGTTCAATTGGCTATGGTGTAACAACCGGATTGGACTACAGAAAGAATGGCAATTTAGGCAACGCTCCGGTGCTTGATATTTATCGCCGGCCAGGGTCAAGCGGCGCGCCAAACAATGCTATTGGGCCAGGTTGGTATGTTCATAATTATCAGACTTCAGCTATCATGCCTGCCTTGGATGTCATGTTCTCTTTGGGAAATCTTAGCGTTCATTCAAAGCAAAGCAAGATTAATCCATATGCATTCGTAGGGTATATGCCATTTGTGTATCGTACCAGGCTCGATCAGCGTGGTAGCGGAAATGCTCCATACAACTATGCCCAATATTCCTCTTCATTCTTCGGGGATAATTCCCGTAAGGATATCAAAAAAGAATTGTGGGATAATTTGTTTGATCAGGACTTTGAAAGCGCCGCCGGAAGAGATGATCGCGAACCAAATTTCGATCAGGGAGAACTTGATAAGTATCAAATCAGGCACAGTGCAAACATAGGTTTGGGTGCTGAATGGAGAATTGGTAAGCGCACCTCATTATCAGGTGAAATTCAGTATACCAAGACTTTCGATGATTGGATTGATGGTGCTGCCTATCAGGGCGAAGCAGTTGGTACTGCTCCGATATTTACTTCTGATAAAGACAATCTTTTCTTTGCTAAGTTGGGCTTAAACTTTAACCTTGGTAACGCTAACAGCCATGTTGCTCCTTTGTGGTGGTATAATCCGCTGAGCTACGTTTATCATGAAGCTCGCAATCCTATCATCCCTAAGCCAATTTTGGATGATTCCGACAATGACGGCGTGACCGATCAGTTTGATATTGAGCCTAATACACCTGCAGGTTGCCCTGTGGATACAAAAGGTAAGAGCCGCGACACTGATGGTGACGGTGTTCCTGATTGCCGCGATAAGGAATTGATTACTCCAACAGCATGTCAGCCAGTTGATGCTGATGGTGTTGGTAAGTGTCCAGATCCGGCCTGCTGCGATAAGATTGTTCCTGTCGCCACTTGCTCTATCGGTTATTTGCCAAGTGTTTCTTTCGGTGGTTCTGCTATTGCTTTAAGCTCAACTGCAACTTCTGTACTGGATGGAGCGGCTGCCCAAATCAAAGCAAACCCCTTGTGTAGGATTTGTGTAGTAGGTCATGGTGGCGCTAGCAAGCGTGAGCAGCAATTGAGCTGGGATCGTGTGAACAGCGTAATCAATTACCTTGTTGAAAAGCAAGGTATCGGTCGCGATCGTTTCGTGTTTAAATACGGCGAGGATGGTGACAAGAATACCGTTGATCTTCAGGATTGCTCAGGTGAAGACGGACCTAACATGGTTCCTGCTCCACATCCGCAGTACCGTAAGACTAAGTAATTTTTACTTGCAATAAACAATTAGTACCCTTCCGGATTAAAAATTCGGGAGGGTACTTTTTAACTTTTTGTGCCTGCTAAATCCTGCACTTTTGTGCGTTTCCCAGAGGAAGTTTATTTGATATGAAATCTCGTTTGCTCATAATTTGTATCGCTGCGTTTTTGGTGTCCTGCACCAATATCAATAAAATATTGAAGAGCAGTGATTACAACTATAAACTTCAGCAGGCTGATAAGTTTTTTGCGGCCAAAAAGTACAATCAGGCCCAATTGCTGTATGAAGATGTGTTTCCGGTATTTAAAGGATCCCCAGAGTTCGAGCGTATTTATCTAAACTGGGCTTATTGCCATTATTACCAGAAAGATTACCTGAACGCGGAAAATATTTTCAAGGGTTTTGCGGAGTCTTTTCCTAATAGTAAAAGCACTGAAGAAGCTGAATACCTGCGAGCCTATAGTTTTTACAAGCAAAGCCCCAGAGTCGAATTAGATCAAACGCCAACATACAAGGCCATTACCTTCCTGCAGACTTTTATGCAGAAGTACCCTACCAGCCCGCACCACCGGGAGGCCTCAGATATAATTGCCTCTCTGGAAGATAAGCTTGAATTGAAAGGGTATAAAGCTGCAGAATTGTATTATGACCTCGGGTATTATAATGCAGCAGCAGTATCAGCCTCAGAGCTATTATTTGAGTTTTTTGACTCAGACAAGGCTGACCAATACAAACTAATGGTTATAAAATCGCGGATTAAATACGCCGATAACAGTATAGCAGACAGGCAATTGGAACGTTACGACCAGGTTTTAAATGAATGCGCCGATTTTTACGACCGTTATCCTGATAGTCCACTTGGGAAAGAAGTAGACAGATTTAAAAAGCAAGCAGAAAATAATCTCAAAACATTACGAAATGAGCAAACTGAGAAAGACGCTGAGTAGTACATCTAACGCAAGCGTTGAAACCCAAAGTTTATCTTCCATCCGTGCCAAAACCGGCAATCTTTACGAATCAATCGCAATTGTTGCCAAGCGTGCCAATCAGATAAATATTGCAATAAAAGATGAACTCCATAATAAATTGGAGGAATTTGCAACCCATACAGATAGTCTGGAAGAAATTCATGAAAATAAAGAGCAAATTGAGATTAGTCGTGCGTATGAGCGCATGCCTAACCCTTCTTTGCTGGCTACCAATGAGTTTTTGGATGATAAGCTTTACTACCGTAAAGCTGACGATGATTTGTTTAGCTAGTAGGCAATTACTCCGCCAGTTTGTAGCGTTTGCATAACAGGATTGTTCTGCATTATTACATATTTTCGAACGGTAACCGGTTGGTTATCGTTTTTTATTTGTGTTATCTATGTCGCTATCGGGTAAAAAAATTCTTGTTGGAGTAACGGCTAGCATTGCAGCCTATAAGACCATTTTGCTTACTCGTCTTTTGGTAAAAGCGGGTGCCGAAGTGAAAATCATAATGACACCTGCTGCTGAAAATTTTGTTTCCCGGCTGGTTCTTTCTACGTTGAGCAAAAATCCGGTGGTTTCGGCACTGGCTACTGATGGTAGTTGGTCAAATCATGTGATGCTCGGCCGATGGGCTGATGTGTTCATCGTAGCGCCGCTCAGTTGTAATACTTTGGCCAAAATGGCCACAGGTCTCTGCGATAACATGTTATTAGCCACCTACCTCAGCGCTACATGCCCAATAGTGGTTGCACCTGCCATGGATGAGGATATGTGGTACCATGAAACGACAAGCAAGAACCTTTCATTTTTATCGCGGCATGGCAAGCACATATTGAAGGTTGCCTCGGGTGAGCTTGCCAGTGGATTGAACGGTATGGGGAGAATGATGGAGCCAGAGGATATTATCAGTTGGGTTGAGACATTTTTTGGTCAGCAACTACTGTTAGTCGGGAAAAAGGTTTTGATAACAGCTGGCCCGACATACGAGCCGATCGATCCCGTTCGTTTTATTGGTAATCATAGCAGTGGACTTATGGGAATTGAAATAGCCCGCGCCTGCAGTCAGTTGGGTGCCCAAGTTACTTTGGTCTTGGGTCCTACCAGTTTGCCTGTAAGTGACAACGTTGTTACGATAAAAGTAAATACCGCTGAAGAGATGTTTGCGGTTTGCCAACAACATTTTGGCGCTAACGACATAGCCATTATGACCGCAGCAGTGGCAGACTACAGGCCTGAAAATGTAGCTTCAGAAAAGATTAAAAAGGATGATAGCGAATTCACCATTCGCATGGTGCGCAATCCGGATATTCTGGCCTGGGCAGGTGCGCAAAAGCGGGCCAATCAATTGGTAGTTGGATTTGCTTTGGAGACTGAAAATGAAGTGGCCAACGCAAAGGCCAAATTAGATAAAAAGTCTGCTGATCTTATTGTGCTTAATTCGCTTCGGGATGTTGAAGCAGGCTTTGGGAAGCAAACAAATAAGGTTAGCTTAATAACCCCAAGTAATGTGGTGGAATGGCCTACAAATTCAAAGGCAGTTATTGCCGATCAGTTGGCGAAATACATTGCAGAGATGCCTTCGAAAGAGCATGTTAACACCGCGCATAGTGCTTAAATAATATTTTGATTTGTAATGAAGAAACTGATTTTATCAACCATAGTTTTAATGATGCTTGGTCAGCACGCTTTTGCACAGGAATTTAATGCGAAAGTGGCTGTAATAGCCAGCAGGATCAGCACACAAATTGATAGGCGTATTTTTAATACTTTACAAAATCAGCTGACTAACCTGGTGAATAATCGTAAGTGGACGACTGACAACTTTAAACAGAATGAGCGCATAGATATTAATATTGTTATCAATCTCGATCGCGAGGTTGAGAAAAATGTATATGGCGCATCGCTTACCGTGCAGGCTGCACGACCAGTGTTCAATACCAGTTATAATTCGCCGCTTGTAAACTGGCAGGATAATGATGTCGTATTCAGGTATGTAGAATTTCAACCAGTTGAATTTGCGGAGAACAGAATTTCCGGTACAGATCCGCTTGCCTCAAATCTTACTGCTGTTATTGCTTATTATATCTATATCATTCTTGGAACCGATTACGATAGCTATGCACTTGGTTCCGGTGCTGGTTATTTTAAAAAGGCATTATTTGTGGTAAACAATGCACCACAAGGAAGAGGAATATCCGGATGGACGCAATTTGATGGTTTGCGCAACCGCTACTGGCTTGCAGAAAATGCCAATAATACCAGATACAGCACCATGAAGGA
>JAHEMO010000110.1:0-5262 GCA_024643625.1 Chitinophagaceae bacterium
ATATTGACTTTAGTTAAACCGCAGTTGTTGTGAAAAGCGTGTATTAAAGCTGCCTCAATCTTTTGCATGACAATTGTGATTATCAAATGCCCGTATAAAAAAGAGGCTGACTCATAGTATTAAGTCAGCCTCTTGTAGGGATATTAATTAATATTACTTCAGTTTCGACTCGATAAATGCCAGCTGTTCTTTGGCAACAGTATCATTAGGATTGGCAGCTATAGCAACCTTTTTCTGCGCAATGATCCAATCTACCTGTTGTTTCATGATAGGTTCTATTTGCGGAATCCGCTTGTATTGGTTGTAAAAATCCAAAGGACCACTTACCGTTTTCTTAAA
Source organism: Chitinophagaceae bacterium (assembly GCA_024643625.1). Taxonomy (GTDB): domain Bacteria; phylum Bacteroidota; class Bacteroidia; order Chitinophagales; family Chitinophagaceae; genus Phnomibacter. Next base: position 340 of record JAHEMO010000110.1, read on the forward strand.
CGCATTCATATCCGTGAGGCGGTTGGCATAAAACAGTACACCTTTCATGGCGCCGAATTTTTCGAAGGGTGCCATGTCATCGTAGCCGCTTACCACAGTTTCCCATTCCGCCGGATCTTTTTCCAGATAGTCAACCAGCTTAAGGGATTCGGACAATCTTCCTTTTGCGTCCTGCCGCAAGGTTGGAGCCATGGCTAATACCTTTTGCGGCTCCGACGTCATCAGTGCCTCTACGGCTGCACCCGCTACACTGTAGCTGCTATCGTTGGCAGCTTTTTCAAACATGGGGATGTACTTCTTATTGGCGGTTGCTCCAAGCACATCTATAGCGGCTGCACGCGTAGGGCGATGTGCATCTGAAGCTGCAATTTTTTCAATACGGCTTTGCTCCTGAGGCTGCAAGGTTGCGGCTTTACCGGTGAAATAACCCAGGGCAACTTCGCGAATCCCGTAGTCGGTATCGGCAAGCGCCTTGTACATCACATCGCGAATGGCAGCATTGTCTTCTTCATCCATCAATTTTATCAGTGCTTCAAACTTGTCGAGAAAATTAGCGGCATTGTTATACTGTGCCATCCAGGCTTTCTCGGTTTTAGCTTCTTCTTTTTGCCATAGGAGTACTTTATCCGCATCTACGCTTACATGGGTAGGTTCAGCGCCTGAAAAACTAAAAGTATCAATAGCATTACGCAACCATACGGTATGCCTTGTTTTTTGATTGCCCCGATAAACATCAATGTCTACCGGTATTTCAAACATAGGTCCGTCCTGTTTTTGCGCAACGATTACGCTGTACTTTCCGGCAACGGCATCATAAGCATGATCGATAAATACCACGGGATGCCCATTACTAAAATACCATTGATTAAAAAACCAGTTCAGGTCTTTACCCGTTACCTTTTCCATGGCAAGCCTTAGCTGATGGGCTTCTCCGGTACCATATTGATTTTGCTGCAAATATTCATGCATGCCCCAGGCAAAGGCACTATCGCCTACAAAATGCCGTAGCATATGCAGTATGCGTCCGCCCTTCTGATAGCTCACGGCATCAAACATTTCTTCCTTGTCTTCATAATTAAACCGCACCAAATGCTTCTCTGCATTTACGCCATTGGCCAGATAGTTCTGCATAGCATTGTAGTTGTAAGCATCAGCTCTTTCGCGGCCATACTTATGCTCTGTCCACAAGTACTCGCTATAGTCGGCAAAGCTTTCATTCACGGTTAGATTGCTCCAGCTTTCCGTGGTTACCAAATCGCCAAACCATTGGTGAAACAGCTCATGGGCCACCACTATTTCCCAGCGGTTTTCATCTGCCAGTTCGCGGGCATTTTGGTAGGCCATGGAGCCATGCAAGGTGCTTGTGGTGTTTTCCATAGCGCCGCTTACATAATCTTGCCCCACTATTTGGGCATACTTGGGCCAGGGGTAGGGGGTACGGAGCAATTTGCTGTAGAAGTCAATCATTTCGGGGGTATAACCAAAAATGCTGCGGGCAACAGAGGCCCATTGTGGTTCAACATAATAATCTACGGGCAGATTATTGTATTTGTCTTTAATGATAGTATAATCGCCTACGCCCATAAAAAATAAATAGGGTGCATGGGGCTGATCCATTTTCCAGTGATCGGTGCGTGTGCCATCGCTGTTCTTTTTCTGATTGACTAGTATGCCATTGCTCAGCGAAACGAATTTGTCAGGCACGGTCATGATAATTTCTTCGGTAGTTTTTTGGTTGGGTCTGTCAATGGTAGGACACCATACGCTTGTCCCTTCGGTCTCGCCCTGCGTCCAAATCTGAATGGCTTTATCTTTTTCCTCTCCCGTAGGGTTAATGAAGTATAGTCCCTTGGCATCAGTAATGGCTTCGCTACCTTTTACTTTTACTTCGTTGGGTCTTGCCGTATAGTCAATATATATCGTCAGCTTTTCGCTGGCTGTAAACTTGCGTGGCAGGCCAATACGCAATACCATACTGTCGGGGTAGGCAAAGGCAAGTTTTGTTTTCTTATTGCCGTCCAGTAAGGCAACCTCGTTTATCAGCATCCCTTTGGCATCTAACAGCAGGCTATCCTGTGGATAGAAATGCGGCTTAAGCTGTATGGTAGCTTTGCCCGGCATGCGTTGCTTTGCGTAATCAAAACTCACTTCCAGTTTGGTGTGAATCAGGTCAAAGGCTTTTTCGGCGGAGCCGCGGTAATTAAGGTAGGATTGTGATTGGGATTCGGGTGCTTTTACGGTGCCCATGTCCTGCGCAGTAATATGGGCAGGCATAGATAAAGCGAGCATAGCCAATGCCCCCGATCCAAAGAAATGTCTAAGCATAAATTTTTGTTTGTGAATAGCTTATTATCGGTTTTTCAAAAAAATTCCTGCCAAATTAAGAGGCTCATATATTGATGAATGTTAATTGTGATAAACTGCCTTGTGGAGTTTTCAGGGGATTGCAATCAATATTTGTAGGTTTGTCCGGTATGGCTAAAGCGATATATATAGCATGTATGGTGTTGTTAATGGCAGTGCAGGGTATAGCACAGCGCGACCATTTCGTGTATTTGCAAACCGATAATCAGGAACCTTTTTACATTGTTTTTGGTGGGGTAAATTATAGTTCAAGTTCTGCCGGGCATCTTATTTTGCCCAAGCTTGCCGATGCAGAGTATAAGGTAGATATTGGGTTCCCCGGAAAAATTGCTACCACAACTTTTGTCATTCCTATTTCCGGTAAAGATGAAGGCTATCTTATAGCCACCGATGCAGAAAAGCCATCACTCAGGCATGTATTGTCCGGCGCTACCATGCAGGCATATCAACCCCCTGCGCCAAAACCGGTGGTGGTGGTAAAGGAAGAGGCAAAACCTGAAGTTACAGCAATAGAAAAAAAGGTTGAACCTACGGTAACTGCAGCCGTCGTTGTAGCCGCAGATTCTGTAGCAAGTGCTCCCGTGGCAGTAACAGTAAAGAGTGAAGCTGCACCGCCTGCAGAAACTGACAAACCGGTAACCATGGATACTAAAACCATGACGCTGGAAGAAAAACTAAAAGCGTTGGAGGCCGAAGAAGCGAGGATGATGGCCTCATACAAAAAAGGCGAACCTGTAAAAAATAGTGCAGGAAAAGAAGCCAATAAGCAAGAGAAAAAGACATCGGCTGCGAATGCGATTCCAGAGGGAAAAACAGGCGAGACGATTTATGTGGAAGGTGCTGCTGCTGCAACAGTTGCTAAAAAAACCGAATCGGAAGCAACACCAAAAACTGAAACGAAATCAGCCGTGGTTAATACCGTTCCCCCTGTACAATCAACCGCAACAAAATCTGCTCCAGGCGTTGGCGATAGAAAGTTTTTAGACATGGAACTTGGGGTAGACAGTGCCCAATTGGTGAAGCCAATTGCAGAAACTAATAATGTGCCGACGCAAAAGGCAAATACTGTAATAGCTGCAGTAAATAGCGCGGTGTCCGATACCATGCAAATGCATGCATCCACTCCAAAAGCTGCTGAAACATTGGTAGCAGCGGAGGTGCAGGAGAAAAAAGCCGACACGGTAAATACGATAAAACCTGTGGCTGCCGCACGTAAGCCCTGTACCCAAATCATGAGCGATTCCGCATTTTCGAAGTTGCAAACAACCCTAGATGCCATCACGGATGAGGATGATCTGATATATGAAGCACGTAAGTCTTTTAAACAGCAATGTGTAACCACCTATCAGATAAAAACTATTGCCGCTGCAGCAAAAACGGATGCCCTTCGCTACAGAATGCTTGATGCTGCATGGCCCTACGCGGCGGATTATTTCAATTATCGGGAATTGCGCAGCTTACTTAAGGACGATTATTACATCACCCGTTTTGATGCCATGATTCAATAAACATGATGCATCGGTATTTTATTGAAGTTGCTTATAAGGGCACTAAGTATGCAGGCTTTCAGGTGCAGCCTGCGGGCGATACCATCCAAGGTCGTTTGGAAACTGCTCTACAAACATTTTATAGAAAGGCATTTGACCTCAAATGCTCATCGCGGACAGATAGCGGCGTGCATGCGCGTCAAAATTATTTTCATACCGATACGGAAGCATTGCTTTCTGTTCAGGATATATATCATATTAATGCCTTGCTGCCCGGCGATATTATGGTGAAAAATATATGGGTGATGGCACCAAGCGCTCATTCCCGTTTTGATGCCATTGCCAGACGTTATCACTATTATTTGCACACGAAACCTGATCCTTTTATACCGGACCAATCCTGGTATTATCCATATCCTGTCGATAAAACGTTATTGCAGGAAGCGGCAGTAATTGTATTGCAAACAGCTGATTTTACCAGCTTTAGCAAACGCAATACGCAAGCTAAAACCATGCTGTGCAGCCTTACAACAAGCGAGTGGCTTTTTAATGAAAATCAGATGGTATATACCGTGCAGGGCAACAGGTTTTTGCGAGGCATGGTAAAAGCGCTTGTGGGTACCATGCTACAAGTGGGCCGCAGGAAAATTACCATCAATCGTTTCGAAGAAATTATTGCGTCACACAATTGCACGCTCGCCGATTTTAGCACGCCGCCTCACGGCTTGTTTTTAGAAGCCGTATTATTTCCCGCCAACTATTTTGCCACGTAATGAACCATTTGGAAGCTTGCCGGTAAGTGTTGCCTATCATTGTAATACAATCACCACCTGATGACATCGCAAGAGCGACTCCTGCTGCTTACCCTTGCTGCTATCAATTTTACGCATATCCTCGATTATATGATAATGATGCCATTGGGTAATTACCTGATGCCAGAGTTCGGGATAGATGCGGGTCATTTCGCTCATATTGTTGCCAGCTACAATTTTGCGGCATTTGCCACGGGTGTATTAGCAGCCTTTTTTGTAGACAGATACGATAGAAAGAAAGTGCTTTTGTTTGGCTACAG
>JAHEMO010000110.1:5362-10386 GCA_024643625.1 Chitinophagaceae bacterium
GTGGGTGGCGCTACTACGCTGGTAGGCTCATTTATTTGGGGGCGTATGGCCGATCAATATGGCAAACTTGTCATTTTTACCATTACGGGCATATTATCCGTATTGCCCATCTTCATTATTACTCGCATGCCGGCAGGTTGGTCGTTTGCGCTAACACTCGTTCCATTTGCATTTTGGTTTGGTATGGCCAATGGTCGCACTATTGCCAGTCAGGCTATGGTAAGCCAGGTAGTAAATCCGCAAAACCGGGGCAGTTTTATGAGCATGAATAGCAGCATACAACAGCTATTTACAGGTCTTGCAGGAACTTTTGCAGGTATGATAGTTTTTAGCGACGCTGCAAATAAGATTTACAACTATCATTTATTAGGCTATGGCAGTGTATTGGTTATCCTTATTTGCATAGTACTGGCACGTCGGCTGGGCGTGCAATAATTCGCTTATTTTCATTAGTAATGCCGTTTTTACGGAACGCCACCTGCCGGCTTGTGCACCGGAGTCTTGCTGCCATCTTTATTCTTTATTACGCTAATATTTACGCTTACCTATACTGTTGATTGCCATTGTTGTCAGTATTTTGATTTACAGCGTCAGGCGCAGTAAAAGGCTTTAAGCGGGCTGTCCTATATTCGTTAAGCATCAAACAAATCATTACATACTAAAGCATACAAATGGATTCTCTTTTTGAAGAAAGAACAGATATGGCTAAGCTTCGCGATGCCATAGATGGTGTTAGGCGCGGCATAGGGCAGGTGATTGTGGGACAACAAGAAATGATAGACTTTCTTATTGCTGCCATATTAGCTGATGGGCATGTGTTGGTAGAGGGAGTGCCTGGTGTGGCTAAAACATTATCGGCCAAATTACTCGCTCAAACCCTTGATGTGCCTTTTAGCCGTATTCAGTTCACCCCCGATTTAATGCCGGGCGATGTATTAGGAACCTCAGTTTTCAATCCCCGCGATATGGCTTTTGAGTTTAAAGCCGGGCCTATTTTTTCCAATATTATTTTAATAGATGAGATAAACAGGGCGCCGGCCAAAACACAGGCAGCTTTGTTTGAAGTAATGGAAGAGCGGCAGGTAACTATTGATGGGCATACCTACGCAATGGAACCACCATTTATGGTAGTAGCTACCCAAAATCCGGTGGAGCAGGAGGGTACCTACCGCCTCCCCGAGGCGCAACTCGATCGCTTTTTGTTCAAAATAAATATGGGCTATCCTACGCAGCAGGAGGAGGTTCGGATTTTGCAATCGCAACAGTTTTCAACTGCATCGAAACTATTGGCAAACGTAAGCAGTGTGCTGAATGCAGCATCAATAGCCACTTACCGGCATATGGTAAGGCAAATTGTGGCTGACGACAAGCTGCTTGAATTTATTGCTGCCATTGTGGGTGCAACGCGTAATAATCCGGCTTTGTTTTTAGGAGCAAGTCCACGCGCTTCGCTTGCCATACTGCAGGCTGCAAAAGCCATGAGTGCTATACGTGGCCGCGATTTTGTGTTACCGGAAGATATCCTGTATGTAAGCATTCCGGTGCTTCGTCATCGCATTGTACTTAGTCCGGAAAAAGAAATGGAAGGCCTCACACCCGACGAATTAATTCGCAGCATGATTGAGAAAATTGAAGTGCCACGATAGTGTAGCAGGGCATATGTACATACAAACCGGGTAACCAAAATTTAATTACTGTTTTATGATGAGAAACAAATGCGTCGTGTTACTGGCACTTGCCTTTTTTGTAGGTCTGTCCTGTGTTCATGCGCAGGAATTACCTTCCATTGCCGATAAAACAAAAAGCCTTAACAGGCTTGATGGATATCTGCCTCTTTATGTAGATGAAGCCAATAACAAAATATTTTTACTGATAGAAAAGTGGAACAGCGAGCTACTCTACCAGCAATCACTTCCCTCCGGTTTGGGCAGCAACGATATTGGTTTAGATCGTGGCACCATGCGTGGCACACATGTCATATATTTTGAAAAGGCTGGCAGCAAAGTTTTAATGGTTGAGCCTAATTATAGCTATCGTGCTGTAAGCAAGGATGAAGAAGAAAAAAAGGCAGTGTCGCAAAGCTTTGCCAGAAGCGTGCTTTGGGGTTTTACCGCAGTGGCGGCCACCAATGGCGCAGTATTAGTGGACGCTACTGATTTGCTGCTAAGCGATATGACGGGAGTAGCTTTGCAAATCAAGCGATTGAATCAAGGCAATTTTGCAGTAGACAAAACCCGCTCTGCAATTGACATGGAAGCTACCAAAAATTTTCCGTTCAACACAGAATTGTCAGCCAATATCACATGGGTGTCCTCTGATGGCTCCACCGGTGCCTATGTACGCTCGGTTTCGCCAACGGCAAGTGCATTTACCTTACAACTGCGCCACTCTTTTATTCAACTGCCAGATGATGGCTATACGCCAAGATACTTTGATCCGCGCAGTAGTTTTATCAATACAAGTTTTTACGACTATGCGTCGCCCGTTAGTGAGCCTTTGGAGAAACATTTTATTATACGGCACCGGTTGCAAAAAAAAGATAAAGGCGCCGCCATCAGCGATCCCGTAAAGCCCATCATCTACTACCTTGACAGGGGAACACCGGAGCCCATACGCAGTGCATTGCTCGAAGGCGCGTCGTGGTGGAATCAGGCTTTTGAAGCAGCGGGATACCGCAATGCCTTTCAGGTAAAAATCTTGCCGCCCGATGCTGACCCTATGGACATCAGGTACAATATGATTAATTGGGTGCATCGTAGCACACGAGGCTGGAGCTACGGTGCTGCCGTGGTTGATCCGCGCAGCGGAGAAATTCTTAAAGGCAATGTAACCCTTGGTTCGCTTCGGGTAAGGCAAGACTATTTAATTTTTACCGGCTTGCTGGCACCTTTTGAAAATGGCACGCCTGCCGATGATAAAATGCTGGAGGCTGCGTTGGCGAGATTGAGACAATTATCGGCGCACGAAGTGGGGCATACCATCGGGCTCATGCATAATTATGCGGCAAGCATTAGCAACAGGGCATCGGTTATGGATTATCCGCATCCGTTGGTATCTCTGGATCAAAACGGGAAGCCTACATTGGCTAATGCCTATGCCGAAGGCATTGGTGCATGGGATAAGGTTGCTATCCGTTGGGGCTATGGCGAGTATGCCGATGCAACAACTTCTTTGCATGGTGATGCTTCCATTTTGCGGGATGCATTTACAGGGGGATTGCAATTTATTAGCGATAGGGATGCCCGGGCTCCCGGCGGGTTGCATCCACAGGCGCATTTATGGGACAATGGGAAAGATGCTGTTGATGAACTGGGTGCAGTGATGAAGGTGCGTAAAGCCGCGCTTGCAAATTTTGACGCTTCGGTTATTAGAAATGGCACACCTATGGCGATGTTGGAAGATGCCCTGGTACCCGTTTATTTTTATCATCGTTATCAGTTGGAAGCCGTCACTAAAATTGTTGGAGGTGCCTATTATAATTATGCATTGCGGGGCGATGGGCAGGCAGGATTCAAACCAATGACGAAGCAGGAGCAATTACGAGCAATGGATGCTATACTACAATGTATGACGCCGGAAGCGCTAATGCTGCCGCAGCAAATAGCAGCGCTTATACCACCGCGACCCGCCGGATACCAATTTGGTAACGAGCTTTTTCAAAAGCGAACGGGTCTCGCTTTCGACATGATGAGTCCGGCTGAAACGGCAGCTGATTTGCCATTGTCTTTTCTCTTCAACAGTGAAAGACTAAACCGGCTGGAACAACAGCAATTTGGCACTGGTTTTGCCAGCGGTGATATGATGGACATTTTGGTAAAAGCCATATGGAAGACCGCACCAGCAAAGGATATGGCAGCACTCATACAAATGCAAACTGCACAGGTGCTGCTTACTTACCTGCTGAGTAGTGCTATAAACGACGATAATAGCTATGCCGTTAGGGCACAGGCCGCTTACCAATTGCAGCAATTAAAAGTTTGGTTAGAAGCGCAGGTAAAGGGCAATCTTTCTGCTCATTGGAAAGCCCATTATCAGCTGGCACTGGACAGGATGAAGGCCCCGGAAAAGGCTAAGCCAACGGTACATAAGCCAGCCCCGCCGGGTGCACCAATTGGCTGCGATTGGTAAGAGGAGGATGTTTGTCGCAGATCATTAACTGAAAATCACCATTTGGTAACTGTCCAACCGATGGACGGCTTGTTTTGCTATAATTTACAAACCAATCTCACACCTATGATTGCCAACCGGCGCTTAATGTCTATGGCAGCGATGAACAAAACTGAAATAAATAAGCCATTATCGCAGAATTTAAACCCCTCATTTCCGGCATGCGTCTACCTGCCCTGATTTGTTTCGTTTGCTGTTGGATTTCCTTTGCCGTAGTTAAGGGGCAGGAGATTAATTTTCGTCGGATAAATGTTGAGAGCGGACTGAGTGACAATCTCGTTAGTTGCGCCACCCTCGATAAAAACGGCATGATGTGGATTGGCAGTGCCGGCGGGCTTGATAGCTACAATGGCATCAGCGTAAAACATTGGCCATACCCTGATGGGAAAGACAGGGGCGTCGGAGATTTATATTGCGACAGGCAGAACCATCTGTGGGTGATTAGTACTGATGGGGAACTTTGGACATTAAATAATAATCGTCGCTTTGTACAAGTGAAATTTGCGTCGGCGCAGGATAGCGGTAGAGTCAGATACCTGTTGCCTGTTGCTAATGATTCCATATACCTGTGGGTAAACAATCAGCTGGCTAAAGTAAGCCGTGAGCCCCTGCACATTACCGCTCACGCAAAACTGTCAGATGTTGGACGAATAAATACGTTTCTGCAAAAAACACCGCTGGCAAATGATAAATATGCAGTGGCACTTAGCGATAGAGTAGTTGTTTTTGACCCCGTGGCAGGAAAGTTGGAAAAAACCTTTGTGGTAGATAATTGCGCAGCTGCAGTACAGCTCAGCAATGGCGATATGTTGGTGTGCACAGGAAACGACCGGGAGTTATTTCGGATTGAATATGCT
>JAHEMO010000111.1 GCA_024643625.1 Chitinophagaceae bacterium
CTGATAAAGCATTCCTGTTGTCAAACCTGGCTACCTGCTTACGAACGATCACCGGAATATTTATTGCGGTATATCTGCTTTGAACCTGTTTTAAATCCATGCCGGCGGGCATATCAGCACCAATATTTTTCAAACTAAAGCTTTTGCCTGGCACATCCATGCGTTGATGAGCAAACTGCAGGCCGATTTCCACCTGCCAGTTATGGTCTAATTGTCTGCCCGCAGACAAGCCAGCAAAATAGCCAGGCGTTGACGCAAAATTTCCGCCAACGGATGAAAAACTTATTCCTGATTCGGCTGAGCTATACCATTTACCTTTTTTGGCGTTTGCGGCGGTTTTAGCAGACAATTCTATTGCAGCCAATGGCTTATCAACGGCTAACTTATTACTAATAGTATACACTGTGGAACTACTTAAAAACCTAGCATTGGCATCAATGTTATGAGGGGCAGTAGAAGAATAACTCGTCCAACTCAGCTTTGCAAAAGCATTGTCCAGTTCAGCATCATGAGGCGATGAAAAAGCAATCTCTTTACCAGTGGCTTCTATCGCATTGTGGTTCACATTTGTTGGTATGGTTGCCGGAATATCGCGAGCATCAGTATGTGCGATAGATAACATATCTACTGATGCCTGTGTATTTGCCTTACCATTTTTTACTGTACCGTCAAGTTTTGCATCCGCCTGTGAATTGCGCTGCTCATCATGTTCATCCTGCTGCTGTGCCATCATCATGCCATCGTGCAAACCTGATTTGTAGATGAATATTGAACCGGCTACAACCCCTGCCAACACCAATAGTAACAGTAACCCTGTTCGCAAAAAAGGTATAGCCACAGCAGTTTTCGGCTCATCCTTATCGGAGAGTTGCGCAGCAATATCATCCCATTGGTCAAAACTGCTGTTGACAGGGTATTTACCAGCTGCCTGCCGGTACAAATCATCCATATGATTACTGTCCTGATGCATAATTAATTGTATCGGCTTGTTTTATTTTTTCCTGCAGAAGTACTCTTGCCCGCGAAAGATTTGATTTAGATGTGCCAATGGGAATATCCAACATGACAGCAATTTCATGATGCGCATAACCATCAATTACATACAGATTAAATACCGCCCGATAATTAGGAGGTAATTTTTTAATGTGCGTAATCAACTCTTTGTACAATAAGCTTTGCTCAGCATCGGCATGGCTATCGGCTACCTGCCAGGCCTCTTCCGGTAATAGTCCAACCTCCGGGAGCATAGATTTTTTGCGCAGCCTGTCTATAGCGGCATTAATCATTATTCTTTTCATCCAGCCAATAAATAGCTTCTCCACATCCTGTTCCGGCACTTGAAAATTGAAGGAAGAAATACCGCGAAACAGTTTTACAAAACCGTCCGTTACTACATCAATAGCTTCTTCGTACCGAAAGATGTAGCGAAAGACCGTTTTCATTGCAAGGCCTTTGTATTGGTAATACAAAGCTTGTTGCGCAGCCGGTTGCTGACTGCCACATTGCGTTATGATATTTTTCAGGTCTTTCAATCAGGTTGCCCCACAATAAACCAAGTTGCAGATTTTTTTCCCGTTACATGCCGGCTTGCCTACATTCCTTTTGACAAGCTAGTAATCAATACGAAGATAAATACGGGATGGTTGCAAGGAAATGAAGCTATTTTGGATAAAGCACTGTTTTATAGCCACTAGTGTGCATTGCTAAGCGATTCTACCATGTTCATCGCCTTCGACAGCGTTTCATCAGGGCTTAGCTGCGAATTATCGAGTATTACAGCATCTGCTGCCTGTTTCAGCGGGCTATGCTCCCTATGACTATCAATATAATCGCGCATTTCGAGGTTATGCTCAACTTCTTCAATGGTGATATTCGGGTTCTTTTCTACCAATTCCTTAAACCTCCGCCCCACCCTTACCGAAAAATCAGCAGTCAGGAATATTTTCACTTCAGCATGAGGAAAAACCGCCGTGCCAATATCACGGCCATCCATAACAATACCCTTTTGGGTACCTATGGCCCGTTGAGCAGCCACAGCAAAATCACGAACTGCCTTTACAGCCGCCACCTGACTTACGTTTTCTGCAACCAACATATCCCTGATAAGATATTCTACATTCTCACCATTCAGGTAAATTTCGTTTTTCCCATTGGCATTGTTGTATAAAAACTCGAGGTGGATGTTTTCGAGTGCTTCTTTCACGGCCATTTCATCTTCCCAATCTATTCTATTGCGTAAAATATATAAGGTAATAGCGCGGTACATGGCACCACTATCAATATACAGAAAGCCAAGTCTTTCCGACAATCTTTTAGCCAGCGTGCTTTTGCCGCAACTGGAATATCCATCAATGGTTACAATAATTTTCCGCACGCAGCAAAATTCGGGATTAATACCTAATATGATGCTGCCATTATGCCGGCAAAAAAATAACCCGAAGCAAAAGCCCCGGGTTATACGTCGAACGCAGTATTCGGAAATTACCTTACTGTTCCTGTTCCTTTTCCGCTTTCACTTCATCTTCGGACTTTTGCTCCGGCGATGTAATCTCAAATACGATTTTGCCATTGTCCTTGTCAAGATTAGCCTTCAATACGTCATTAGGCTTTAAAGTCATATTGAGAATTTCTTCGGCCAGGGGATCTTCAAGATATTTTTGAATTGCTCTATGCAGGGGCCTGGCTCCAAATTGCTGGTCGTAGCCCTTCTCCGCCAAAAAGTCCTTAGCTTCTGCTGATAATTCAAGCGAAAAACCAAGCGAATTAAGACGTGTCATTACCTGCTTCATCAGAATATCGATAATCAGGAATATATGTTCTTTCTCAAGACTGTTGAAAATGATAACATCATCTACACGATTCAGAAACTCGGGGCTGAATGTGCGCTTAAGCGCCTTTTCAATAACAGCACGATTGTTCTCGTCCTGATTTTTTTGGCGAGCTGCCGTAGCAAATCCTACACCGTCGCCAAAGTCTTTCAACTGTCTGGCGCCAATGTTAGAGGTCATAATGATAAGCGTATTTTTAAAATCAACTTTTCTGCCAAGACCGTCTGTTAGCTGTCCGTCATCAAGCACCTGAAGTAAGATATTGTAGATATCAGGATGTGCCTTTTCAATTTCATCGAGCAGAATAACGGAGTATGGCTTTCGCCTTACCTTTTCAGTAAGTTGTCCTCCTTCTTCGTAACCCACATAGCCCGGAGGTGCGCCCACTAAGCGGCTAACCGTAAACTTCTCCATGTATTCGCTCATATCGATGCGAATCAAAGAATCTTCACTATCGAACAGATAACGGGCCAGAGAACGGGCCAATTCTGTTTTACCTACACCGGTAGGCCCCAAAAAGATAAAAGTACCAATAGGCTTTTTGGGATCCTTTAAGCCCACGCGATTACGCTGAATAGCTTTCACCACTTTTACAATAGCCTCATCCTGACCTACCACACTCCCCTTCATGTCTTCGGCCATGCGGCGCAGCTTAACGGTTTCCTCTTGTACCATGCGCTTCACCGGAATGCCCGTCATCATACTTACCACTTCGGCAATATGCTCTTCGTCAATGGGATACCGTTTGTGCTTGCTTTCTTCTTCCCATGCTTGTTTAGCCTTTTCCAATTCTTCACCTAAGCGCTTCTCCGTATCGCGCAAAGAAGCCGCTTCTTCAAAACGCTGGCTCTTTACTACTTTATTTTTTTCAAGCTTTACTGCTTCAATTTTCTTTTCAAGATCTACAATGTTCTCAGGCACATTGATGTTCTTGAGGTGAACACGTGCACCCACTTCGTCAAGCACATCAATCGCTTTGTCGGGCAACAAACGATCGCTCATATACCTATCGCTAAGTTTAACGCATGCCTCTATGGCCTCATCATTATAGGTAACATGATGGTAATCTTCGTACTTGCTTTTGATGTTGTTGAGTATCTGAATGGTTTCCGCTACACTTGGTTGTTCCACCATTACTTTCTGAAAACGACGGTCGAGAGCGCCATCCTTTTCAATATACATACGGTATTCATCAAGCGTGCTGGCACCAATACACTGCAATTCGCCGCGAGATAAGGCAGGCTTGAAAATATTACTGGCGTCAAGCGAACCGCTTGCTCCACCGGCACCCACGATGGTATGTATTTCATCAATAAACAAAATGACATCGCGGTTCTTCTCCAGCTCATTCATGATGGCCTTCATCCTTTCTTCAAACTGCCCGCGATATTTAGTACCTGCTACCAATGCGGCAAGATCAAGGCTAATCACTCGTTTGTCAAACAAAACACGGCTAACCTTACGCTGCACTATCCTTAATGCCAATCCTTCCACAATAGCGGTTTTACCCACACCGGGCTCCCCAATTAATATGGGGTTGTTCTTTTTGCGGCGGCTAAGGATTTGAGACACGCGTTCAATTTCCTTTTCGCGTCCTACAATCGGATCGAGCGAACCACTTTCGGCAAGTTTGGTAATATCTCTGCCAAAGTTATCGAGCACAGGAGTCTTACTTTTCTGATTGCCCTGCTGCTGACGCTGTCCTTTTTGCTGACTGTAACCGGCTCCGCGCTTCTCCTCATCAAAGTCGTCGTCGTTATCATCGGTGTACTCCGATTTTGGCAAATCAGCATTGGTTACCAGCCCCAATTCGTTTCTGAAGCTTTCGTAATCAACCCCATACTGCAGCAAAATTTGTGTGGCTGCGTTTTCTTTATTCTTTAAAATGCTGAGCATTAAATGTTCGCCTTCAACGGTCTGACTTTTTTGAGCCTTGCTTTCCAGTATCATAATGCGCATAACGCGCTCAGCCTGACGCGTTAGCGGCAAACTATTGATATTACCCGGGCCCTTGCTGTTTTTGTCTTTTACCGTGAGTTCTATTTCGCGGCGCAATTCATACAAATCCACATTACCCACACGCTGCAAAATCTTTACGCCCAAATTTTCGCCATCGCGAATAAGCCCCAATAAAAGGTGTTCGATGCCGATAAAATCGTTTCCCAATCTTAAAGCTTCTTCCCTGCTATACGAGATGATGTCTTTGAGGTGGGCTGAAAAATTATTATCCATATGATTTATTTCTCCTTACAATGTTAATGGTTGATCACCGTTACCCCCCTACTTGTGTATTGCACATATGTGCAATAAGTATCAGAAAGGCTACGCTTTTCAACACGGAATGATGTAATGTAAACGAATAATGTGGTGCGCTGGTTGAAGAGAAACCTAAAGTGGAAAAAAATTAAGAAAACAAGATGGGCATACTCATACCTTCATTTTGCATCTATCAGGCCTGCGATCCATTAAACTGTTTTTCATCACTATTGCTATGAACTTCAAATTAAGTACCAAGGAGAAGTTTGCCCAAATTGAACTGGAAGAAACCTCCCTTTCTGCTAATATGACAGCCGAACTAGACAATTTGCTGTCGGAATGCGTAAAAATGCCGGAAAAAAATATCGTATTGTCACTGAAGCCCGTCATAGAGGTTGCGCCTGAAGCCGCTTTGGTGCTGCTTGACTGGCAATCGCGGTTTTACGAGCTAAAACAAAGTTTTGTGCTTTGTGAACTTTCCGGCCAACTCGAAAACCGTTGGGACGAAGACGGTATCCTGGAACAATTGAATACTACACCTACGCTTTCCGAAGCATGGGATATTGTTCAAATGGAGGAGATAGAGCGTGAATTATTTTCGGATTACGATGAAGAGGGCTGACCCAATACTTCCTAACACTTTTCCCCTACACGATGCTGGGCATTACTATACTAGGCAATAACAGCGCAATACCTGCTTTTGGCAGACACCCCACGGCACAGATTGTTACGGTGGCCGACGAACTTTTTTTGGTGGATTGCGGCGAGGGGACGCAAATGCGTATGAGCACCTTTAGGGTGCGCCAAAGCAGGATTACCCATATTCTCATCAGCCATTTGCATGGCGATCATTTTTATGGACTTACAGGGTTAATTAATACCATGAACCTGCTCAATCGTGAGCAAGAGCTTCATATTCACGGACCGGCGCCTGTAGAAAGTGTAATAAATATGCACCTGGCACTGGCAAATACCCAACTCCGATTTACGATTCATTATCACACAAACCCTGCTGAAGGCGGCATTATCCATCAGGGAGCCCAGGTACAGATATCCTGCTTTCCCGTTACTCATCGTATACCCTGCTGGGGATATCGGTTTGATGCAAGAACCGGGCGCAGAAAGTTGTTGGTAGAAAAGGCAAAAAGCCTGGGTATTCCCGCCGAATTTTATAAAAAATTAGTGCAGGGCCACGATTATGAAAATCCTGCTACGGGCGCATGTATTAGGAATGAGTGGGTTACAGAACCCGGCCCTGTTCCGCCCAGTTATGCCTTTTGCGCCGATACCTTATTTAACCCTGCAATAGCGGGCTACCTGCAAGGCGTACACACCATTTACCACGAAAGCACATTTCTGGAATCGGAAGCAGATAAGGCAGCTATAAGATTTCACAGCACTGCCCGACAGGCGGCTTTACTAGCCAAAATAGCAGGCGTTAAATGCCTGCTGCTGGGACATTTCAGCAGCCGATACGAAACACTGGAACCTTTTTTGGAAGAAGCGACGCCTATTTTCCCCAACACATTACTGGCTTGGGAAGGAACTACTTTTCTGGTGCGTCCAACTGCGGTATCGAAACCTGCATAAAATTTATAAACTGCGGAAACCATTTGCGCCAGGCTCGCTCATTATGGCCTTGTTGGGCATCGGTATGTACTTCGGTAAGCGAAGCCCCTTTACTCATATAAGCGGCCATACCAAGCATGCAGGGCACCATTTTTTCTGACTCCCGGCCACCCGCATATAACCAAAGTGCCACAGGTAGTTGTTTACCATCCGGCCATGAAAAAATGCTATCGGGTTTTGGTAAATATTCGTAGCTGGGCGAAAAAATACCTGCACCGCCAAATACTTCCGGCCTCAGCGTAACTGCCAATGTACTAATGAGACCGCCTAAGCTGCTCCCTGCTATCCATGTAGTAGAAGGACCGGTCAATGTGGTGTAATGCCTGTCAATGAACGGCTTTAGCGTATCGGCTAACCATGAAATGAATGCCTGACTGTATGATGATCCGTAATCCTTAAAGGCGATTATGCCGTATTCGCGAATCCTTGCCTGCCCTGCATGATCAATACCCACAACCATTAACGGCGCTGCCATGCTGTCCAATATTTCATCTACGCCCCATTCGCCCACGTAGCTGGTACTATCATCGAAAAGGTTCTGACCGTCCATCATGTACAACACCGGCAACGCTTTATTAGCAACGGTTGCAGCACGATATATGCGGATGGTCACTTGCCTTTGTCCCGCCCCCATGTATAAAGTTTCAGACAATGGGGTAACAGATGAACTTGCAGTTGACGGCCGGTGCTGAGCTGACAACGGGTTGCACCAAAAATTAAGCAAGCTAATTATTGCACCTGCAACAGTGATGGTTCGCATGGCTAAAGCAATTGCAATAATTGCTTATGAAGACCCTCGCTCAATGGCACTAAAGGAAGGCGAAGCACATTCTTAATTAATCCCAGTTCATGCAAAAAAGCTTTTACACCGGCGGGATTGTTTTCTGCAAAAAGCATATCCATCTTTTCCAGTAAATCGTGCTGTATGGGCAGTGCCTCATTGTAATTGCCCATAAGGGCGAGTTTTACCAGGAGGCAAAAATCGGCAGGAAATGCGTTGGCAACCACGCTTATTACTCCATCAAATCCAATGGAGATCAATGGCAAAGTGATGTGATCATCGCCGCTGATGAGCAGGAAGTTTTCCGGGCGATATTTTGCCAGTTTTAGCGCCTGCAGCATATTTCCGGATGCTTCTTTTATCCCTATGATATGCTTATAACGGGCAGCGAGCCGAAAAACGGTTTCCGGCAGCATATTGCTGCAGGTACGGCCGGGTACATTGTATAGCAAAATGGGCAATTCCGTGGCTTCTGCCAACGCGGCGAAATGCTGATAAATACCTTCCTGCGAGGGCTTGTTGTAAGTAGGACTAACACTTAATATGGCAGCTACATCGGTCAAGTCCCAGGTTTTAGCCTGATGCAGCACCACATTCGTATCGTTTGTTCCGATACCCACCACCACAGGTACGCGATGGTTTACTTTCTCAATAGTAAAGCGCAATAATTGCTGCTTCTCTTCTTCGGTAAGCGTTGGCGTTTCGCCGGTTGTGCCCAACACCACTACATAGTTGGCATTGCCCCTTATAACGTGCTCAATGACCCGCTCGTAAGCGGGATAATCAATAGAAAAATCGGCTTGAAAAGGCGTGACAAGTGCCACACCAACACCGCGTAACTGAACCATGATAACCTTGAATTTATTGCTTAAATATTGCTTTTTCTCAGGAAGGGTCAACATCAAAAAATCCCATGTTGCCATACTTGTCAATGCGTTTTCGGATACGCTGTTCGGGAGTAGACTGTTCCAATTCCGCCAGGTGCCTGATAATTGCCTTTTTTACCAATTCGGCTGCTTCGGCGTAGTCCCAGTGAGCACCACCGGGGGGTTCGGGTATAACGTCGTCTACCAAACCAAAGCCTGCCATGTGGTCAGATGTAAGTTTGAGTTGTTCTGCAGCCACCTCTTTTTTATCCCAGCTGCGCCACAAAATAGAGCTGCAGCTTTCGGGGCTTATTACAGTAAACCAGGTGTTTTCCATCATGAGTACCCTATCTCCAACCCCGATGCCTAAAGCACCGCCGCTGGCACCTTCACCTATCACCACACATATTACCGGTACCCTAAGCCGCAGCATTTCGTAAATATTGCGGGCAATGGCTTCACCCTGCCCCCGCTCTTCGGCCTCAATGCCCGGAAAAGCACCAGGGGTATCAATAAAAGTTACCACAGGCTTGTTGAATTTCTCTGCCAGCTTCATGAGACGAAGAGCCTTACGATAGCCATCGGGGTTGGCCATACCAAAATTTCGCTGTTGACGCATTTTGGTATTTATACCTTTTTGCTGACCGACTATCATCATGGTTCGACCATCAATTTTGCCAAACCCGCCCACCATGGCCTTATCGTCATGTATGTTTCGATCACCATGCAATTCCTGAAAATCCTCCACCATTTTATCAATATACTTGAGGGTGTAGGGACGATCCGGGTGGCGGCTCAGTTGCACCCGCTGCCAACTGGTCAGATGGTCGGTGAGGTCTTTTCGTTTATCAACGATACTCTGCTCCAACTGGCTGATTATCTGCGTATAATCAACCTTAGGATTCTTTTCTGCTTGCTTTTTGTTTGCCTCTATTTGTTCGTAGAGTTCGCGAATAGGAGCTTCAAACTCCAAAAACTGTCTGTTGGGATACGTTGGCATTCCAAAGATTATTTAAAATGGGATGGGCAAAGTAAACCGTTCGGGGGTATAATCCCGTGAAAATATTTTGCGCAAAAAATGGAAATGCTTTGGCTATTTCCTTTTGATCCAGGTTTCGGGATCGTAAGTCCGAATATCATTTTCAATGCGCAGCCAAACTTCGCCAAGTCCATCATCATTGGAGGCTGCGGCACCAAGGGTTTGGCCGGCCTTTATGGTTTGGCCTTTAGCAACAGCTGCCGACTGCAAATGACCATACGATGAAAAATATTTACCATGCCGAAGAAGCACCGTTTGCCGATTGCCAATGTAAAATACACTGGCCACCTCGCCATCAAAAATGGCTTTAACGGCAGCGCCAACATTGGTTTCGATGGTTATGTCTTCTGCAGGCATATCCAAATCGCGGGTTTTTCCCGGTATTTTATTATTGCCGTAGTGGAAAGAAATAAGCCCCTTATCTACCGGCCATGGCAGGCTGCCTTTATTGCCTTCAAACTGCTGCGAAGAAATGAGTCCTTCTGGAGTAGCCTCAAACACGCTCGCAGGCCGCGATGGCGCTTTTGTTTCCGGAGCGGGTGTTACTGCCACGGGGGCTGTGGTGTTGGTATTTGCCGCCGCATTGGTTGCACCAGCGTTGGCGGCTGCAGGCTTATTGGCGGCGGTTGCACTGGCTGTGTTACTATTTTTTGCGGCTTCCGCCAAGCGGGCTGCTTCGGCACGCTTAGCTGCATCTTCAGTGGCCTTTTTGCGGGCCGTTTCCTCCCTTTCTCTGCGGATAGCTTCTTCCTTTTCACGTTTTATTACCGCTGCAATTGCTGCCTGCATCTGACGCTTTTCTTTTTCTCTGATGGCCATGGATTTACGCAATTCGTTCTCACGGCCCTTCAGTTGGCTCACTACTGCATTTTTCTCGTCCTTTTCAGCTTCTATCTCTTTTA
>JAHEMO010000112.1 GCA_024643625.1 Chitinophagaceae bacterium
TGCTGTTCATCCAACAAGCGGCACCATAAAAGTGGTGGACGATGCGGGAACACGGAAACTGGTATTCGAAAACTTTAAGACCGATCCCGGGCCCGACCTTGATGTTTACCTGAGCCCCAACATGGCAGCGTCCACTTTTGTAAAAGTGGGGGACCTGAAAGCTACTTCCGGAAAGTTTGAATACACCATCGATAAATCTATCGACCTGAAAACCAATAAGCAGGTGCTTATTTGGTGCGTAGCTTTTGGCGTGCTTTTTGGCAGTGCCGAGCTCAAATGAGTTAGATAGCCACCCGTTGGTTGAGATTCTTTTACCTGAGATGAAACCGGGGATTGTTTAATGATTTTGGATAATAAGATGCTGATATTCAACAAATAGCGCTAAAGAGCTTGAATTTTTTGTTTAACTATCGAATGGGTTTTATTTAACAAAAGAAATCAATCAATCCCGTCCTACCTGAGGTTATAATGGCTCACTTCAAAAAATATAGTAAGCCATGAAAAAGTTTTTTTCAATCGTATTGCTGGGTGCCGCACTCACTACCGCTCAACAATCACAAGCACAAACCATTGTAGATGCAGCCGTTGGCTCATCGGCCCACACCACACTTGTAGCTGCAGTAAAAGCCGCCGACCTGGTTGGCACGCTTAGCAGTGATGGACCTTTTACCGTTTTTGCACCCACCAACGATGCGTTTAAAAAACTGCCTGCCGGTACAGTAGATTATTTACTGAAGCCTGAGAATAAAGAAAAATTGCAGGCCGTGCTTACTTATCATGTAGTAGCAGGCAACCTGGATGCAAAAGCTGTGGTAGGTGCCATTCAGAAAGGTGGTGGCAAAGCAGTATTGACTACCGTGCAAGGTGCCAAACTGACTGCCTCAATTGAAGATGGCAAAGTAGTACTTACCGATGCTAACGGTGGCAAGTCTACCGTAACTGCAACTGATATCAAAGGCAGCAACGGTGTTATTCATGTAATTGACACTGTGGTATTACCTAAGTAATTTGTACATGGGTTTCCATAATAAAAAGCCACCGGTTTCCGGTGGTTTTTTTATTGTACTAACCTCTGCACAAGATTTTTTGTATCGGTTCGTCTAATATGCAGTTTTTTAGCAATCAATAATTAAAACTGCGTAGCATGAGAAGAATGATGCTTTGGCTTATGGCCGCTTCTATCGGCGTTTTGCCGGCTTCGGCCCAAAAAAAGCCACTTGATCACAGCGTATATGATGGGTGGGAGAGCATTGGCAGCCGTCAGATAACCAACGATGGTCGTTTTGTTGCCTTTGAGGTAAACCCGCAGGAAGGCGATGGTAAACTGGTGCTGATGGCGGCTGACAAAAGCTGGCAGGTGGAAGTTCCCCGGGGCTATGCTGCAAAACTCAGCGGGGATAGCCGTTATGCTATTTTTAAAATAAAACCTACCTACGCACAAACCCGCGAAGCCCGAATCAAAAAAAAGAAGCCCGATGATATGCCTAAGGACAGCCTGGGATACCTTACCCTTGGCGCTGGCGATATGAACAAAGTGGCTCGGGTAAAAAGCTTTCAGCTACCGGAAGATGCCGGGACCTGGATGGCTTATCTTAAGGAAAAGCCGCTACCGGACACCACCAAAAAGAAGCCTGCCGGTCCGCCAAAAAATCCGCAGCTGGATAGCGCCAAACTGGTGATAGACAGTCTGCAGCAAATCATCAATGCACTTCCTGAAAAAGTAAAGAAAAAATACCTTGATGAAGGACTGCTGGAAGAAGATGATTTTTATGCGGATGAACCTGCTGATGGCGATGGGGCTGAGCTGGTTTGGCATGATCTGAGCAGCGGTAAAACACTCAGTTTTAAAAGTGTAAACGAATATGCGGTGGCCAAAAAAGGTAACCGGTTGGCTATAGAAGGGGCAAAACCCGGCAAAGACTCGCTGGCAAAGCCTGCCATAGTGGTTGTAGATGTGGCTACGGCTAAAGCCGATACTATTATGAAAGGGTTTAGCGATGCCAAAAACCTCACCTTCGACGAGGAGGGCCGTCAACTGGCTTTTGTAGCCGAGCGTGATAGTAGTGAAAAGGCAAAAAAGAAATTCTTTAAGCTATGGTATTGGCAGGCCGGTGCCGATAGTGCCAAAATGGTGGCGCAGAAAGGTAGTCCCGGTCTAATGGACAATATGCTCGTTAACGACAAGAGTAATATCAGCTTCAGCAAAAGTGGCCGCAGGCTGTTTTTTGGCATGGGGCGCAATTGGCCCGACAAAGACACTTCACTACCCGAATTTGACCGCGTATCTGTGGATGTATGGCATTATAACGACGATTATCTTCAGCCGATGCAGCTTAAGAATCTCAGCCGCGACCTTGATCGCAGCTATTTGAGCGTGTACCACCCTGCTTCGGGTAAACTGCTGCAGCTGGCCGATGCGAATTTCGAAAATATTCGCCCCACCGGTGAAGGTGATGGCCGATGGTTTATTGCTACCGACGACCGCGCAGGTCGGGTAGCTAGCCAGTGGCAGGGCAGGGGCAAGGCCGATTTATATGTGGTGGATCCCGAAACCGGCACTAATCGGTTGGTAAAGGCCGGTGCCGATGGCATCCCTTATGGCACCGACCCACAGGGGGAACAGCTTGTGTGGTACGACAATACCGACAGGCAGTACCATGTATGGCAAAATGGTAAAGAAACCATCGTATCAAAAAGTATTCCTGTGCCTTTGTATGATGAAGAAAATGATGTACCCGACGACCCGCGGCCACATGGCCTGATGGCCTGGGAAAAAGATGGCTCAGCCTTCTACATCTACGACAAATACGATATCTGGAAAATTGACCTCAGGGGTGGTCGCCCTCCCGTATGCATTACTGGTGGTGAGGGGCGAAAAGCCAAAACCGAAATCCGCTATCAGGACCTCAATCGCGATGAACCATGGGTAATGTCGGGGGAGGATTATCTCTTCCGCCTGTTTGATACCAAAACCAAAAAGACCGGCATTGTTTATCATGAATTGGGAAAGGGCTTTGGCCTCGGACCGTCAGCGTCTGCATCAAATCCTGCGCAGCTTGGCAATTTTGTGAAAGCAAAGCATGCCAATACACTCGCTTATAGTACCGAAACCTACGAACGCTCGCCCGATATGAGAGCAGCAGGCTTGGATAAGGTGATGGCCAATCCGCTTGCCGTATCACAGCTTTACCAGCCTAATCCGCAGCAAAGCCAATACAATTGGGGAACGGCAGAATTGGTGGAATGGAAGGCCTACGATGGCAAAATGACCCAGGG
The DNA here is from genome assembly GCA_024643625.1 of Chitinophagaceae bacterium. Taxonomy (GTDB): domain Bacteria; phylum Bacteroidota; class Bacteroidia; order Chitinophagales; family Chitinophagaceae; genus Phnomibacter. The sequence goes on from JAHEMO010000112.1 coordinate 3,277, forward strand.
CCTTGTGTACAAACCGGAAAACTTCGACCCCAACAAAAAGTATCCGATGATTGCCTATTTCTACGAAACGCTTAGCGATGGTTTGTATGCATATCAGGCACCGGCGCCTACGCCAAGCAGGCTTAATATTTCGTTTTTTGTTAGCCGGGGCTATGTGGTTTTTGCTCCCGATATCCATTACCGCACCGGCTACCCGGGGCAAAGTGCCTACGATTATATTGTGAGCGGTGCCCGCCATCTGGTGAAGCTGGGCTATGTAGACAGTACCAAAATGGGGCTGCAGGGACAAAGCTGGGGAGGCTACCAAATTGCCTATTTGATTACCCAAACGCCGCTTTTTGCCGCTGCATGGGCGGGAGCGCCGGTAGCTAATATGACAAGTGCCTACGGCGGTATCCGCTGGGGAACCGGTCTAAACCGTCAGTTTCAATACGAAAAAACACAGAGCCGCATAGGTGGTAATCTTTGGGAGAAGAAGGATTTGTACCTTAAAAATTCACCGCTGTTCTATATCCCCAATATCACCACGCCGTTGGTGATAATGCACAACGATGAGGACGGTGCGGTGCCCTGGTATCAGGGTATAGAAATGTTTACCGCCATGCGCCGCATGGGCAAAAAAGTGTGGATGCTTAACTACAATGGCGAAGACCATAACCTGGTGCAGCGTAAAAACCGCAAGGACATCAGCATACGGGAGCAGCAATTTTTCGATTGGATGCTAAAGGGCGAAAAGCCGGCACCTTGGCTGGAAGAAGGCGTTCCTGCTACCATGAAGGGTAGAGACCTCGGTCTTGGCAACCAATAGGCGAAAATAAAGAGTGTTATTGCCTGCAAAAGCTGCTCCTCCCTTGTGGGGCAGCTTTTGCTTTGGGGGCATGGGATGACATTGGCAAACACCAAAGTTTGCTTTTTAGGTAAATAAGGCGGGATTGCTGGGCGGACTGTGGAGCCTTTGATTTGGGATTCGGCTATATTGCCCTCAACAAGAAAGCCAGCCATGAAGTATCTGCAATTGTTTTTTCCTGCTCTGTTTTGCACCACCTTATTTTCAGCTGCCTTTGCTCAGGATGCACCGCATAGCCACCGGCTTTCCCGCGCCATTCATTTCCCTCATATTAGCGGGTACAAAACCCTCAGTACCGATTTGCATCAGCATACCGTATTTAGCGATGGCAGCGTATGGCCCGATATCAGGGTGCAGGAAGCGCTGAAAGATGGCATTGATGTAATATCGCTAACCGAACACCTCGAATACCAGCCGCACAAGGATGATATACCGCATCCGGATAGAAACCGATCCTACCTGATAGCACAGCAGGAAGCTAAAGACCACGACCTGATGGTGATAAAAGGAGCCGAAATTACCCGTAGCATGCCGCCCGGGCATTGCAATGCCGTATTTATCGATAACCCCAATTTGATCCTTGCCGAAGATTCGCTGGCACCTTTTGCTGCTGCAGCGGCGCAAAAGGGCTTTGTGTTTTGGAACCATCCCAACTGGACGGCGCAGCGCAAAGATGGTCTGGCAACGCTAACACCTTTTCATGAAGAACTGATACAAAAAGGCTGGCTGCATGGCATAGAAGTGGTAAACGAACACACGTTTAGCGATGAAGCCCTGCAAATAGCGCTCGATAAAAATCTTACCATCATGGGCACCAGCGATATTCATGGTCTGATAGATTGGATGTTTACAGTGCCTGAAGGTGGCCACCGGCCGGTAACGCTGGTTTTTGCCAAAGACAAAACACCTGCTGCGGTGAAGGAAGGATTAATGGACCGGCGGACGGTAGTGTTCTATCGCGATATGCTAATTGGGCGTGAGGCCTGGGTGAAGCCACTAATCGAAGCCAGCATAACCGTGGATACCGCTTTTTATCAGGGCAAATCGCAGGTGCTTACGCTCCGCCTGCGCAACAATAGCAGTTGCGCATTTACGCTGCAAAACCGCAGCGATTATACCCTGCACAATACCGGCGATATGGTAACCCTGCCTGCCATGAGCACCACAAATATGGAAGTGAAAACCCGCAGCAATATGCGATCGGTTTCACTCGATTTTGAAGTGCTGAATGCTACTACAGCGCCGGGCATGCATCCGGTAGTTAATTGGCAGGCCCAAATAGTTCAGTAACACCTGACGGCGGATATGCCTGCTTTTTCCACTATTTCAGGTAGGCAGCATACATCCAAACCAGCTTTTCCTGCCCGCGTATATAATCGCTCATCAGGGCATTGGTACCTTCGTCGTTGGCGTCGTTGCTTAAGGTCAAAAGTTCACGCTGCATGGGTATGAGTATTGCAAAGGCATTTACTACCTGCTGCATGCAGGCTTTCCCTTCGCTTAATTTCTCGCTTTCGGGCACTTTGCTATGCTTTAAATAGGCCGAAAAATTGTGGTTGGGGTGGTAGCCGAGTGTAAGGATTCTTTCGGCTATTTCATCAATTTTCAACTGCAGATCGTTGTACAATTCTTCAAATTTTACATGCAGCTCAAAAAAATTATCGCCTTGAATATTCCAGTGAAAGCCCCGGACATTTTGGTAGAACACGGAATAATTGGCCAGCAAAATATTGAGCTTGTCGGCCAGCACTTTGGTTTTCTTTTTGTCTAATCCAATTGCATTTTGATGTTTCATAGCGATGATTAATTAAAGAGGTCCAAAATGGGATGGGGATTAATGGTATTTGAGTATACTTTAAAACAGGTATAATATCCTATTGTTCAACAGATTACGTGGTGGTATGGTACTACCGCACCCTTCCCTGACCTTTCGACCGCCTGAAAAATGGGCCGGATGGCCTGTGACCAAATTTCTTTTTACCAAACCATGACATTTAGCCCTGTCCGCTTATTTTTGCCGCATTCACAAGAATTCAGATAGCTAAAATCTAATATGGCAACAGCAGCAGTTCCGGTGGGAACCAAATGGTGGAGTGGAGGCAAAAGCCCCTTCAATCTGAGCTACGGCAAAATGATGATGTGGTATTTTTTGATGAGTGACGCTTTCACCTTCGGTGCATTTTTGATTAGTTACGGTACCATTAGATTCAGTGCCAATTTCTGGCCCGATCCTAACGTGGTATTTAATGCCTTCCCCGGTGCGGGCCATGCTAATTTGCCACTGGCTTTTGTGAGCCTTATGACCTTTATCCTCATTATTAGTTCCGTAACCATGGTGTTGGCTGTGCATGCAGGCCATAATATGGATCGCAAGCGGGTGGAAACCTATATGCTGTGGACTATTGTGGGCGGCCTGGCCTTTTTGGGATGTCAGGCCTGGGAATGGACGCACCTGATCACCGGTCATCATGCCGTGTTGATTGATGGTCAGATTCAGGAAATAGGTACTACGGTAACACACAATCCCTGGGGTGCAGTGGTACCGGGTGTAATGCATAATGGTGAAGCCGTGCATCAGGCGGGTCCTGTTGCTTTTGGTGGCTTCTTCTTTGGTATCACCGGTTTTCACGGCTTCCACGTATTTAGCGGCGTGGTTATTAATATTATCATGTATATCAAAACCAGGCTTGGCCATTTTGATCAGCGTGGCCACTACGAAATGATTGAGAAGGCAGGACTATATTGGCACTTTGTAGATCTGGTTTGGGTGTTTGTATTCCTTTGCTTTTACCTTATCTAAACTCAATCGCAGTACGCATTAAGGCAATCTTTATTTAGCATCAAGACATTTACAAATTATGAGCCACGATTCCGCAGCTTCTCCTGAAATCAGTTTCCAATCGCACCACGATGACAAGGCGTTTTACCGCACGGTAAAAAAGGTAACCATCATCTTGTCCATCATTACATTAATTGAGCTTTGTCTGGGCTTGCTCATTTACAAAATGGGCCATGGCAGTGCTACTTCAGTTTTGCTTATTAAAGGTGTAATTACGATTTTGTCGTTGGCAAAAGCTTTTTATATCACCGCCTATTTTATGCACCTCGGCGATGAAATACGCAATTTTGTGATGACCATTGTGGTGCCTTTGGCACTGTTTATTTGGTTCATCATAGCCTTTTTGGCCGATGGTGCCAGTTGGCGCGATCTGCGCAATACAAGCGCCGGAAGTAAGCCCGACGCTACCAAGACCGAACAAGTACAATCAGCACCTGCCATTGAGAAGGGCGCCGAGAAATAACCAGATCAGGTACTCAGTTATTATAGATTCCCTGGCTTCGGCCGGGGAATTTTTTTGTAATTACCATAGCATTTAAAACTACAGTATGTGTTAGGGGTTAATAGGCAAACAATACTTTTGCGCCCATGAGTAAAACGGCATGGTGGGGATTAGCGCTGGCTCTTTTTTTGCCCATAATCAGTTATACCATCGTAAAAAGCTTTGGTGAAAATGCTGTGGATATGCCGAGGCGGTACTACGCAGACTCGGTGGTAACGCAGGTAAAAGATGGAAAAACAAGCTACGATACCCTATGGCATCGCCTGCCCAATTTTACCTTTACCAACCAACTGGGTCAGCAAATAAGTCTGCAGGATTTAGAAGGCAAAATTTTGGTGATCAATACTTTTTTTACCCGCTGCCCCAATATCTGTCCCGGCCTTACCCGCAATTTGCGCAAGCTTCAGGCATCTTTTGAAATACCCAATCCTAAAAAGAAAACCTGGGGCGATACCAGCATTGTCTATTTCCTGAGCTTTTCTGTAGATCCGCAGCGCGATACTATTGCCGCGCTTAAACATTGGAGCGACAGGTTTAATGTAAACAGCGATAACTGGAGTCTGCTTACGGGTAACAAAACTGATATCTACAATTTTCTGCTAACTGAGTTGAAACTTTCCGCACTGGATGGTGAAGGCATTGACAGCAATTTTATTCATACAGAGAAAGTAACGCTGGTAGACAGAGATAGAACGATACGTGGTTACTACAACGGTTTAGATAGTGTATCGCTCAACAATTTGGCCGCGGATGTAGGTAAACTTTATCTGGAACGCGACCGCAGTAAGCCTTCCATTTTCCTGCAGTACAAACCGCTGATACCCGTGCTGATATTGGGCCTGGTAATTGTAGCGTTTGGCGTATGGTGGCTCAACAGGGGCCGCAAAAATGATTTACCTGCATAGGCAACAGAACCAATGCCGTGGCAGAATGTAATATCCTCATAATTGAACCTTTATGTTGCAGGCAAGTTTGCGCAAAAACGACAAGACCGCTAATTGGCTGATTGGTATTTTTTCGTTTGTAGTATTTGCAGTTGTGGTAACCCTGGGCCGCGTAAAGCTTGATGTGTCGCCCGGTTTTGATATTCATGTATTTGCCCGAATTAATGCCATCATCAATAGTGTAATTGCTCTGTTACTGCTTGCTGCGCTATGGGCCGTGCGGCAAAAAAAGTATGCACTGCACAAGCGTTTTATGATTACGTCGCTGGTGCTCAGCATTTTGTTTTTGGTATCCTATATAGCACATCATCTGCTGGCCGGCGAAACAAAATTTGGTGGTGAAGGCACCATGAAAACAGTGTACTACATTATTCTCATCACACATGTAATTCTCGCGGCAATTATTCTTCCTTTTATATTATTTACGGCGTACCGGGCACTCATTGGCGAATATGAGCGGCATCGCAAACTGGCACGCATCACCTGGCCGCTATGGTTTTATGTAGCCGTTACCGGGCCGTTGGTGTATTTGATGATTAGCCCTTACTATCAATAAATAATGGTGTGCTATCATTTGCCATTGCGGTTAAGCGCCGCTACCTGACTGCGATAAGCTGGAGGCAATAGCAAGTGCATCACTACGCCATCGAGCTTCATCCATTTGCTTAGTTTATACAGGGGAACACTGGGGCGCAACCATTGCAAGGAGGAAAGCTGCAGCAATTGATAAACTTTATCGGGCACCACAAGTTTCTGCGCTTCTACCAAAATAGCAAAGCGCACGGGGCCTAAATGTTTTTTGTATTGGGTAAATAAATCTGTGGTGTACGCACTATGCTGCAAATCGTTGGTAAGGTGCTGTTGACGGCTTAGGCACCATGCGGTATAGTTATCCGGTAAATCCTGCAGTCCCATACCATAACCCACACGATAAAACACGTCAAATACTTCTTCTTTTTCCGCTGCATTCAGTTTGCGCTGCAGCAATTCAAAAGCAGCAATAGAATAGTAAATAAGCATATACAAAACATCGCGGTAGGCCCAATCAGGAATGGTAGCACCGCGGCTGCGTTCCACACCTTTATGAATCTGCGCAATGGTTGCGATGGCTTTTTCGGCATCCGGTTTTGGCGCAAATACAATTTTACCCGCATACTCCACAGTAGAAAAAAGCCTGCCAATTGGGTCGGCAGGAAGCTTGCCGGTAAAGTATAACCAATCCACCGCTTTGTTAAGTGCAAACTCTGCCGATGCGCCGGCAAAAATGAACAGCACAGTATCTGCCCTCCCCCAAATGGTGCGAACAATAGAATCTTCTTTGGCAAAGTATTCGGTCACGCGTCGAAGCTATTGGAATTTTTTGCTGCGCAATAGCTAAATCGCGCCGGCTAGTCCCCCAAAAGTATGAGTGGTATCTCCGCGTCAGGTATTGTATTAAACTAAAAGCCAAGGGCGGTGGCAGGGTCCCAAAACAGTTTGGGAAAGTCCTGCACCTGATCGTCTTTTACCGCCACGCCATCCGCTTCCAGCAATTCCTGCATGCGGGTGGGAGTGCCAAAATGCATTTTGCCGCTCAGCATGCCGTTGCGGTTTACCACCCGTTGCGCAGGTACATCGTGTTGGGTATGCGCAGCATTCATGGCCCAGCCTACCATGCGGGCACTCATGCCGGTACCTAAGTATTTGGCTATGGCACCGTAAGAGGTTACGCGGCCTCGCGGCACCAGGCGAACCACATCCCATACATTCTGAAAAAAGCTTGACTCCTGAGGCATAGATGCGCAATTGAAGCGCTAAAGTATCAATCGTGCCGGTTCTGCCCTTCGGCAATCGGAACTTCGCCAAAACGGGGCTGGCTTAGCAAATCGGATTTGCGCGGTTC
>JAHEMO010000372.1 GCA_024643625.1 Chitinophagaceae bacterium
AAACCAGTGGAGAAGACCTTCTTCCCGCTACACAGCAAACGCTCGATTCGCTAAAAGTGCTGATACCTGTAGCCAAGTTTGTAAGTGGTGATATTTTTAAACCTGTAGCGGTTCCCAACACCTACCATCGGGTTAAGGAAAATCCGCCAGGCATTATTGCCACATTGCAGGCCCCGGTAAAGGGTATGATAAATGCCATCGAAGTAATCCTTTTCGTTTTGGCTATTGGTGGTTTTATTAGCGTGGTAAACCAAACAAAAGCAATTGATGCAGGCCTGAGCAGGTTGGTTGAAAAACTTACGGGACGGGAATATTGGCTGATCGTATTGGTGACCGCTCTAACGACGGCAGGTGGCACCACTTTTGGCATGCAGGAAGAGTTGATTGCCTTTGTTCCCTTACTTGTGCCCGTATTTATAGCCGCGGGTTACAATGCCATGCTGGCCACCTGCTGTATATTTTTTGGTGCCAGCTTTGGCTGCACAGTTGCTATTACCAATCCATTCAGCACCATTATTGCCAGCGATGCTGCGGGCATTAACTGGACTAGTGGTACAAGCATGCGCTTGCTTACACTGGGCATAGGCTGGCTGGTTACATTAGTTTACCTTCTGCGCTACGGCCGCATACTTAAGCAACAAGGGGGTGCCGTTAGCGCATCAGATAGCATGCCTGCACCGCATGAAAATATTCCGAAGGCAACAACATTACCTGCCCTTTCGCTTCGCCTGTCGGTCATCCTGGTGCTGTTTGCGGCTTGCTTCGTCATCATGATTTATGGGGTATCGCAACAGGGTTGGTGGTTTACCGAAATGACAACGCTTTTTCTTACCGGTGCCATTATTATAGGCGTGGTTGCGGGTATGGGTGAAAAAAAGTTATTGCGCGCCTTTACCACTGGCTGCGCTGATATGCTGGGTGTTGCTTTCCTGATAGGTATCGCCCGCGGCATATCCGTACTCATGGAGGAGAGCATGATTAGCGATAGCGTGCTATATTTTGCCGGCAATCTGCTGTCCACCATGAGCGGCTCTGCATTTTTGGTGGTGATGTTTTTTGTATTTGCCGGACTATCCTTTTTTGTACCGAGCACATCGGGGCTTGCGGTACTTACTATGCCCATTTTTGCCCCCATGGCCGATGCTGTAGGTGTAGACCGTGAAAAACTGATAAACGCTTACATGTACGGACAGGGTTGGTTTAACTACGTCAATCCTACCTCGTTGGTACTTATTTTTCTGGCCGCAGCCAACCTTAATTTTGGCCGCTATCTGCGTTTTGTGTGGCCGCTGGCCGGCATTATGCTTATTGTACTTATTGCCATGCTCATCCTGTAGGTATTATTATTACAATGCAGCAAAGTAGGGCGTTATTACTTCCACAAGCGCCTGGGGCATGGTAGTACGCTTCATGGTGGCGGCCTCCATAAAATACAGTGTTACCGATCCCGAAGCACATAATGCCCCACTGCTGTCATGCACTTCGCTGTGAAACTCCACTTTATGATGCAATGGAATTTCCCGCAATGTTACCGTCACATTAATCAGTTCGTCGTAGCGCACCGGGCGCAAAAAGCGGGTATGTAAATCTACCACCGGCATAATAACGCCCATGGCTTCCAATTCCTTGTAGGTAAAGCCAAGGTTGCGAATAGCTTCGCCGCGGGCAATTTCAAAAAACTGAGCATAATGACCGTGGTATACAAAGCCCATCTGATCGGTGAGGGCATAGTGCACCCTGATTTGTGTGGTGTGGCTATACATAATATTATTGAAGGTGCAAATCTAATGCCTGCCTGCAGGCAGGCATGTATTGTTGTAGCAACTCTTGCAAGAAAAGAAAAAACTCTATTCGTCCTTATGGATTTTCCTGCAAAGCCTGCAGCAGCGCAACACACTCTACTGCTGCAGCCACATCGTGTACACGTAATACGGAAGCGCCATGCAACAACGCAATGGTATGCAGAGCGGTGGTTCCGTTAAGTGCGTCTTCGGGGCCCTTACCCAGCAAACCGTATATCATTCGCTTACGGCTAAGCCCAATAACCAACGGCCTTTTCAAAATTGAAAACTCATGCAGCCGACGCAAAAGCGTATAGTTATGCGCCTGCGTTTTGCCAAATCCAAAACCGGGATCAATAAGAACATCATGGATACCAGCTTGCCTGCATGCTTCCAATCGCTCGATAAAAAAATCGGTTACCTCAGTAACCACATCATTGTATTGCGGCTGATGCTGCATGGTTTGGGGGCTGCCCTGCATATGCATGCAGATATAGGGCACATGTAAACCCGCTACTGTTTTTAGCATGTGCATATCCATATGGCCGGCGCTGATATCATTTATCATACCGGCACCGGCAGCCACAGCCTGCCGCGCTACATCCGCATGGTAAGTATCCACAGAAACCAAGAGGTTGGGGGCCTCAGCCACGATGGCCTCTAGTGCGGGCAATACCCGGTCGGCTTCCTCATTTGCCGCAATACGCACCGAACCCGGTCGGGTGCTTTGGCCGCCAATATCTACAAAAGCCGCGCCCGCAGCCTCCATATTCAACGCCGCCTCCGCTGCTTTATCGGGGATAAAACGACTGCCTTCGTAAAAACTGTCGGGGGTAAGATTGAGAATACCCATTACGAGCGGCTTATCCACCATCCGGAGCTTTCCCTTTATATTGAGTGTATACATTCCGCTATTTTTGACGCCACCTGCCAATGGCGCAGGTAAGCAGCAAATAAATAAACAAGAGGCCAAATATCGGATGAGTAATACGC
>JAHEMO010000373.1 GCA_024643625.1 Chitinophagaceae bacterium
TTATGGCGAAAGCACCAGTGCCTGTTATACTGTTTTGAGTATAGCTGCCATTAAAACTGTTTACCAATAAACCTTCTCCAAAATAATTATTGATAATATTATTTTGAACAGTAAGCTTTGGTAATGGCCCAAAATCCAATCCGGCAAAAATGCCGGCATAATGACCTGATTCTCGGCTTATGGTATTGTTTCGAATAGTTGCAGTTAAACCACTGCCCTGGCAGTTGATGCCAATGCCAGCTTCAATAATATTATTTTCAATCAATGCTGACTTGATGTTCGGGTCAACCCTGAAAAATATTCCCTGCTGACCATTGAGTAGCGTACAATTTTTTACACTGCCCCCGCTTTGTATGATGATGTTTTGTGAAGCATTGTTGCTATTGATAGAAAGATTGCTGATATGCACATCACCAATTCCCTGTGTGGTTTCAAACAAACCAATTTCTGTAAATGGCCCGGGTGCAGGTACTAACGCTGTTGCAGGTGGGGTAAAAAAACTGAGGGTTTGTCCCGCACCAATAATAGTAATGCCCTTGTTTATGATCACCTGTTCTGCATAATTTCCAGCATCAACATAAACGATATCATTTGCTACAGCCTGCGTGATGGCATAACTCAATGTGGCAAATGGCGCAGTAGCGGTTCCGCTATTGCCATTGCTGCCAACTGCTGAAGTAAATACATCGCCGGTAAGGCTGTTGTCATTTACATAATAAGTGGTTTGGGAAAACGCGGAAAGGCAAATCAGGGTTGATAAAAGGGACAAGGCACAGTTTCTCATACATAGCGTTTTTGGAATAGTGAAGGCAGGAATAATATTGGTGTGAAGCAGGATATACTGCCAAAGCGAATCAGGCAGAAAATTGGGTGGATTTTAATAGTATAATAGCGTGATTTAATAGGGATTTTCCCATTTTAATAATATGATGAAAATGGCTTAAGATTTCCAATCGAACAATCCCCCTTTCGGGGAATGCGTTTTGAAATTTATTGCGCAGTCCGGAAGGGAAAGGGCCATCTTCTGCGCCAGGCAGGGGCTGATTTTCAACCGCCATTATATGTATTCTGCTGTGCCGGGTACATTATCTCCCCGCCATATTTTGGCATTGGCCTGCAGGCCCAAAAAGACGGCCATCGCAAGGGTGGCTGTGGTTTGCTTGTTCATTGTTTTGTTTTTTATATGGATTGTTTGGGTATTGGCAACAGAATGATTCAGGATTGAAAATTGGGGAAAGGATTCTTGAAAAAAGAGGGTGTTTTCACCCTTTTGTAGTTATCTCAATAATTGATGCCATACCAGGCAAGCATTGCACTGCCCGCAAAATATTAGCCCCGCTTACCTGCTGTATTGCAAGAAGCGGGGCTGATAATTTTGATATCTGTCATGATCTACTGCATGGCTAATATTTTCCCGGTCACCCGCATGCCATCCACCATCACCGTGTACACCATGGGCACCATGGCTACGCGGTCAAACTTCACGGTATTGCTACCCTTCGTTAGCAAGGCTTTACGCATTTGTATGGCGCGGCCCTGCAGGTCGAAGAGGCTTATTTGCGCTTCGCCGCTTACGGGGCTTTCAATGCCCAGCGTAAAGCTGCCACGGTGTGGATTGGGGAAGGCAGTGGCCGAAAGCTTGGCAGGTACCGCTGCCGTCAGTTTAGCACTGCCGGATTCGGGCGCTGATCCTGAAACAATCGGCGGTGTTGCTGCCAGGCTTACGGTAAGTTGGTAGCACACCGTACTTGCACTGCCCGATACCAATATGTAATAGGTGGTATTTCCCGCAAGACTATAGGTCTTACTTACAGGTGTGGTTGCCGAAGGCACTAATGCCGGTGCCTTGTTATCACTACCGTAGGCATCCAAAACAAGGGAAGCAGTAGGATGGGTCAGCGTTACTACATAACTGCTATTGCCAGCAGGTGTTGTAAACGTAAACCAATCATTATCCGCAGCAGAACCAATGCGGGCATTGATGGTTGCACCAAGTGTAATGGTTGCGCTTTGCTTCTTGTTGTTATTGCCTTCATAGGCATCGCTGCCATTATCCGTTATGGATTGCGCGGCCGTTTTGCTACATCCATTGGCATCTTTTACTTCCACAGTATAGCTGCCTGCATTCAGACCCGCAAAAATGCCCGAAGCCTGGTAAGACCCATTATCCAAACGATATTGGTATGGCGCCGTACCACCGGAACCTGTTGCCGTAAGCGTTCCAAGATTACAATCAGTTGCATTGCTTTTACTTACCGATAAATTGACGGCATTTGACGGTTGGGTGATTACAAAAGCTGCGGATTCACTGCAACCATTACCTAAATCGGTGGCGGTAAACGTGTAATTGCCGGCAGAAAGGCCCGTACGGTCCTCGGTAGTAGTACCGCCGTTCCATACATAGCTAAATCCGGCACCGCTGCCGCCGCTAATGGTATTGTTGATGGCGCCATTCGTTTCGCCCTTGCAGGCAATATTGGCCACGGTGGAGCTAAGCGTAATTTGCGGATACGACAAAACCGTAGCTGCCAAAACTGCTGTGCAACCATTTTTATCCGTTACCGTAAGGGTATAGTTACCCGCTGGCAGGTTGCTGATATTGCTGCTAGTGGCGGTATAGCCATTAGGGCCAATCCAACCGTAAGTATATGCAGCCGATCCGCCGGAAGCCGTGGTGCTGATAGCGCCGGTGGCGGCACCAAAGCAAGTGGCCTGCAGGCTATTGAGCGTAACCACTATTGGCGAAGGCGCTCCAACTATTTTGGTATTAA
>JAHEMO010000374.1 GCA_024643625.1 Chitinophagaceae bacterium
TGCTCCTTGATCTCGTTATTATAGCAAATTAGGTGTAACGTCTTATTTATGTTTTACACAAAAGCCCGGCCAAACGACCGGGCTTTCTTAATACCAGATGTATAGCTTACAAAGTCTTCAAAACATCATTCATATTCCTTACCGCATCGGCGCTTTTATTAAACGCTGCCTGCTCGTCATCGCTAAGCTTGATGTCCACTATTTTTTCCCAACCCTTGCGGCCAATTACCACTGGTACGCCCAGGCAGATATCGCTTTGGCCATACTCGCCGTCTAGTTTTACACAGCAGGTTTGCAGTTTCTTTTCGTCACGCAAAATGCTTTCAACCAGCATGGCACCGGCAGCACCAGGAGCATACCAGGCACTTGTTCCAATAAGTTTGGTAAGGGTAGCGCCGCCAACCATCGTATCGGCCACTACTTTCTCTTGTTGCTCGGCACTTAGTAAGCTGGTTACGGGTATGCTATTCCAGGTAGCATGGTTTATTAGCGGTATCATAGTGGTATCGCCATGGCCGCCTACTACTAAGGCATTCAGATCACCGGGGCTGCAGCCGAGGTGCTGGCTTAGCTGATAGCGGAAGCGGCTGCTATCTAGCGTACCACCCATGCCAATAATGCGATGCTTGGGCAGGCCAGTAGCCTGTAGCGCCAGATAGGTCATGGTATCCATGGGATTGCTTATTACAATAATGATGGCATCCGGGCTGTGTTCGAGAATGCTGGTGGCTACCGTTTTTACAATACCGGCATTGGTGCCAATCAGTTCTTCACGGGTCATACCGGGCTTTCGCGGTATACCACTCGTGATAACTACTACATCGCTGCCGGCAGTTTTACTATAGTCGTTGGTACTGCCTACAATTTTGGTATCAAAACCCAGCAGTTGTGCGGTCTGCATCATGTCCTGCGCTTTACCTTCCGCCAGGCCTTCTTTAATGTCGAGCAATACGAGTTCGTGCGCCAGTTCGCGGCGGGCAATATTATCGGCACAGGTAGCGCCTACGGCACCGGCACCTACTACGGTTACTTTCATGGTGTTTTGATATTTGTAAAAAGTGAGTAAAATAAAGGCATGTCAAAGGCCCCGCAAATGTAGCCGTGCGGCACCGCATGGGCAACTGATTTGCGTCAGTTTTAACCCAGGAGTTTCCATGCCGGCTTATTTTCCGGCAATGACTACTGCGCTGTCGAGTGCGGCCAGTACATCATCACGCATTTTTTCGGCCTTCAATTGCTGGTCCAGAAAATACAGACGCACTGAGTCGGCGGGTAATTCGGGTTCGTAGTCAAACTGATCCATCCAGTCCATCATACCTTTTTCAGCCGCGGCCAGTTGGCTGCGTAAAGCCTCGTACCGGCTGATGGTTGCGGCATTCCCGCCCACACGGCCCAGCGAATCAATCTGTTGGGTTAGCATTTTCTGATACCCCGACAGTTTGCCCATTTTTGGCATGGCCACATCATGAGCGCTCATCACCAGTTTGCGCAGGCTATCAATTGGGTCGGTAGAACTTGCAGGGCCATGTGTATGCGTTTCGTCCTGTTCGCCACAGGCTATAAGACCTGCCAGCAGCAGGATGGCCAATATTTTCTTCATCATCTGGTATTCTGATTCTGGGCGCAAGCTAGGGGGCAAATGCCAGTCTTTACCCTACAAAAGTCACTTTTTTAAAGCCCGCCCGCAGCAGCAAAGTAGTTAGCGCCTGCTGCGCCTGTGCGGTAGCCCGTTGCGCCAATTGTTGTTTTTCCGCTTCTGCTATCAGTTTGCGGCGGCCCTGCTGTGTAAGGTGCGCCACGGCATTTCCCGGCCAGCTGCCTTCCTCCACAAACACAGTTACATCACCGGGATTAGCCACCACATCCAGCCATTGTACGGGCGGCAGTTGTATGGCCACAGAATCGCCAACCACCTGCAGGCTGCCGGCTACCAGCTTTTGCCAGTCGAAGCCGGCTATTACCTTACCCCGCACGATCAGCACCAGTCTATCGCCATGCTGCGGCTGGCTGCCGGGCAAAAAAATGCGCTGAACGGCATCCTGCACCGCATCCATTTGGGTATAGCGGAGTGTATCGGCCACCACCTCGGCATACATGGTGGCGGTTTGCCATTCGCCAATGGCTTTTATTTCCTGCAGCAGCACCGGTGTTTCCGCTATCTGTATGGGTTTGGCGGTAAAAAAATCGGGGAATTTGAGCCAGCCCGCCTTGCGCATGAGCACCAGCCCTGCCAGCACCAAAGCCAGCAGTACTATTATCCTCACCCAAAAACGTATGGTTGCTTTCATGCTTATCCCTGTGTTGGTTTTGTGGCTGCCTGCTTTATGGTAATTTGTTCGAAGCCCAGTTGCCGCAGCGCCGCTTCCACCAGCAAGGCCGCATTATTACCTGCCTGCTTTACAATATCGGTGGAGGCAGCGGCCTCCATAATTTGCTTTTCGCCTACCTGCATCAGCTGATTGACCTCTGATGGGGTAAACTTATCGCGGAAAATGCCGGTTTGCTGGTAGGCTACACGAATATCTTCAGGCTTTATGTTGATGCCGGTAATGGCGGCTGGCGGCAGCGTCAGTTCTATTTTCTTCCCGCTTACGGTAATATCATTTTCCGTGAGCTGATCCAGATTGACACCTGCTTTAACACCGGCCCGGCAGTTGATCAGGATTTTTCTTTCGCCCCATTTGTACCAGGTTAGTTCATCCGTAGCCTGTATGGTTTTGGTGAAAATATATTCCGTAGTAGCCAGCTGATTGATTTGTTGCA
>JAHEMO010000113.1 GCA_024643625.1 Chitinophagaceae bacterium
GAATCTGAGTAGCAGATTCACGAGGTACTGGAACATCCAGGTAATTGGTTAAAACAGGCAAAATATTTGAATAATCGCTCCAGGGAGTGTAGCTAATCTTCTGTAGTTTTCGATCGAATTGGACTAACCCTTTTCGCTGGTGGAAGAAATAAGCTTTATTCGAAGTCACCTCAAAAGGATAAGCAAATTGACTGGGAGTATTGGGGATAAAGTCCCCGGCAAAGTCAAGTTTAATGTTAATTCCTTTCCTTGATTCGTCTGTTAAGTTCGTGACAAAATAGGTTTCATTTGCTTGATTCAATGTTAGAACAAGGATTTCACCGTTTTCATCCGAATCCATATTTAAAAGGACCTCTCCCTGTTTTAATTTAACAAAGTGCTGCTCCCGTGTTTCCGGATGCCAATAAAACAGGAACTTATTTTCCCGATCTGCACCAAAAAGAAAACCATTTGATGTTTCTCCTAAAAGATATAGCACAGGAGCCATGGCTTGTTCAGAAAGCCAATCTGGTCGAAGCTCATAAAAAAAACTTTGGGTGCCATCATATTGGAAAAATGACAATCTAAACTCTCGTGCTGCATCCCGGCATGGGTTGAACCAAAGCCTTCCCTTGGTATCAATAAACCCCTGACCTATACAATTTGCTGCCAGACCATTGGAAAGAGTATAATGCTCAATTGCTGTGACCTTCGAAGAGCTTGGACGAAGCCTAGTACCCTGAGCACATAAAGTGTACGACAAACCCAAAAAGATGAGTTGAAAAAAGCATTGTCGGAACAAGTTCGTTTGCACTTTCAGGATTCAGTTAGTTAATACGCGGTGAGTAGTGAGAACAGATTACTAAAATAATAGTTCCCGGCAATCATTTTGGATAAGTCGGGCTCAAGGTTTGAAGCAAGATGTTGAGCAAAGAACTCAATATTTACTGAAGATTTTCCTGCCATAATAAAGGAAGTGTCAATTTACTCAATACATGCATTCCTGCGTAAAACCGGGCATATTTTCCCCAATATTGCTTTTGATATATTACCGGTTAAGGAATTTCAGGTAGCATAAATTCATTTTGCAATAATACAGGTCGTAAGCCAGGCAAGCCGCTTCAGCATTGGCATCCTACCTTTGCCCACCATTATTAATTGGCAACAGATATTTATCCATGCAAGATTCATTTATCGTCGGTGGCATAAGAACAGCAATTGGCAAATTCGGTGGCAGTCTTTCAGCGGTTCGGGCAGATGACTTGGCTGCGGCCACCGTCAGGTATGTAATACAGCAATATCCTCAGCTCGATGCCGCTACTGTAGACGATGTGCTGCTGGGATGCGCCAATCAGGCCGGCGAAGACAACCGAAATGTGGCAAGAATGGCTTCCCTTCTGGCTGGGCTGCCGGTATCTGTTCCCGGCGAAACCATTAACCGGCTATGTGCAAGCGGAATGTCGGCAGTAATTCATGCACACCGTGCCATCCTGGCCGGGGATGCCAGCCTCCTCATTGCCGGTGGTGTTGAACATATGACCCGTGGGCCATATGTAGTTTCCAAAACGAGCAAACCCTTTGGGAATGACGCCCAACTCTACGATAGCAGCTTTGGCTGGCGCTTTATTAACCCGAAAATGGCTGCGCAATATGGCACTGAAGCCATGGGTGAAACTGCTGAAAACCTGGTGGATCAGTACCATATTTCCCGCAAAGACCAGGATTTATTTGCTTGGCGAAGCCAGCAAAAAGCAGCGGCAGCGCAAACCAATGGAAGGTTGGCCACCGAAATAATGTCCCTGGAAATTCCCGATGGCAAACAGAACAGATCTTTTCATCAGGATGAATTTGTAAAACCGGGAACCACCCCCGAAATATTAGCCAAACTTAAACCTGCCTTCCGGCCATTGGGAACCGTGACCGCCGGCAATGCATCGGGGCTCAACGATGGCGCCTGCGCCTTGCTGATTGCCTCTGAAAAATCCGTACAAATCAATGCTTTTCAACCACTTGCAAGAATTGTAAGCAGCCATGTTGTTGGTGTAGAACCACGCATTATGGGTATTGGCCCCGTGGAAGCCAGCAATAAAGCACTGGCAAAAGCGGGTCTCAGCTTCGCCGACCTGGACGTTATTGAACTCAATGAAGCGTTTGCCGCGCAGGCTTTGGCCTGCACCCGATCATGGGGACTGCAGGACGATGATGAGCGGCTTAACCCAAACGGTGGCGCAGTTGCGCTTGGCCATCCACTTGGTATGACCGGTGCAAGATTGCTGCTGACAGCGGCCCTGGAATTACAACAAAGAAAAGCCCGGTATGCTCTGTGTACCATGTGTATTGGCGTAGGTCAGGGCTATGCGGTGGTGTTGGAACGCGCCTAAAAAAAGTATTTTCGGCTAGTGCTGAATAGCCATATTTGTAAGCTATGAACAGGCGAAGTTTTTTTGGCGTTTCAGCACCTGCCCTCCTGCCTTTATTGGGTGGCGGTAAAGCATCTGATTTTCTTCCGGCCGATAAGCCGATTGTAATTAGCACATGGGCCCCTAACGTGAAAGCCAATGCAGAAGCATGGAAAGTTTTGCAAGCGGGTGGCGCAGCATTGGATGCCGTGCATGCCGGTGTACAGGTGCCTGAGGCCGATCCCGATGATCAGAGCGTGGGCTATGGCGGATTGCCCGACAGGGATGGAAAAGTGACTGTTGATTCCTGCATCATGGACGAGCATGGCAATATTGGCGCCGTGGCCGGACTTGAGTATATCCTGCACCCTGTTAGCGTTGCCCGTATGGTAATGGAAAAAACGCCACATGTTATGTTGGTGGGCTACGGAGCCCTGCAGTTTGCCCTGCAAAACGGATTCAAAAAAACCAATCTCCTTACCGACAAATCGAAAAAAGCATGGCAAGCCTGGCTAAAGGAAAGCAAATACGATCCGCAAGCCACCATTAAGAATATCGAACAGCGCATTAAAGAAAACCACGATACCATTGGCATGCTGGCGTTAGATGCCAATGGCAACCTGAGTGGCGCCTGCACCACCAGCGGTATGGCCTACAAAATGCATGGCCGTGTGGGCGACTCCCCTATTATTGGTGCCGGACTGTATGTAGATAACGAAGTAGGAGCAGCCACTGCCACAGGGCTTGGCGAGGATGTTATTCGGATATGCGGCAGCCACGCTGTAGTGGAACTTATGCGCAGTGGCCTTACGCCGCGTGATGCCTGCAAAGCCGCTGTTGAGCGCCTCATTAAAATGCGCGGCAGAGATCGTGTTGCCCAAACCCAAATTGGGTTTATAGCTTTAAACAAGAAAGGCGAATACGGTTGTTTTTCGCTGCGCGACAATTTTACCATGGCCCTGCGCACCAAAGAAAAAGAGGAAGTAATTCCTTCCCCTTTCCTGATGTAAAATGCGGCAACGGCGGCTATTAAGGCAGCGCGTTGTATATGTGGAGGTTTATCACTCCTTGATGCGCAAAACGGGACGCAAAATATAATTGCCTGTACCGTTTTGATGTACTGATAATTCGGCATCAAAATCAACCACAACTTGCTCAACGCTCAGATTGAGGTTTTTATCAAGCTTTATTTTCAATCCCGATTCTGATCCACTTGGAATAGTTAGCGGAAAGCTTTGACCATTGATGACAATGCTGTTATCTGTTCCCAAAACAAACCTGATTTCCTTTACCGGTGTGGCAGGTACCATTCCCGACGCTACAACGGTATCTAATCCATTTTGGTAATCAAGCAGGTTGTAAATACCCGCAGCGGTTTCAAGGTCAACCCAATTGCCATTGTCGTCGCTTGAATTATTGTTGTTGGCCTGATCGTCATCACTCAGTTTTACCCGCACCTTTTCTATATCCACGTTTACTTCATCCGCATTGAAAGGGTTATCGGTAAGCCTGATATCAAGTCTGGTAGTCCCTTCAACTTTTCCGTTTTTTGAACATCCTGCCAACATAATTGACCCAATAAAAAAGCATGCAAGTACGTATTTCATATGTCCAATGGTTTGTTCCCTTTACCTACGAATTGTATGCCACATAAAAAGTAAAATTGTTAACACGGCTATAAAAGGAAGGAATCAATCTGGTCTCTACAGCAATACAGTTTTGGAAATCCGCATGCTTTTCAGCTATCTGAGCTCCCTTTGTATACGGGTCTTTTGTCGCAGGAAATCAAAAATTTTGATGCTCTTACCAACTGTATATTTTATTTTGCAGCAGCATGACGTTGAAAATCAGACATATTCTTACAGCCTTTCTTACGATTGCAGTCCTGAGTCTTACTTCAGGTTGTAAAAAGCAAATCAGAAAAGCTCAGGAAAACCTCGTATTGGATGTAATGACCAGCGGCACATGGGTGGTTACCCTGATGCAGGAAGGTTCTACCAACACCACTACATCATTTAACGGCTACGAGTTTCAGTTTTACAGAAACCGAACGGTTGATGCCATTAAGAATGGGGTTAAAGTGCAGTCTGGTATTTGGGAATCAAAAGAAGATCAACAAAGTATTGTAGCAAATTTTGATGCCGGTGGCGATGCCCTGTTGCCAAAATTGAATGGCACCTGGCTTATTTATTCTGTTTCGCTTACTACTGTGAAATCTACCCAAACCAAGAGCGCTATGGAATGGAAGCTTGATCTTGCCAAGAAGTAGTCATTCAGTATTTCTATTACCAAAGATTTCTAGGGCAGGTATCGCCCCATTTGTTTCCCAACAAGAATCCTATTACAATTTCGTGGGTACCAGAGGTGTAATTCTGCAAGGCACTTGTGGTATAGTCATAAGCATAACCTACGCTAAACATGGATGATACATTAACCCCTGCCATACCTACAATACCATCGCGAAGCCTGTAGCCGGCACCTACCCAAAACCTGTCGCGGTATTGGGCTTTCACATTCAGATCAACGCCCAGTGGTAAAGAATTGATATACCTGAAAACCACAGACGGAATGATAGAAAAATCTTCGCCTGCATAAGTTTTGTAACCCGCAGTCATAAACAGGTGGGGGTAGCTTTTGCTAGCCGTGGTTAGTGTATCGGAAGCAAAAATAAATCCCTGATCAAGGATTTGCTGTACACTGAAGCCTGCAAAATAATCGGCACTGTACAGGTACACGCCAAGATTTACATCCGGACGCCAACGATTCAAAAGATTGCTATTGGCCACCACCGGGTCGATGGGGTTGTCGAAGATGAGTTTATCGGTTTTGATGGTGTTGTTGGTTACACCCACGCTTATTCCCGCCGATAAACTGGTTTGTGCCGAAATGCCCAAATGGTAGGCATAGGTTCCATAAACCGACAAACGATTCAACGGACCTGTACGGTCATTCACAACGGTGGCACCCCATCCATGGTGCGGTTTTGCGGATTCGTACTGCTCCCAATAAGCCCTTCCTCTGGGATTTTCGCCTTCGGGCAATAAAGTGGTGGGGCTTGTACGCTGATCCTCTTTACCAATGCTGCCGTGCACAGTAAGGTAGGTAGTTACCGGAGCATCCTGAATGCCCACCCATTGGTGCCGATGGCTAATTTTTACATCAGTATAATTCTCAATACCGGCAACTGCCGGATTAATAATGAAATTGTTGAGAATATACTGCGAGTAATGCGGACGCAACTGCGCCTGCACATTTGCAAAAACTCCCATGAGCAGTATGCCCAGCGTCGAAAATTGAAATAGTTTCTTCATGTTATTTATCGTAGCATGGTAACACTCCCCTGCAAAGTGCCAAAACCTTTTGTAAGTTCAATAATATAGTAATAAACGCCTGTTGGCAACTCCGCTCCATTTTGTGTACCATCCCATGGCCGGTTGTAATCGCTTGCAGCGTACACTACCCTACCATAGCGGTCAAAAATACGGATCGAGATTTCCTGATACGTATTTAACCCGGCAATATTCCATACATCATTTATGCCATCACTATTTGGACTAAAGGCATTAGGCACCTTTAATTCAGGAAAAACCACAACGATAACCTCATCAGAAGCATCACAAAAACCATTGCTGCCATTAATGCGGTATTGTGTAGTAGCAAGTGGCATGGCCAAAGGCTGCAGGACATCAGGATTGGCAATACCCGTAGCCGGCGTCCATACAATATTGGTAGATAAAGTGTCCGCTTCACCAAGCAAACGCACCGGATTACCGGAAATTGTTTGCCGGTCGGGCCCGGCCGAAAGAACCGGAGGCTCCCCTACTCTTACTGCAGTTGCCACGCTATTGGTGCAGCCAAAACTATTGGTTGCCCGTACTGCAATGGCTGTATTGCCGGATGATGCCAGGGTGGTACTTACCGGATTTCCGGACAAATTTACATTAGCGCCAACCTGCCATGTCCAGCTCACAATGTTGGTGTCGGGCGAGCCAGCCAACAGCGTGATTCTGTCGTTCAAACATGCCGAATCGGGGCTATCCACTATGCTCACTAATGGTTTGCTAGCAATCCGAATCATTTGCACGGCTGTGTCTGATTGGCAACCTTGTAAACCATCGGCGTAAACCGTCATTCGAAAATTTCCGGCGCTTGAATAGCTGTGCGTAATCTGCTTTCCTGTTGCCTGATTACCGTCGCCTAATTGCCAGTAGTAATTGTTAGGTGCAGGTGCCGTATTTGTCAAAACTGCCTGTGCTGTGATGGCACTTCCTTCGCAAGCGCTAACAGGCGCGGAAATAGAGAGTTGCGGGCGTTGAAAAACAGCTTTTACAACAATACTGGTATCACTCGTGCAGCCCGCCTGCGTGGTCACTTTTAAGTCTACCTTATGGTCAGCCGTTCCCACGAAATTGATGACAGGCGAATATTGCGCACTCGTTTGGATGGCTCCTCCTCCTATCGGCTGCGCATTCCATTGCCATTGCGCGTCCGATGCGAGGGCCTGTCGGCTGGCATAACTTGTTCGATTGGCAAATTGCACGGCAGTTTGCGGACTGCAAATACTATCCCAGGCAAATGCAGGGTTGGCAGTGGGTAATACGGTTACCAAAACGCTATCGCGACTAAAGCAGCCGGGCAGATTGGCAAATCCTGTTTCTACCACATATTGCAGGCGCATGGTATCAGCACGGTTTGGTGGTAGTATAATTTCAGGGTTGCTTGTATTTACATTGCTCAAGCCTATAGCCGGCGACCAGGCATAAGTGTAGCCGGCAGTTGCCAAACTTCCAAGCGTAAACTGGCTGCCTGAACAACCCGCCACAGCATTTCCGGCTTCCGACGGTGGCATTTCAGTGAATATTTTCACCTGACGGATACTGTGCCGGTCAAAAAAGCCGCCTGTACTTGCTGTAAAGCCAAAATAACCTGTGAAATTGAAATTTTGATTGCCACGCAAATATTCCACACCATTAATCTCCACAATAATATTGCCATTATCGTAGGTGATTTTGCAGGTATGATAGTTGCCATTGCGGATAAAGTTTAGGGCTCCGTCGTTGTTATCACGCGTGGGTTGTCCGTTGCATTCATCGTAGCCTACCCCATACCGTATTTGTACTTTGGGTACGGCATCGTTACCGCAATTGCGCCAGGTGTCAATACAAATTTTAAGACCGTTGGCCGTGCCGGGAATACCGAGGCCACCCCCGCTTACAAATCCCGACGGAGGCACATCGAGGTAGCAAAAACTAAGTCCATCAGCTGCATTGCCATCAGCAATTCTAAATTCAAATTCAGCAATCCATTTGCGGCATTGCGCCAAATTGATAGGCGCGGCAAAAAATACAGAGCCTGAGCTCGATAGCACCGGATTCACCAAAACCAATTCATTATTACCGGTATTGCTTCCGGTATTGCCCACATAAGCCGCACCCTGCAAATTCCAGCCTGTAGTATTCATAGGACTACCATCGAGGCTGGCAAACACAAAAGATTGTGCCGGCAAAAGATTAAAGGTTGATGCCGCTATGGTGAGCAAAAAAGATATTATTAGGGGTAAAGCAAACTTCATTATCTCAGTAGCGTAACCGAACCGGTATAAGCATTGCGCCCGTTTTTGGGATTTACAATATAATAGTATACCCCTGTCGGCATTCCTTTGCCCTCTAAGGTACCGTTCCAGGGTGTATTGTAACCGGTGCTGCTAAACACAACTCGTCCATAACGGTCGAAAACCTGAACAGTAGCGCCGGGATAACTATCCAGATACCGGATATTCCACACATCGTTTATGCCATCACCATTAGGGCTGAAAGCATTAGGAATTTCTGGCTTCAGCAACAATTTTACGTTCACTTCATCTTCATCTGTGCAACCACCCGTACTCACTACGGTTAGTTTATAAGTGATATCTACCTGCGGCGATGTAACGGGTTGAAGCACCTTTACATCATCCAGCCATGTAGAAGGCGTCCATAAATATTGGTAGCCCGACCCACCACTAACAGCTGCCAATAGCTTCACTTGTCCGCCTTCAAGTACCACCCTGTCGGGTCCGGCATCTACCTCCGGGTATGGATGCACAGTTACCTGCTTTATCACTGTATCGCTATAACAGCCTACATCGGTGGTATAAAACATGCTTACGGTAAAAGTTCCTGCCCTGGTATAGGTATAGGAAAATGTGGAATCAGTTTTGGTTTGGCCATCGCCAAGTTGCCAGTTATACGCTGTTTTCCGGCGATTAATTGCATTACTTACATCTGTAAAACGTATGGGAGCACCCACACAAACCTCGGGAGGCGATACTGTGAAATTGGCCATCACCTGCGGATAAATATTGGTCAGGACCCTTACCACAGAATCGGAACAGCCACGGGTGCTTGTGCTCACGAGGCTTACGGAATAGGGGCCGCTGCCGCTGTAAAAATGTACAGGTGAGGCACCTGTACCTATTGGTGAACCATCTCCAAAATTCCAGCGATGCTGTAATTGCGAGGCATTGCCGCCCACTATGGTGCTGTTGCTTTGAAAGGCTGCCCTACCCTGGGGAAGACAAACAGACGGAGGTGTGAAATCTGCCTTTGGATTCACATTCACCTGTAAGGCCAGCTGATCTGTATTGCTTACACAACCACTATCCGTGCTAACGGAGAGGCGAACATTGTAGGTATTTAATCCGGCAAACACATGGTTGAAAGCGTTGCCATTGTTTCGATTGAGTTTTGTACCATCACCCATGTCCCAACTCCATTGGGTTATCGCGCCCACGGGAGTGGTGGAAGCATCATCTATCAAGACGGTTTTTCCCTCGCATGCAGGACCCGGAATTGTAATTTTTGCCACCGGCAACGCCAGCACATTTATGGCTGCATAACCGGTATCTCTACATCCAACTGCAGATACCGCCACATAGCCAATGGAATAAGAAGTTCCTGGTGTAAGGCCTGCGGGCGAAAACTGGCCACCCGTTACTCCGGTGCCGAAATATGTTCCCGGAGCATTCAAAACACTGGCATCCCTGGCTTCAGTAAGCGTACGGGCAGGTGCATTAACACATATGCCGTTTACCGTGCTAAATACTACGTCAGGCGATGCGTTTAGCGTAACAGTGCGGTTAGCTTCATTGAAACAAACACCACCGCTAAACGCAACAAATTTTATGTTGTAAGATTTGCTGGCAGGAGTATTAAAATCCGGATAGATATGGCGGTATACTTCGGCTGCAGTAGGGTTCTCATCTATGGTTGTATCGGTGGCGTTAGGCCAGTTCCAGTAAACGATCACCTTTGTTACTGATCCAAAATTTACAGTAGAATTATTCACTAGTTCCACTTGTCGGTTGGCACAAAGCGACGCTGCATTATTTACCGTAAAAACTGCCTGTGGTTTATCGCCGTTTACCGTCAATTGCTGCACAATGGTATCGCTGCAACCGGCATTATTGGTGCTGATAAGCGAAACGATATAATTACCGGACTGACTATAGCGATGCTTACCATCTGTGGCAATTGAAGTATTGGGATTGCCGGCATTTGCACCGGGATCTCCAAAATTCCACAGATAGGTAAGCGTTCCATTTGCAGGGGTGGTTGATTTGTTTATGAAGGTGGCGGATGCATCATTGAGGCATACTTCGGGCAAATCAAAATTGGCAAGAGGCGTTGATGCTGTTACTACATTTTTTGAGACAGTGTCGCTCTTACAGCCCAAATCGGTTTCAGTATAAAAGCGCACTGTGTAGGTGTTTGCAGCAGTGTAGGTATGCGAAAATGCTTGCGCATCAGGTCTCGTCAATTGGGTGCCGTCACCCAGG
>JAHEMO010000114.1 GCA_024643625.1 Chitinophagaceae bacterium
TACAACCGGTTGTAGCAGTAACACCCTAAACGATTTACCAGGAAGGCGCAAAACCCTAAACCCTTATTCTTTGCGGCATGCACAATAAGCCAGGGCACTCCTGCTAAAATTTACTATCGGTACCGGTACATGTGATACGAGATCTATTGCTTGGCGATAGACAGAATGCCTTCGCGGCAGACTAATTTTTGCACACCCTAAAACCTGTCATCATGCTCACCTATAATTTACTTGGATTGGCAATTATGGTATTGGTTATTGCCATTGAAATTTCACTGACACTAAAAGAAGCTGCGGACGGCAGATTGAAGAAAGACATCAAAACCAATTTTCTGTTGGGTGCTGTTTTTATTGCATGTGGATTTCTGGCGAAATTCTTTGCCTTTGGTTTATTTACATTTTGCTACCAGTACGCACCTTTTAAGCCGGAACCAAGCTGGTGGCTATGGGTTTTTGCATTTTTGGGTTGCGACTTTTGCTACTACTATTACCATTGGCTTGGCCATAAATCAAGGATTTTCTGGGCCGCACATTCCACTCACCATTCCTCTACATATTTCAATGCATCCACCGGCTTACGCATAAATTTCATCCATATTTTTTACCGCTTCATCTTTTCATTGCCGCTTTGTTTTGCTGGCATCCGTCCCGAAATGATTTTGTTTATTGATTCTATTATCGCTATTGAAAATTTTGTGATTCATACGGAACATGTGGGCCGGCTTGGCTTTCTTGATTATATCATCAATACGCCTTCCACGCATCGGGTACACCATGCTAAAAACCCGCAATACCTCGATAAAAATATGGGCGGCCTTACCATGATTTTTGATCATCTGTTTGGCACTTTTGCTATAGAAAAAGAAAAGCCCGTTTATGGTATTACCCATGCCTTACCCCAAAACGATACGGCCACTATAGTGCTGCACGAATACCGCAACATGCGCAAAGCGCTAACAGGGCTGAAGGGCTTTATGGCAAAGCTGAAGTACATTTTTGAACCTCCGCAATAGCGCGGATAGCATAAGAAAATGAATGGCGAAACAATAAAATATCAAGCATACAGGCTTGTCAAGCTATTGCCAATTACCCTTTTGCAAGAGTGGTAAAGCACCGGTATTGGCGCCATGTATGTCCCTATTTTTTGCTGTAGCAAATCAGGATTGACGGCGACCTGATCATAATCTCCTGATCGATTTTAATCCGGCCTTTACAGTGGCTAGATATTTAGCGCGCAGATCACTTTTTTCCGCCTTTACTGAGGAAAAATCGTTACCTTAAGCGAAATCGATGGTTATGAAAAAGCCCATGTTTTTACTGAGCATTGGCCTGCTGGTGATAGCACTGGTACAAGGCCAAAGTGTCGGCATCGGCACCAATGCGCCGAACTCAAGTTCTATACTCGATCTTGGACAAGGCGGCAAGCCACTAATACTGCCGCGGCTTACCACTGCAGAACTTAGCGCTGTACCCACCAAGACACTCGGCATGATCGCGTACAATACGGTGGAAAACCAATTGTATGCCTATCAGCGCTATGGCACATCAACAATCCTCATTAACGGTAATCTTTTACGCCTGTCGTTAAACCGCTGGCAGCCTGTAAGCACAGGTCCGCAAATGATAGCCTGGGGCGTAGTAGATAGCTTTGCTACCGAAAAAAATGGCAGTGGAAATTATAGCGTGGTCTGGGATGCCTCTTCCAATTGGTACACCCTTACAGTTTCCGGTCACAATTATTATAAGGATAGCATGCTGCTGATCATTACCGCTGTGGGCAATGGCAGCTGGGATCAGGCCATTTCCACCGGCGAGCTGATAGATGGAAATACCCGCCGGGCATCCATCAAGTTTACAGATGTGTCGCGAAGTGTTGCTGGATGGTCGTCTACTGATTCGCGCAGACGCAGCTGGTTCCATTTTGTATTGTACAACCTGCGCAAGGATCCTTACAATATTCTTAGTCCTTAGGCTTTGTCCAATTGGTCTTTTGAAGGCCTTGCAGCATAGTTGTACACCGTATGCAAACCAGTTATAAGCTGCATATCATCGATTGAATTTTCTGCATCATAAATTCGTTTGCATACCCGAAGTGCATGCCGAAACAAAAACCAGTACCAGTCTATATTTATTTTGGATAATGGTTGCATCTTTTTTGAAAGCCATTATGTATCGCGATAGCCTTAACCATCAACTACGTGTTCAAGAAGCTTTCATTTAGCGGGATAGATGTTCCCGGGCTTTTCTAAAAATCAGAGTTTATATACTATAAAATAGAAACTGGTATCCTGTTGTGCGGCAGCAGCATCAAAAACCCTAACCTGAAGTTTACCGCCGGTAGTGGCTGCGCAAGCCATGCGTAGTGAGGTGCTGAGGGGTGTAATAATGGTTACAAAACTGAAATTTGAATACGTCTCGCCGGTGATGGTTATTTCGTATTGTCCGGTGGCTGTTTTGGCAGATGTAAAATTGCCCGTGCCATTAAAAATGGCACCACTACCTGAAACGCTACCATAGCAGATTGGGATCATATCGTTTGACCCGGTGGCTGGCCTTACCAGCGAACCCGATAGGCGCTGATTGCCGTTAACGTCCAGCTTTTGAGCAGGAGCTGTTGTTCCAATACCCATATTGCCGGTTGAATCAATAAGCACTTTGGTTATGGAGCCCCCCGCAAAATCGCCGCCGTAGGCAAAAGCCAGATTTCGGTTTTGATTCAACCCAACCATCCATTGGTTCGTGCCCGTGCCATCAGGACCCTGGTTTTTAAAACTAATAGCTGCTTCACCGGTATTGCCTACACCCGTGGCCGTATTTTCAACAACAATGCCTTCGCGGTAGCCAAAGTTTTGTGCATCATTTGTTACTACATGAAGCCGGTAGGCCGGATCGTCGGTACCAATACCTACATTTCCTGTAGCGTTAACTGTCATGCGAACGGCATTTCCCCCGGTTCTGATTTGCATTCCCCGCAGGTTACTGGCCGAGTTGTATACTATTCCACCATCTGCAGTACTGCTGCTGTTGCCAAACAGAATACCCGCTTCGCGATCAGCATCCGTTAAAAAACTCGCGAAGGTGGATGCGCCACTTCTTTCCCATACCTGAATGGAATTTACAATTGGGCTTAGCCCGGTGCTATTTTCATCAAACCTTACCCAAAGCCTACGGGCGGGATTGTTGATGCCAATACCTACATTAGTCATATCCGTAGCACCGTTTTGACCGGTTACGCCACCCAGCACCATACTATTTGCCGCTGTCACAAATGCGTGGGCGCCAACTGCGGTAGCATTTTGCAACGCAGCGTTATTTCCGCGGGCCTGACTTCCTAAGTAGGTATTTTGGTTTCCGGTTACATTATTCCATCCTGTACTATCGCCTATAAATGTGTTGTAGCTGCCCTGCTGATTATTGAAGCCTGAGCGTTTGCCAACGAAAGCATTGTTTCGGCCGCCATTAGTAAAATGGCCGCTGCTATCCCCTATATATACATTGTTGAAGCTTTCGAATTTTGGGAATAGCCCAAAGTTCCCGTAACCGGCTCTATGGCCAAGGTACACATTAAAGTCGCCGCCATTATTAAAGCCCGCAACATCAGTGCCTATATACGTGTTTCCGGAGGCTGCACCCATGGATACTCCGGCGCTTGCTCCCACCACAACATTGTCACTGCCTGTGCTAACTCCCCCAGCGCCAATACCGAGAATACTATTATTGTTTCCCGTGCTTAATCCGGCTCCGGAATTGGCGCCAACAACTGTATTGCCGAAGGCTACGGTCTCGTTTCTGCCGGCACCCTGCCCAATAAATGTGTTGAAACGACCGGTAGTATTGTTTCTGCCGGCTTCCATGCCAAAAAAGGTGTTTTTTTCGCCGGTGAAACTCTGGTTGCTAAACTGGTTTGACGATCCGGCCCGAAAACCGAAAAAAGTATTGCCTGTGAAGGTTTCCATGGCACCCGAGAATTCGTTATTTACGCGAAAACGCAAGGCAGTATTATCACGGGTTCCCAGAAATTGAATCGCGGTATCGATGCCTGAATTACCAGTCAGTTGCCAGGATTCGCTGGAAGTACTTAGTTTGTTCCAACGGCTGCCGGTCCAGTAATAAAACCCATCTCCCAAACCGCCAACCATGCTGCTGTTGTTGTTAAACACTAAAAGGCTGGTATCGGGGCTTCCAACAGGGCTGGCTAAAAACGTGTTACTTAGATAAACCCTTGGCACCAGCAATCCTTTATTGGCCGAAGACACCTGCAATTGGGCGCTGGGATGCGGCGAGGAAGTGCCTATGCCGACATTTTGGGGAAACACATCGGCGGGGAATACTATTGTAGCAACAACAAGCAGGGAGATTGTTTTTTTCATGGCGATCAGGTTTAAACAGCAGGCATGCTTTGCCGCCGTTGATTTTCAAGATACAATACCCAGCCTGAGTTTGCAACCCAACTACGGGTTGCAATGATTCCGCCAAATTGTCGGGAAAATTTTATCGCACAGTATTTGAATCTCTTAAGCCGTTATATTGCCCGTGCAGGCAATTTTATCACCCCAATTGCATGTTCCATCACCATTCGCCGCGGCGAATACAAAGCAAAGCCTACTCAATATGGATTTTGGAAAAGAATTTGAAAAATACGCCGTAAAACATCGCGGCATCAGCAGCAATACATTGGATAGTTATATCAAAAAATCATCGCCGCTGGCCAATGCCTATGTGCCCACTACGGCTATTGCCGATGTAACAGGGCTTACGCCTAACATTATTGAAGAGCGCCCCATGAATATTGCGGTAATGGACGTGTATAGCCGCCTGATGATGGACCGCATCATCTTTTTGGGCTATCCCATTATGGACGAAGTGGCCAATATTGTAACGGCGCAGCTCCTTTTTTTGGAGAGTACAGACCGTAGCCGCGACATTCAGATGTACATCAACAGCCCTGGCGGCAGCGTATATGCCGGCCTTGGTATGTACGATACCATGCAGTTTGTGAGCCCCGATATCAGTACCATTTGTACGGGCATGGCTGCCAGCATGGGTGCCGTGCTTATGGCCGCCGGTGCGGAAGGCAAGCGCACAGCGCTCAAGCACAGCCGCATCATGATTCACCAACCCAGCGGTGGTGCAGTAGGTCAGGCTACGGATATTGAAATAACCGTAAATGAAGTACGCAAGCTTAAGAAAGAACTGTACGACATATTGGCACAGCATACCGGCCAAACCCCGGAACAGATTGCTATAGACAGCGACCGCGACAAATGGATGACCGCCCCCGAAGCCAAGGAATATGGTTTGGTAGATGAAGTGCTGGTAACTAATCCCAGGAAGGAGAAGAAATAGGGAGAGAGCCTCACCCCGGTCCCTCTCCTTTGGAGAGGGGAGGAAGAAAAGTTCGAGGCAGAGGGTTAAGGTGAATTGGTGTTGTAAGAAGGAAGTTTAAAACATTAAAAAGATAGCCATGAATTATAGCCGAAACAGGTTTCGCAGCGAGGAGGAAGAACCGGAAGCGCCGGAACTCCCGAATATTGAAAACCCGATGGAGAAAATGATGAGCGGGTGGCAGTTTGATAAAAAGTTTATTGAGCAGCGCAAAGTGTTTTTATGGGGTGTAGTAGATGACAAAAGTGCGAAGGATATCACCGCAAGATTACTTTATCTGGATGCTATTGATCCCGGAAAAGAGATCACATTTTACATCAACAGCCCCGGCGGTATCGTCACCAGCGGCATGGTTATTTATGATACCATGCAAATGATTAGCAGCCCAGTAAGCACGGTGTGCATGGGTATGGCGGCCAGTATGGGCAGTATATTGCTAAGTGGTGGTGCCAAAGGCAAGCGCTATATTTTTCCGCATGGCGAAGTAATGATACACCAGCCCAGCGGTGGTGGCCGCGGCACAAGTGCCGACCTTGAAATAATGGCCGTGCAGGTAAAGAAAACCAAAGAACTTGGCGCAAAAATACTGGCAGACAATTGTGGCCAGCCTTTTGAAAAAGTAATGAAAGATTTCGACCGCGATTATTGGATGGATGCGGACGAAAGTATCAAGTACGGCATTGTAGATAAGCTGATGAAGAAGCTGTAATAACAAAATCTGCTATACTAAAAAATCGCCTCCCATTTCCGGAAGGCGATTTTTTTATGAAGAGTTATCAGGCTTTTATTTCCCAAACCTCCCGGCCGCTAATTAGCTTTTGCAAATTGCCCCTGCCGCGGCCGGCTATGGCTTCTTCTATTTGCATGGCCATCACATCTTCGTAGCAGGCACGCTCCGTTTCAAAGAAAACACCAAATGGCCGGGGATAATGACCATCGCGGCTGGGATCGTCGAAAAGGCGAACCAATATCTGTGCTTTAAAGAAATCTGTTTCATCGTGTATCCAGCAATCATCGGCGCTATACTCCCCATCGGTAAGCGATACCACAACGGGCCGCATACCATCTATACGAATACCTTTTTCTCTATTGGCGCCAAATACCAACGGTTTTCCCTGCTCCAGAAAAAGCGCTTCCTGCGCCTTGGTGCCTTTATCGGTAAAAACCTCAAAAGCACCATCATTAAAGATGTTGCAGTTTTGGTATATCTCTAAGAAAGAGGCGCCTTTATGCGCATGAGAACGTTTCAGCATGTCCTGCAAATGCTTGGGATCTCTATCCATGCTGCGGGCTATAAATGTAGCATCGGCGCCCATGGCCAGGGCCAGCGGGTTAAACGGATGATCAATACTGCCCAGCGGCGTACTCTTGGTTATTTTCTTTACTTCCGATGTGGGGCTGTATTGTCCCTTGGTAAGGCCGTATATCTGGTTGTTGAACAACATGATGTTCACATCAAAATTGCGGCGCAGCAGGTGAATGGTATGGTTGCCGCCGATACTCAGTCCGTCACCGTCGCCGGTTACAATCCATACGCTAAGCTCGGGCCGCGAAGCCTTGAGCCCACTTGCAATAGCCGTTGCACGACCATGGATGCTGTGCATACCGTAGGTATTCATGTAATACGGAAAGCGGCTGCTGCAACCAATGCCACTGATGATTACAATATTCTCCCGCGGCACACCAAGGTCGGGCATTATGCGCTGCACCTGCGCCAGTATGCTGTAGTCGCCACATCCCGGGCACCAACGCACTTCCTGATCGCTAGAAAAATCTTTGGGGGTAAGTTTAGGCAAGTCACCGATCAAACTGTCAACACTCATGGCAATACTTATCAGATTAAAATAGTGGGTACGAAGTTACCCGTATTCAATGTTTTGGCGCTCAATTTAATCCACTAATCAACATGCCGATGCATTAGTGCCCGGCGGTCAGTTCTTCCCAATACTCTGCAGCACGGCGGGTATGCGGAATTACAATGGTGCCGCCCACAATATTGGCCACGGCAAAAATTTCGTACATCTCTTCGGTACTCAGACCCTGCTCCCGGCATTTGCCCAAATGATATTTAATGCAGTCGTCGCAGCGCAATACCATGCTGGCCACAAGTCCCAGCATTTCCTTGGTACGGGTGCTTAGGGCACCTTCGGCGTAGGTATTGGTATCCAGATTCCACAGTCGCTTAATAACCAGGTTGTCTTTGCTTAAAATCACCTCGTTCATTTGCTGCCTGTAGGCGTTAAACTCGTTTTGTAAGCTGCTCATTTGCGTAAGATTTTTATCGGCGCCAAATGTATGGCGGGCCGGCGGGCTTTTGCATTTACGCGATTGCGTTATATTGTTCAACATTTTGTTACAAAACAATTCGCATGAAACGATTAGGACTATTGTCTTTTGCCCTTCTTATTACATGGTCTGTTGCCTTGAGCCAGCAAACCCCCGTGCAGCTTACCGATATGCTTGCTATAAAACAATTAGGCAGCGTAAGCATTAGCCCCGATGGATCGACTGCCGTGTTTACCGTAACCTCCAGTATAAAAGATGAAAAAGAAGCCTGGCAATACCCCTATGGTACGCAAATATGGTCGGTTGCGTTGGACGGAAACGCTGCGCCGCGGCAGCTAACCACGGCTGCTGCAAGTGCATCGCGCCCGGCTATCAGCCCCGATGGTAAATCGATAGCTTTTGTGCGCAGTGTAGATAAAAAACCACAAGTACATGTGCTATCGCTAAGCGGTGGCGAGGCACGCCAAATTACCTACAGCGCCAATGGAGCCTCTTCACCCAAATGGAGCCCCGATGGCCAACAGATTTTGTACGCGGTTAGTTATACGCTGGATGAATATTGGCGCGACAGCCTGTTGGATATGCGCAGCAAAAAACCGGAATGGCCTTTGGAAAAACCGGGCCTTACCAACAGCGACCTGATGCCCGCGGCCAATACCAAAGCCGACCCCAATGGCAATACGGCGGCCATACGGGCCTGGCTTGCATTAAATGAAAAAGACCAGCAAGCCAAGGTGATAAACCGGCTCAGCTTTCAGGAAGAAGCTACCACAACCGGCACCCTATCTGTTACCCAACATTTTTTGATATCTGCCGATGGCAAGGGTAAACCAACCCCTGTGGCTGCAGGTTTTACGTCGTTCAGCAATCCACAATTTATTGGCCAAAGCCAAAACCTTATTGTTGAGGCACCCAACAACCTGCAACTACATCCGGACAGAGCAGATGACGACAACGCCATATATCGCTTCGATGTCAATACTGCTTTGGCAGCAAAAATTGTAGGGGCAGCCGATAGCAGTTTTCGCGGCGCCAAAGTTTCGCCATCCGGCAAGTGGATGGCTTTTACTTACGGTCGCAGCAGTTTTGCGGGCCAATCTACATTGGCCATTATGCCGGTACAAGGAAGGCGAAGCGATGCCATCGTTATTCCGCACGACAGAGAGGCTAATAATTTGCAATGGAGTACGGATGAAAGTTTCTTGTATTTCACCAGTCCCAGCAATGGGGGCGTGGTATTGTACCGCTATACACCTGGCAGTAAAAAAATAGAAGCGCTTACCAATTTTAATACCGGCATCAGCAGCTTTGATGTAGCTGCTAATAAATTGGTCTATGTAAAAACAGAAGTAAACAATCCGTTTGAATTATACAAAAGCGATGGTGCCGCTAAAGCAGAACAAAGCATTAGTGATTTCAACCGGCATTGGGTAAGCCAAAAACAAGTTAGCCTACCCGAGAAAAGAACATTCAAAAACGAATTAGGCTTGGAAATAGAATACTGGATAATGAAACCCATCAACTGGGTTGAAGGCAAAAAGTATCCGGTGATTCTTGAAATACATGGAGGGCCTACCGCCATGTGGGGGCCGGGCGAAAGCAGCATGTGGCACGAGTACCAATACTACTGCGCCAAAGGCTATGCTGTGGTGTATGCCAACCCAAGAGGCAGCGGCGGCTATGGCGAAAAGTTTTTACAGGCCAATATAAATGACTGGGGTAACGGACCCATGACTGATGTACTCACCGCGTTGGATAAAGCCACAGCCGAATACGCCTGGATGGATAAAAATAATATGGCGGTAACCGGAGGTTCTTATGCCGGCTACCTGATTGCCTATATGCTTGGTCACGATACGCGTTTTAAAGTGGCCTGTGCGCAACGCGGGGTTTATGATTTGCGAACATTTTTTGGCGAAGGCAATGCATCAAGATTGGTGCCGGCCTATTTTGGTGGCTATCCCTGGGAGAAAAAAACGCATGATATTTTGGAGCGTGAATCACCGATTACTTATGTACAAAATATTGTTACCCCACTCATTATTTTTCACGGCGAGCAAGATCTGCGTACCGGCGTAATACAAAGCGAGCAATTGTACAAAAGTCTTAAGACGCTCAACCGGCCGGTGGAATATGTACGGCACCCCGGTGCTACGCACGAAATAACACGCAGCGGCAACAACCGGCAACGCATGGATCAAATGCTACGCACTTACGAATTTTTTGAACGCTACATAACACACTAAAACTTACCAAATGAACAACGGCAAAAGCATGGGCAGCAGCACAACCCTTTCCGACAAAAAAATGAAGGCCTTTAAAGATTACCTGAAAACACTTAAAGTGAAGACGGACAAAACGGTAAATCTGAAAAAAGATTTTGAAACCGACTACGACCATAAAATGTTTGCCAAGGAAGAAGGCGAAGCTTTGTTGCAAATGGGTTTGGAGCGATTGGCTGAAATCCAGGATAAGCTTTACGCCCATAACCGCTATCGCTTATTAATTGTATT
>JAHEMO010000375.1 GCA_024643625.1 Chitinophagaceae bacterium
TCAAAACTAAAAGCATCATAACCACCCTTATGGCTGCCAACGGCAGTCCCATTGACGTACACCATCGCTTCCCAATCCACTGCCCCAAAATGCAGCAGAATGCGCTGCCCTTTCCAATCGGCAGGCAGGGTAAACTGCCGGCGATACCAGGCTTTGTAGGTATCGAATTGCTTGCGTACACCGCTTAGTGCTGATTCCCATGCAAAGGGCACTAAAATTTTGTCCGTCAGCACTTTATTTACCGGCAATCTATCACCGGGCTTCCATGCCTGAAATTCCCATAAGCCATTCAGGTTTTGCCAGGCTTTGCGCACCATTTGCGGCCGTGGATATTCCGGCAACGGCATGGCGGCATCTACCGTAGCAGCCCATGGTGTTTGTAATGGCACATCAGCCATTCGCCAGCTTTGCGCATAGGTACAAGCATGCAATACAATAAGGCTAAACAGACTGCATAAAAATTGCTTCATGGTGTAAAAACTATATGGCTAAATCATCTTTGTAACGGTATCATTTCAACATCGGCCAACTCAGGACCACCACCTCTTTTAGCGGAGCCTGCACCAACTATAATATTATTCTTCCAAACGGCTGCCTGCGTGCCATGCCGGCCAATATTCAGCATGGCGCCGCGCTGCCAATGCATGGTTTTGGTATTGAACCATTCCAATTCCTGATGCGCTGTAGCCTGCTTACCACTTTCGCCACCAATAACCCCTACTAAATGACCGGCCACTATTGCAGTGCAACCCGCTCTTGCCGTAGGTATGCTATCGGCTTCAGGCAGCGTAGTCCATATATTTTTTTTGAAATCAAATACATCAACTGCTGATTCGGTAAGTGTAAATACTTCATTGGTTTTGGCACTGCTTCTGCGACCACCGGCCACCACTAATTTATTGCCCACCACAGCGCCCTGAAAATGATCGCGGCTATGGGGTGCATCGGGCAATACACGCCATTTGTTGGTAGCGGGATCATACTCATCAAACCAGGCTACATGACCATCGTAG
Organism: Chitinophagaceae bacterium; assembly: GCA_024643625.1. GTDB lineage: Bacteria > Bacteroidota > Bacteroidia > Chitinophagales > Chitinophagaceae > Phnomibacter. Next base: position 1,014 of record JAHEMO010000375.1, read on the forward strand.
TGACCATCAATAATACCGGCTACCACATAAATTTTTTGTTGGTACACTACAACACCTGCTGCACCCCGTAGCCTTTCCGCAGGTATGGCAGCACCCTTTCGCCATGCATTCGTTGTCGTATTAAAAATCCAAATATTTTCTACCGGTTTTTCGTGCGGATAACCACCCGTAAAAGCGCCCATCACATATATATCCTTGCCAACAACTACCGTTTGAAAATGATGCATCATCAATGGCATGGGTGCTACGCTATCCCATACCTGCGTTTGTACATTCAATCGATTAACCGGCCGGCTCCCGCGACCGCCCATGAGGTAATAATGGTTGCCCACTATGGCTGCGGCACATTCATGCCTTGCCGAAACAGTGCCGGTGCATTTGAGCGTTTCCCATTGCGCTTGTGCAGCAAGACCTATCAAAAGAACGCCTAGAAAAAAAGCATGCTTAATCATCGCAGGAAATTTTAAGTTGATCAGGCGATACCTGATCGAGCAAGATATGCTCCGCTGCGAAACATTTCCCATTGATCTTCACTTCACGCAACAAAACATTGGCGACGCTGCCCTTTCCGCTATTGATGAGATAAGATGCTTGTTGCTGACTGCCTTTTACCGATATATCTTCCAGGCGCAGACCACTGATGGCATTATCCTTATCGTTACCAATGCCTATCAGTTGGTAAATACCCTGATCGGCACGCAGGTTACGAATAGTTACATCCTGAATATCTTTTGTACTACCATGCCTTGCGTTCAGCACAGCAGAATTACCGATACCACCTTGCTTGTTTACCCAGCATTTTATGATATCAATATCTTCTGCCACGCAATGATTAGCCATTTGTCCGCCCCAACTTAATTGAAAAGGGGCGCCATTATGTTGCTGGTAAATAACCAAACCCGATGCCCGCTGATTGCGATAATAAAGTTTCACATTATCATCAAACACTTTTATAAAACTATCTTCTATAAAAGAATTGTCGCCACCACCCCAACCATCGGTTTGATGGTACCAGGCAAACAATTTCACATTCCTTGTTTCCACTTTTCCTCTGCCGATGATACAAAAATGAACAGGGTCGGTAATGGTAATGCCCGTAGTTACAATATCGGTTTTACCGGAATAGATGGTACTAAAAGGAATATTGGGAGCGCCAGGCTTTCGTTCATCGCTGCGGGTGGTGATGATGCCTTTGCCGGTAATAGTGGTTACCCCTTCACCCTCTTCGCAAAATAGCGTGCCCCAAACCACAGCACCACCCTCAATAACAACCGTGCTGCCCGCCGGCACTTTGTATTGCAAACCAATATTATGCACTTTTCCGGCGGCAAATACTATGGCGTTTTTACTCTTTTTGTTTGGTATTGACTCAGCTAATGCATCGGCAAAAATAAATAAGGGATCTTCTGCTGCAACAGCAGATTCAAGCATCAGCTTACAAGGTTTACTTATAGTGAAACTTACCGTGCGTGCTCCTGTTTGTTGTACCTGCAATTCATGACGCAGCGGATAGAGTGTAGCATCCCGCCAATCGCCATCTAATTTTGTAACGGTAATGGTAATGCTGCCCGAAAATTCAAAAGTAGTCCAGTGGTTGCGATCGCTTTGCTGCTCAGGTTTTTCAAAATTAGTTTGGCTTTGGTACACAAAACTTTCAAAACGCTTACCGTCTTGCTGCACTATAATTTGGTAGCCTTTTGATTGCAACGACAAACCACTACTGTTAGCAGGATC
>JAHEMO010000115.1 GCA_024643625.1 Chitinophagaceae bacterium
CAGGAGGCATTTGCCGCCCATGGCGAGGTATCATCCTGCCGTATTATGGTTGACCGCGATACCAATCGCAGCAGAGGTTTTGGCTTTGTAGAAATGCCTGACGGTGATCAGGCTAATGCAGCCATTGCCGCGCTGGATGGTACCGATCTTAAGGGTCGCACCATAAACGTTAAGGAAGCCCGTCCCCGCGACGAACGTCCTTCTGGCGGTGGTGGCGGTGGATACCGTGGCGGCGGCAATCGCGGAAGCGGAAGCGGCGGCGGCGGTGGATATCGTGGCAACAGGTATTAAAATCGCATTTTTTTCGGATCCCTATAAATCGTCTTATTTATTTGGCTACCCGTAAAAAGAACCGCACACCGGTCGTTTCTCCGTGAAACGACCGTTTTTTTGTGCTCAAAAGGGTGGTGCATTGCATTTCCCCCGATTGGCAAGTCCTTTGGCCATAAGCGAGCCGATTTCCTCTAATTCTTCATCAGGCATTGTTTCCTGAAAGTGGGCAAAGAGTTCTCTTTCTTCAAATCTTATATGGCTTTCCATGCCAGAAGCAAACAACGTTAGCGCCTCATAAGTATCCGAACTATTCATTAGCGAAGCTGCATGTTGCCTAATTTCCGCATGCTCCAATTCGGCTCTCAGCCTTAAACTATGCGTTGCGGGTAAACGCGTAAACAGGAAAGTTTCCTCCGCCGTAAAATGGGGCAAAATTTGCTCTCGAAAGAATTCAGTAGCATAGTCAGCCATAAGATTCGCAGGCACTTTGTTTTTTACGCCTTTCCGTATTTGCAATACCAGCATCAACGCATCATGATGGTCGTGAGAAAGGGGTACAAGTGCCGCATGACGTTTTATGGGTGCATTATCCGGCATTGATAGAATGGCTTATCCTGCAAGTTGTCGTGGGTGGGTGGCATTGCGCTCTTTCCACCAGCCGTGCAGCCAGGCGATGGTAAAGGTGGGTACAAAATCAGCAAAGGGTAGTATTTCTTCGGCAAAATTGAAGAGTCCGCCCAAGGCACCCTTTTTGCCCCCCCAAACACTGTAGAAAATTAGCGCAGAAACAGGTGCCCAAATAATATCGGCAAACTCGCCAAAATAGGGCAACACATAAGTGGCATACCCAATAACGTCCATGAGCAAGCAAAAAATGAGTGAGGGACTTTTCTTCATGCTGAAAAACTATAAGCTCATCATTTCTTTAAACTTCACGGTTTGCCGACGGCTTACTTCAATTTTGTCGCCGCCTTTCAATTCAAGGATAAGGCCGCCATTAAAGTAGCTGTCTACTTTATCTACCAGCCTAAGATTTACAATATGCTTGCGATTAGCCCTAAAGAATACTTTTTCATCAAGTCGCTCTTCCAGCGCATTGAGCGATTTTAAAATGAGCGGCTTGTTGTTGCCAAAGAATACCTTGGCATAGTTGCCTACACTTTCAAAAAGCCTGATATCACCAAGACGAACAAACCAGCAACGGTCGCCATCTTTCACAAATACCTGATCATTCTCGCCCAGTAATCCCCTGGCTGCATTTTCTGCTTTCGCCTGGTTTTCCTTAATGATGGTTTCATTCACTTTATGAATGGCATCAGCAAGTCGCTTGGGTTCAATGGGCTTTAGTAAATAATCAAGCGCATTTACTTCAAAAGCCTTTACCGCATATTCATCGTAGGCAGTAGTAAATATCACATGCGGCGAACGATCCAGTTCCTGCAACAAATCGAATCCGGTTTTGCCGGGCATGTTGATGTCAAGAAAAATAATATCGGGCTGCAGGGCATCAATTTTATGCAGGCCTTCTTCGGCATTTTCTGCTTCATCTACCACCTGAATTTCGGGGTAGTCGGCCAGCAGGCTTTTGAGTTCGCTGCGGGCAAGGCGTTCATCGTCAATAATAATGGCTGTCTTAGTCATGGTTTTCCCGTTGATATGATTTTGTTCTTATTTCTTTTAATTGCTTGTGGCAAGCGGCACATTTACCGGCATCACCACTTTCGCTTCCACCATATTTTCCTGAGGTTCCGAAAGGCCAAACCAGGCTTTTTTTCCAAACAACAATTGCAGACGGTTGCGGGTGCTTTTTATGCCAAATCCATCCTCATCTTCTGCTACCAGCAAATTGCCGGTATTGTGGACGCTAAGGACATGGTGGTCGTCTTCAAAATAAGATTTTATAGTGATAACGCCACCCTTTATTTGTTTGCTGATGCCGTGCTTGATGGCATTTTCTACAAGCGTTTGCAACATCATAGGGGGCACCATTTGCTGCAAAGTATCTTCATCTACCTGCAAATCAAGATTAAGGCGACTTTCAAATCGTATTTGCTCTAAGGCAAGATAATTTTTTACGATGGCCAGTTCCTTTTTCAGCGATACCAGTTCTTCCTTTTCTGCATTCATGCTGCTGCGCAGCAAGGTGCTGAGTTCTGTGATGGCGGTACGTGCCCTTTGGGGGTTTTCATCTACAAGTGCTCTTATACTGTTGAGGGCATTAAAAATAAAATGCGGATTTATATGGGCTTTTATGGTCTTAAGTTCAAGATCTTTTACCATGGCTTCCAACTTCACACTATTCATACGCTGCTGCTGGGTGCTGCTTACATAATGGTAGGCAAAATAAAACAGGCTCCATATGGTAAAATAAAGCAAGCTGCCAAATGTGGTGCGCAACCATTTTTGCATGTAAGGTGCCTGCCTAAAGCTTTCCGGCTCCCACTGCAAATTATGTTCCACGGCTACTACCATACTGCTATACAGTACGCCAAAGGCCAGCGTTATTACCACCAGCCAAAAAGCTTGTTTGCCCAAAGGCATCAGTAAAATTTTACTTTCTCTCAGCAGGTAGCGCATAAAATGGGTCACCAAAAAACCGAGTAGAGCCTCGAAAATCAGCGTATAGTACATCTGCAGCTCGCGAATGCCAAGGGTATAGTACAAAAAGGTGTAGAGAACGATATAAAACCCCCAGCCACCAATTTGAAAGAGCCAGTAATATTTGTTTGAGTTGTTACGCATCAGGTTGGCTAAAATAATTTTCTCAAGATTAAAATGCCACTTTGGGCCGCACAATAATCGTTTCTATGCCAAAACTAAGCGAATGCCCCGCAAGCCTCCCGGCTATTTACAGCAAGGTGCTGATTTGTCGGATGAAGCGTTCGTAAGCATGTGAGAGCGGTATTTTGTGGTGAGGAGAAGGTGACCTGAAGAAGATTATTGGCAGATGGTTTTTAGCAGGATTTTAGCCCTTACACTTTCACTTATCCCAAACGAAAAGACGGCACATTTTCCGCTACCTGTACATTTGCCGCAAACCTAACATGGGGGTGCACTAATGGATTATCTGGGAGAAAATTTGTGGCCGGGGTATTTGGGTCATTTTTTGGCGGTATTGGGTTTAGTAGCCAGCCTTGTGGCTACCATCGCTTTTTGGTATGCCTTTAAAGCGCCAAAAGAGGAGCACAGAGCGGGCTGGCTAAAAATAGGCCGTGTGGCTTTCATGCTGGAAACCGTTTCGGTTTTGGGTATGTTCCTTACCCTGTACTTTATTCTGAGTAATCATTTATTTGAATATAAATATGCCTGGCAGCACAGTAGTCGTAACCTGCAGGTGGAGTATTTGCTCAGTTGCTTTTGGGAAGGGCAGGAGGGCAGTTTTATGCTCTGGGCTTTTTGGCACTGTGTTTTAGGATGGTTTGTAATCTGGCGCTCAGGCAAGTGGGAGGGTCCGGTGATGACCACCGTAAGTTTTGCGCAATTCACCTTAGCCACCATGTTGGTAGGGATTTATTTTTTTGGCACCCGGGTAGGCAGCAGCCCCTTTGTGTTGCTGCGCAACGAAATGGATGCGCCCATCTTTAGCCGCCCGGATTATCTGAGTCTGGTAAAGGACGGCAATGGTCTTAATGCGCTGTTGCAGAACTATTGGATGGTTATCCATCCGCCCATTCTTTTTCTTGGTTTTGCCAGTACCATTGTACCCTTTGCTTATGCCATGGCCGGGTTATTTACCCGCAATTATTCCGGCTGGACAAAAGTTGCTTTACCCTGGGCACTTTTTTCGGCCGCCGTATTGGGTTTGGGAATTATGATGGGAGCCGCATGGGCCTACGAAAGCCTCACTTTTGGCGGATACTGGGCCTGGGATCCCGTAGAAAATGCCAGCCTTGTCCCCTGGCTTGTATTGGTGGCCGGGCTGCACACTAACCTTATTTACAACCATAGCGGTCACTCTTTACGCAGTACATACCTGTTTTACCTGCTAAGTTTCTTGCTCATTCTCTATAGTACTTTCCTTACCCGCAGCGGCATTTTGGGCGATACCTCTGTCCATTCCTTTACCGATTTGGGTATGAACACGCAGTTGCTGTTGTTTATCCTGGTATTTCTGCTGCCGGCCATTGGTTTGCTCATCAGGCATTACAAAAAAATACCCGCAGTCGCCAAGGAAGAACAGCCCTATAGCCGTGAGTTTTGGATGTTTATGGGTGCCATGATTTTCTTCTTCAGTGCTGCCATAATCATTGCCAAAACATCGTTGCCGGTGGTAAATAAATTATTTGGTACCAGCCTGGCTCCGCCCGAAGATGTAATTCAAAGCCATAACCAAATTCAGGTTTGGATTGCAATAGTGGCGGGCATCCTTACTGCAGTTACGCAATATTTCCGCTATAAAAACACTGATCGCTCCGTGGTAGTTCGTCGGCTGATTTGGCCGTTAATTGCTGCCCTCGGTATCTCATTGCTGATATATACCGGCATGGGCGTTCGCTTCCGCGACTATGGCGATGGCTATTGGGTGGCCATGCACATTGCGGTATTTGCCGCATCCTTTGCCTTAACGGGAAATGCCGGCTATATATGGTCTGGCCTGAAAGGCAAACTACGCCTGGCCGGAGCATCAGTAGCGCACGTTGGCTTTGCCCTGATGTTGTTGGGTATTCTTATTTCGGCCGGGAATCGTGAGGTGCTCAGCATAAACACCACCGGTATATCGCCGCTAAAAGCGAATGAAAAAGAAAACAGCCGCGAAAATACCACCCTTATTAAGGGACAGGAAACGGATATGGGCAAGTTTATGGTGACCTACACCGGCGATACGCTTAACCCGAGAAACAGGAAGCGTTATTTTGAAATTGCTTTTAAGCGGAAAGATGGAAAAGAGTCTTTTAACCTTTATCCCGATGTGATTGAAAATAATAAAGGTGGCGAAGGATTAACCCCTAATCCTGATGCCCGGCATTATGTTGAAAAAGACATATTTGCCTATGTTACTTTTCTAAGCGATCCGGAGGCTAAACTGCGCGATACCACAGCCTTTACCAATAAAATGGTGGCCATTGGTGATACTAACTATTTCAGCAATGGCATGTGGGTAGTAAATGGTTTGGACCTCAATCCACCGCTCGAAAAATTTGCTTCCTTTAAAGGAGACACCATTGTAGCAGCGGATATAACAGTTATTGCCAAAGATGGCCGTCTGTACAAAGCCACTCCGGGCTTCCGCTTTAAGGGCAATACCCTAATGATGCTGCCGGATACCGTTATGAGCCAAAGTTTAGTGCTTAGCCTTAACAGAACGGGAGAATTGTCGCGCCGGGAAGTGGAAATAGGAGTGAAGGAAACAAACGCGATCCTCGATTTTATTACACTGAAAGTTTACCAGTTCCCACTCATTAACCTGTTATGGTTGGGTGTAATCGTTATTGTTATTGGCTTTATCATGAGCATGTTTCAGCGCATCAGCCAAAACAAAAAACTAAAGGCAAAGGAGGATTTTAATTTTCCTGTGGGATAAAGAATTCTGAAATTTCAGTTGCCGGCGTTGGCTTTCGGCAAAGCTTTTGTAATCTTGAGTGTGCAAAAGCGCCTTTCCATATGGCTTAGCCTGATGGCTTTGATAGCTTGCTTTGCTGTGCATGCACAGCAGCCCGCAAAGCCTGTTCATCCGGAGTATGGCCCAAATGATACCGTGGTGGTATATGCTACCGTTTTGGAAGATGGTACAATTGTGCCTACTGCCGTATTACCCGATGCATGGTGTGTAGGAAAAATGAGCCCCTATTGGCGCAAGCAAACAGAGAAATGGACACGCCTGCGCAAAGCGGTGTATGTTACTTATCCCTATGCCATACAGGCAGGGCGAACCATCAATAACATTAATGCGCAACTGGCAGGCATTACCGATAGGTCGGAAAGAAAGCGCATAATTATGCAGCATGAAAGCGCATTAAAAGAAACCTTTTCTGATAAGGTAACTAACCTTAGTGTCTATCAGGGCAAAGTGTTAATGAAGTTGATTAACCGACAAACAGGCAATAACTGCTACGAAATTTTGCATGAATACAAAGGCGGTGCAAGTGCCCGCTTCTGGCAAACGGTAGCATTTGTTTTTGGCAGCAACCTCAAGCAGAGTTATAATGGCTCGGGTGATGATAAAGAGATTGAAGGATATGTATCTGAAATTGCGCGATACTATCCGCGCAGTTAATACATCCTTTGTTCAGCCTTAGCTTTACATGCTGTAGCTTATGTCTTGTTACAGCAATTTTCAATTCTTGAATTTACAATATGAAGCTTGATATTTTGGCAATTGCTGCGCATCCTGATGATGTGGAACTGGGATGTGCCGGCACTTTGATGGCAGAAAAAAAAGCAGGTAAAATGATTGGTATTCTGGACCTCACCCGTGGCGAGTTGGGCACCAGGGGAACGCCGGAAAAACGATTGCAGGAAGCCAGCAATGCACTTGACGTAATGGGGCTTGACGTCAGAGAGAATGCTGATTTGGCCGATGGCTTTTTTGAGAATGTAAAGCGCGATCAGTTGCGCGTTATCCATTTTATACGCAAGTACAGGCCCGAAATAATTTTGACAAATGCGCCAGAAGACCGGCATCCGGATCATGGTCGTGCAGCACTGCTGGTACGCGATGCGGCATGGCTGAGTGGTCTGCTGAAAATTGAAACCTACAACCTTGGTGAATTGCAACAGCCGTGGCGCCCGGCTTATGTTTTTCATTTTGTACAGGACAGATATCTGAAGCCCGATTTTGTTTACGACATAACGGACACCATAGAACAGAAGATAAAAAGCATTCGTGCTTTTAGCAGTCAGTTTGATACACAAAATGATGATGAGCCACAAACCTATATCAGCACACCGGCGTTTTTAGAAAGTGTAATTGAACGTGCCAAATTGTTTGGAAAAGTAATAGGTGTGCCTTATGCAGAAGGGTTTATTACCGATAAAACACTGGGTATAAAAAGCTTTGATGCAGTGGTAAAATTTCCTACCTGAATGATTACTTCGACTGCATCTGAATAATTTCCTGTGCCTGATGGCTACAGGCTAGGTCTGCCTGCTCTTGCAGCAGATAGTATGCAGACGTTTTAAAGAGCGTCTTGTTATTTGTAAGCCAGCGAAGTACATTTTTCCAGTCGTGCCATTCTCCAATATTGTGCTGCATCTGCTGCACAAACAATGCAGATGGCAAAATTGTAGATTGCGAAGCAGCATGCATAAACTGATAACGTTTTAGCAATTTTCTTCGCTCATGCCATACGAATGTATCCTTGGCTATTTGTGCTGCAGCAATGGCTTTAAGTGGCAAAATGGTATGAATTTGTAAGGGTCTCTGTCTGGCAATTTGCTGCATTTCAGCCGCTATTGTATGCGTCGCGTTCTTTTGATTGAGCAGTCTTGTAATAGCCGCTTTTTTTTGGCGAATTAATTTGCGGAGATATTTATCTGCCTTTCCTTTCTTGTCATAAGCTTCAAGGCCTTTCAATTTTTCTCTCACCATTTCGTGATCTCTCAGATGGCCGCATTTGCTATAGAGTTTATGCAGCATAATAAATTGCTTTTTAAAGTCCTTTGTGCTCAATCCTTGCTGTTGCCACCATGCCTTAAGTGCTTTAAGGGTTACCCTGCATTCATGGGTTGACTTTGAGGAGACTTTGTTTTGCAATGCAGTGACATTTTCATGCAGCACTTGCATCTTTTCGTTTAACCATGTCGTTTTTATGCGAGGCATGCAGAAAGATAAGTTTTTTCTGCCGTTGACCATGAGGCAACCGGTTTGCGACAACAAGCATACCTCCGCTTTATCGGAGATCTTGTAAGCTTGAAAGATAGGTGTTGGCCTCAAGGCAATACAAAACAGGCGAGACATATGCTGCCTCGCCTGTTACATTGGATGTGAAATTGTCTATTTAATGCCTTCAAGATTTAGCGGATAGCCATAAACACCCTCAAAGCCGGGATACACTCCCTCCAATCGCACGGTGCCACTAAGATTTTGCAGGAGCTCAGCGAGTTCTTTTTTATTGGTCACTTTGCTGCCATTTACACTGGTGATTACAAAATCATTTTGCATGCGTGTATTCTTCAGCGCACCATCGCCCAGATTTTTTACCTGCACGCCACCTGTAATACCCATGCGCTTTGCGGCTTCCGGCGAAACATCTTCGAGCGTTGCACCAAGGTTGCCCAACAGGTTCATGGTATTGCTTTCCTTGGTAATCATGTCGTAATTGCCGGATTGGTTACGCAGGGTAACTTCTTTCACCATGCTTTTGCCATCGCGGTTCAAGGTAATTTTTACCTTATCGCCGGGCTTGTATCGGGCCACCTGCTCTACCATTTCAGGGGCAGTTGGTGTTGCTGCTTCGTTGATGGCGGTAATGTAATCACCCTGTTTAATCCCGGCAGCTTTAGCTGCGCCATTCTCGCTTACATCGCTTACATACACGCCTTCGCCAAGCTTTATATTTCTTTCTTTCAGCTGCTCCTCAGGAGCATTTTCGGGAATATAATTTACACCAAGATAGGCGCGCTGCACTGCACCGAACTTAATAAGATCATTAGTGATTTTGCGGGCAAGATTTACTGGAATTGCATAGCTGTATCCTGCATAAGAACCGGTTTGCGAAGCAATGGCAGAGTTGATGCCAATTAAATGCCCGTCTGTATCAACCAATGCGCCTCCGCTATTGCCCTGATTTACGGCGGCATCAGTTTGTATAAACGATTCTATTGGTGTGTCGCTGCGCCGGCGATTGAGATCGAGTGTACGTGCTTTTGCACTTACGATACCTGCCGTTACCGTTACATCAAGAGTCCACGGATACCCAATGGCAAGTACCCATTGGCCAAGCTTAACTTCATCGCTATTGCCCCACAAGATATAAGGCAATTCGCCTGCCTCAATTTTCAGTACGGCAAGATCGCTGCTGGCGTCAGTGCCAATTAGTTGTGCCTTAAAGGTTTTTTTATTGGTGAGTGTTACATCAATTTCGTTGGCACCTTCCACCACATGGTTATTGGTCACAATGTATCCATCTGCTGTTACCAATACACCCGATCCGCTTGCCCTTTGTTCGGGTATGCGGTAGTTGCGCGGCTGCTCGTTACCAAAAAAATCGCCAAAGAAATCATCGCCAAATAAATCGGCAAAGGGACTGCGTTGCTGACGACCCTGAACCACTTTTGAACTGATTTTTGTTTTGATATGCACTACCGCAGGCGTTGCCGCCGAAGCTGCTGCTGTAAAGTCCAAAGGCATGCCACTTACTGCGCCACCAGATTTAAATGCCGCATAGTTGGCGGGAGATTTACCTTTCTCCTGCTCACCCATTGATGTTTTGGGGTTCATGATTTGGCCTGCCACCCATACACTGCCAACGCTGGTAGCAATGCTTATGACAACCACTAAAAGGATGTGCTTCATTTTCATTGTTTTACATTATAGTTTTTCACCAATTTGTTTTTCTTACTCGCTTGTTTTCCTCTTGTACTCAAGTGATTAAAACATTTTGCTTTGCCGAATAAACGAAACCCTTCGTATAAGCCGTTGTTAAAAGAGGCCTATCGTTTTATTCTACAATGTGCCTTGGGTATTGTTTAACCACCACTTAACGAGAACCCGAAAACTATGCCAAAAACCTTTAAGGCAAAAATTGTCAGGGCCGGCACTTTGTTTGCGGGTGTTCTGTCATAAATCGCGCAAAAAAGACAGGGTATCTACGCCGTCGGCAAAGTCTCTAAGGCCTGGCTTTTGGGTGGCACCAAAGGGCAGACCGATTTCGTGCCCCACCAAACATTGCAGTTTTGTTGCTTCCCGGGCCGCAAAATCTGCAGCATCAAAA
>JAHEMO010000376.1 GCA_024643625.1 Chitinophagaceae bacterium
CTGCTACTGGGCGGCGTGCTGGCACTGGCAACGGTGCTGCTAAGCCCGCTGGCAAAACTCTGACTAAAATTGCCCGCGCTGAAGTCGCCACCGTATGATGATGAACGATAATAGTTGGGTTGATACCCTTCGCTTATGGCTTGCTGTAATTGCGATTCAAATTTTTTGGCCCATTGATTTTCAACTTTTAATGCAATGGCAAATGGTAAATATTTTTCAAACAAATCAAGCGTTTGTTTGGGAGGTGTTAATTCATTGTACAAAGGTTGCTCAGCCTCTTTAAGGTACATGCGAAATCCCTCGATATGATCGGCAAGCAGACGGCCTTGCGGTGAATAGGCTTTGATGATGGACGCAAAGACCAATTGAATAATCAGGGCGGCAATCATCAGCACAGCCGCATAAGTAAGTAGCTGAGGTGTATAATTATTAACGAGGTAAAATATGCCAAACAGCTCAAGTGCCAGCATCATAAAAATGCCTACTGCCAGGTAACGATGATTCAAGGCAAAGGATCCCGATTTTTTGCGCAGCAACTGACTATCGGATTGATGGAGTTGCTTCAGCCGGGATTCCAAAGCGGTTGACCTGCTGTGCAGGGTGCTGTTATATTCACCACGCTTAGCCGTTTGGCCATGCAGCAGGGCAGGATAGAAGCCATACCGTTTTTCCATTTCCTGCTTACCCTTTTCATCGCCTTTTGTGGCCGGTTTGAATTGATACTCCGTAGAACCAAAGCCTAGAAATTGGATGCCTTTTTCTACTTCAACCCTCAGTTGATTGTGCACCGCCATATCCACAATAGCGGCAGCAAACAAATGATGCCCGTACCCCTGATTATAGATAAATCCCGCATCAGCCGGACTCAAATCTTTCGGTGGCTCAAACTGCGGATATATGGAACCTTTCGGCGGATCCTTTCCTTTTCTGATCCATATAAAAAAATTGTACGCTGTCACCAAAAGCAACAGCGCTGCCAAAACCACAAGGCCGTAATTATCCTTTGCTAACTGCAGATACTTATTGGCCAACGGCGCCGCAATAATGCCGGCAGGTATTGCCGCCGCTACCGTCATGCCCTCCCAGGGCTGAAAAAACTTCTTGCTACCAAAATGTACGGTACCATCAGCCCATATAGTGCTGCTGCAATCGCTGGCGGTATCTCCGGCATAACCGGTATAGCAGGCCGTTTCAATAGCCGCAGTGCTATTGGGAAAACGAATATTGCAGGATATACTATCGGCAGAAAATGCCCACCCATTACCATTTACATTCCAATACAATTCGGTCTTGTCGGGATGATGGATAAGCTGTCGATTAGTAGTATAAATTATTTCATAGCGATGAATACCCTCTTCCAGATACACATCAGCATCGCCGATTAATATGCGCGTACCATTTGAAAGCGGCTCGGTATGGTAAGGCGACTGCCGGCCGTTGTGCAGCACCGACTTCAAATCAAAATCCACGGCCGACCAGAGTCCGTTGGCCGCCACGTATTTTGTTGGGATATCTCTTGTGATACCACGGATAATATCATTGTTGGTTTGATAGGAATTGGCATCTGTACTTTGTCCATTACCATTGTACACCGTAATCGCTTCGTGTACCATCAACTCGCCTGTAGTATTTACGCTAATATCAGTATGAAAAATTAAGATGCGATCGCTGAAATCATTAGCCAGTATAGGTGATTCAAAATTTGTACCCTTCGCTATAGCCTGCGACACAAGGGACTTTAGCTCACGCTGCCATTGTTGAAATGATCCGGATGCAGGCTTTCTTTTAAGTAAAGCGCTATCGTTATCCAGTATTTTTTTAAGGATGGCATCGGCGCCCTTTTCTTGTTCCACTCTATTGCTTATCTCCTTTACAGCCCAGGATAAGCGTGCACTAATAACGTTGTCGTCCAACTTATTTTGCTCCATCATTGCTTTAAGTGAAGCCCTCACTTGTGCTTCAAGTGTTGCTCTTTCAAGACCATTAGTACCTGGCGATACGGATTGCGATTGTGCAACCAGGCTACAAAGCATTACGCCAGTAATCAGCGTAATGCGTAAAAAGAAAAAGCCAGATAATAATTTTATGCGGCGACCCAAAATTGATGTAGTTTAATTATGGAAAAGAAACTTTTGGCACAGCACCTGCGCCCTGATCTTCTTCAAAAAATGGCTCGGGTACAAAACCAAACATTCCTGCAACCATATTATTGGGAAACACAGCCACGGCCTGATTATAATTGCGTACCGTGCCATTGTAATAGCGCCGGCTTTGGTTGAGTTTGGTTTCTATTTCTTTCAAATCATTTTGCAGGCTCAGGAAATTGCTATTGGCCTTCAAATCGGGATATTGCTCTGCCAATGCAAAAAAATCAACCAACGAACGATTCATGCCGCGGGCCGCTTCAATGCTTTCTTCTGCCGTACCGGCACTTACTGCTCTGTTACGCCATTTTACTACATCGGCAAGGGTTTTACTTTCATGCAGTGCATACCCTTTCACCGTTTCTACAAGGTTTGGTATCATATCGGCACGCTGCTGCAAAAACGTTGCAATACCGCTCCAACCTTCCTTTACCATAATACGCAACCGGGTTAGCCGGTTAAAAATCATCACCAGAAAGGCTACTATTAAAATGAGTAAGCCGCCGAATATCAAAAACAAATTCATAGCTGTTTATTTGAGATGAATATAAGTATCCTGAAGCAATCAGCATAATTACTAAAAATATACCCGCT
>JAHEMO010000116.1 GCA_024643625.1 Chitinophagaceae bacterium
TCAAAAGTTCAGTGCGTTTTCCGGCATCCGGCGAGGTATTGGTAACCTTGCAGCATATCATGCGGCAAAATCCGCTGCCCGGTGTTATGCAGGTGGGTGTAAGGGTGGAGCCGGAGTAGTCTATAATTTATGTCAGTTGCTAACCGAAGATATAAATCCATTACTGCAGCATATTGGTTTATGCTGTTGTATGTGATAGCCGCCCTCATATGGTGGTTTATTAGCCTTGAGCAACAAAACCATGCCATGTACGACATGCGTACTACCGGGCTGGATGCAGCAAAACCTTCCGATGCCGCCGTAATTACGCAGGCCAATGATTTTTTGAAACGCAAGCACGCGCAGTATATCGGAGAGGGCGTAATTTTTTTAGCGCTTATACTGGCCGGCGCTGTGCTGGTATTCAGGGCCATAAGAAAGGAACTGATGCTGAGCCGGCAGCAACAGAATTTTATGATGGCTATTACCCACGAACTGAAAACACCAATTGCCGCAGCAAAACTGAATATTGAAACACTCACCCGCCACAAGTTGGATGAAGAAAAAACAAGCCGACTCCTCAGCAATACCCTTGCCGAAACGGAAAGGCTTAACGAATTGGCCGATAATATTCTGGTAGCCACCCGGCTGGATAGCTTGCACTATTCGCTGCAACCGGAGCCCACCGCAATGGCAACCATTGTGGCAGGCTTAATAGAGTTGATGCGGCAGCGGTATCCGCAGATAAACTGGCATTGGCAAAACGACGGATCCGATCAGTTTCAGGTAGATGGGGAGCCGCTTTTGTTGAAACTAATGGTGGCTAATCTGCTGGAGAATGCTGCCAAATACGCTGCTAAAGGGAAAGAGGTAACGCTGACACTTGGCAGGCAAGAGGGTAAACTGACCTTAATAGTTGCGGATAAAGGCGCGGGCATACCGGAAGAAGAAAAGAGACGGGTATTTCAAAAATTTTACCGCATGGGTAGCGAAATTACCCGGGGAGCCAAGGGCACAGGGCTGGGTCTTTTTTTGGTGGATAGGATAGTGAGGGATCATGGCGGCACCATTCATATTGAAGATAATACCCCATCAGGTTGCCGCTTTGTGGTGCGCTTGCCGCTAACGGCCTGAACCTTATTTTTACCCCACAACGCATGAGTAATAAGCCTAACATTTTATTGGTTGAAGATGAATTATCGCTGCACGAAGCGCTAAAGCTGAATCTGGAGATTGAAGGGTATCAGGTTAGTTCCGCCTACGATGGGGCGGCAGCTATGGCAGTTTTGGAAGATGAGCATTTCGACCTCGTAATTCTGGACTGGATGCTGCCGGAGGCGGATGGCATGCAGGTGCTGGAAGCTATCCGACTGCGTAAACTCGACACACCGGTGCTTATGTTAAGCGCCCGAAACTCGGGTGCCGACAGGATAGCCGGGCTAAAAAAAGGAGCCGATGACTACCTCACAAAACCCTTCGAACTGGAAGAACTGATGCTACGGGTGGCGAGGTTGGTGAAATCCGGACAAAGCCCTGCTGCAGGCCTCTCCGATGCGTACAGTTTTGGCGGCAACACCGTCTATTTCTCCCGCCAGGAAGCGCTTAACTTCGACGGTGAAACGGTGAGCCTGAGCAAAAAAGAAGACATGTTGCTGCGTTTGCTGATAGAGCATGCCGGTGAAGTAGTGAGCCGCGAGAAAATATTGAACTCGGTTTGGGGCTACAATGTGTACCCTACCACGCGTACCATCGATAATTTTATACTCAACTTCCGCAAGTATTTTGAACCCGATAGCCGCGAGCCCCGGCATTTTCATTCAGTACGCGGTGTAGGCTATCGCTTTACGCCCTAGGAGGACACCGAAATTTTGGACAGCAGCGATTCAAGCATGGTGGATTCCTCCTCCTTGTTAATGATGGCATTTGGTGGTCCATACAAAAAAGCATGACAGCGCTCCCGGTAAAGTTTTACCTCTTCTTCGAGCGCTTCATGATACAATCCTCGTTGCCGGTGCCAAACCATGGCCTGCTCAACGCGGTGCAAAGCCTGCTGAAAAAATAGTTTGGCATTATCTGGACTATTGCCCCCTGTTTCATCTGCCTTTTGTTCCCTCAGCTTTGCTGTTGATGCCTGGGTTGGCAGAGTGGTTGTTGCGGAGGGGTTATTGACTGACCATACCGGCACATTTTCGCCCACAGGTTGGGCAGGGTGGTATTGATCCTTTGGTAGCTTCTCCCAACGTTTTTGACTTTGCCGGCGGAAATACAGCCAGGCCATCACCAATATTGCGGCCAATGCCAAAAGCAGGTAGGTAACAGGCCAGCGCGTTTTTGATGCGGTTGAAACCATACCATCGCCATTGTCAGCGGCTAAAGCAAAAGGGGTATTGCTGATGTGCAGCACAATAGGTTGGGTTTGGCTGCTGCCAAATTGCTCCGAACCGGGGTCGAACCATGGCATTTCCACCGCAGGTATAATGATTTCACCTGCCTCCGTAGCCGCAACAGGGTAGGTATATACCCGCCTGCCCGAAACCGGAATGGCCGTGGAGTCGATGATTTCTTCCATTTTGGCACTGAACACCTGCAAAGCCGCCGGCCAATCAGGTGATGGCGTATTGAGCAGCGACCATCGGCCTTTGCCCTCTACAATTATTTTGATACTTGTAGGTTCATTTAACGACAGCGACGAATCAGCCACCTCGGCGCGAATGGAGAAATTGCCTACGGCTACCACCCGTCCACCCGGTATGGGCTTAACCTGAATGGTTTTGCGTTCGCTTTTTATCAGGTAGGGAAAGCGCAATTGATTGGCAGGATCGTAGGCATTAAAATTTTCAAGCGCCGATAGGCTGCCCGGTATTCGCGTAAAGCGCACGGTGGCATCTATTTCCAGAGGTTCCAACGCTATCTGACCATCCTGCAAAGGGTATAGTTGCACTTTTCTGATTTCATACACTTTAAAAGTTTTGCCATTCTTTACCTCAAGTGTATAGCTGCCTTCGGGCGGTGTTGGCAGGTCTATGGCGGTGCAACCGGTAAAACTCGGCCGTTTTACCAGCCTAGCTTCCAAATCAACACGGCAGTACAGCTGATAAGTTACCACTACCGGTTCGCCATCGTATACAGCCTGTTTGGATGCATTAACCTGTACAAAAAGATTACTGGCAATTTTGGTTTTGGGATCCTCGCCATCGCGCAGCACCAGGGCATCGTAGCCATTAAAGTCGGGAGTCTGCACGCTGCCGGGCGGGGTGCTTTGCGGTACCTGCGGGTCTGCAGTTTTGCCGCTCCCCTTTACTACGGTTACAATTACAGCTTTGCTGCTCGTCCAGCCGCCGGGCAATTGCGCCATGGCCGATGGCACTACCAGACTACCGGTGTGCAGGGGTTCCAGATAGAAGACATAAGATTGGCGGCTGCGGCTTTGGCCACCGGTATGTTCTATCAGGCTTTCCAGTTGGGGCCCTTCTATCACTTTCCAATCCAAAAACTGCGGCTCCCGGAATTCATTCATGGCCGTGTTCTCCACCTCGTACCACACTTTCAGCAAATCGCCCTGCGCAATAGTATTGGCAGATATGCGGGTGGTAAGCTGTTGAGCTTGCACGGAAATTGCACCCCAACACACCACCAGCAGAATAATGAAAAACGAATGCTTATACATGTGTGCCCGAAAATAACAAAGCCCGCTATTATGGCCTCAGCCAACATGCTATGAAAAACGCAAAATAGCCAGCAGGTCTAAACGCATATTTGTTAACGCCATGGGGATGAAATGTAGTAGACGCATTCCTTTGCGCTTTGCATCTTCACTACTATCAACCAAGCACCAACCCTATGTTGCACAGCCAGATCAGCGATTTTGTTCAGGATGTAGTTTTTGAACAATATGTACCCGATGAAAATTTTCTGCCCGGTCAGTATGGTCAATATCTGCAGTTGAACAACAACCTTGATGATGCCGACCTGGTATTACTTGGGGTAAATGACTGGCGCGGCGCAGGGTGGCCCAAGCCACTAATGGATGCTGCTGCTGTGCGGCGGGAACTCTATCAACTATATTATTGGCATACCGAAATACAGGTAGCCGATGCCGGCGATCTGAAAACGGGGGCTACCCGCCATGATACCTGCGTGGCCATGCAAAGCGTATTGAACGAATTGCTGCGGGCGGGTAAGCGGGTGTTGGTGTTTGGCGGCAGCCATGATATTACAGACTACGCTTCGCAGGCATTGGCGGAACGAAAGCAGCAAATGGAAGTAACCGTGGTGGACGCTACCATTGATATTCATCAGGAAAATCCATTGCCCGCCAACCGGTTTTTGCTCGATATGGTTACCCGCCGGCCCAACTATGTTGCACATCTTAATTTATTGGGTTTTCAGAGCTACCTCGCCTTTCCCAATTTGCTGGAGACCATTGATAAACTTCGGTTTGATTGCTTCAGGGTAGGCAAAGTGCAGGAGCAACTGGAAGAAATGGAACCCTATATCAGAAGCAGCGCACTGTTTAGCTTTGATATGCATGCGCTGGCCCATGCTTATGCGCCTGCCAACACGCTATCGCCCAATGGACTAACGGGGAGCGAAGCCTGCCGCCTGATGCAGTTTGCCGGCATGAGCCAAATGAATAAGATTAATATTTTATCGCTGCCTTCGGGTAAAGACCAGCAGGGGCTTACCGCCAAACAGGCTGCGCATATGGTGTGGTACCTGGTAGATGGCATGCAGCGCCTTGTCCACGAAAAGCCCGTGGCGGAATTGGAAGGTTATAATGAATATCATACCATTTGCGCCGAAGTAGATACGCTGTTTTTACAAAGCAGAAATACTGGTCGATGGTGGATGCAAATGCCTGATAAAAGCTTTATCCCCTGTAGCTACAATGATTACCTTACGGCAAGCTCCAACGACCTGCCGGAGCGGTGGTTGCGAGTGCAGGAGCGCATGTAATCATCGGGCGATTATTTAGCCTTGGCACCAAAATAGCTGTCGGGCACGCCTTTGTTTATGCTGTAGTTGAGATAGGTTATTTCCACATAGCCCTTTTTGTCTTTGAGCCGGTTAGCATCAGGCTTTTCGCCGTCGTCAAACTCCAGCGTTACGCCTTTGGGTAGTTTATAATCTTTGGTATTAAAACTAAAGATGGTTTTGTCGGGCAAAGCAAATTGCGCCCACTTGCCATAGCTCATTTCCACCTCGTACGTGCCGCTTTCTTTGGTGGTAGTTTCGGCTTTCATAATCAGTTTGGTGCCTTCATCAATGTACAAAGTGGTAAGCACAAGGTCGCTTGTGGTGCTGGTGGGCACTAGCTTTACCATGCGCACTGCTTTACCTTTTACGCTGCCGGTGCCTGCATCTAAAGCCACAAAATCTTTCTCGGCAAGTACGTTTTGCATATTTACACTTACGCCACCCTTGGGTAATATGCTGATGCCTTTCTCTTTACTAATGCGAAATTTGTTTGGTTTCTTAAAAAACACATTTACGGTAGCTATCGGCACTTTTAAGAAAGCCACATCGGTACGAAGTTTCCCCGTGGCCTGGTAATCATTTACCTGCTCTATTTTCTTTTTTACCTGCTGCACCAATGCCATAGCATCTTGTGCCTGCGCAGATGACGCCATAAAAACAATAGCGGAAGAAAGCAACACACCAAAAATCCGACGAAGCTTAAGATTCATAACAAGGTAACGCTATAATACGGCTAATGGTTTTTAAGCATAATCATAAAAGGCGTGCAGGCTTCAAAAATCTTAGACAAAATGGGTGGCTTTGGTTTTTAACCTGCAATTTCAAACCATCAATACAGCGCATTGTATTGTCTGAAAAATAATTACTATGGCACAGCCTACGCCTGAACTGATAAATGCACTACGCGAAACTGCCCAACGCCTTCGACATGGCGCCCACTATGCATGGGGGCATCACGGCAGCTGCAACTGCGGCAACCTGCTGCAGGTTGTGTGCGAGTTGGATACCCGTGAAATAATGCAATATGCCCGCACCGGCCACGGCGAGTGGACTGAATTGGCCGAAGAGTATTGCGGCGTTACCGATGCACCGGTAGGTATGCTCATCAGCAAACTGCAGGAACTTGGGCTAACCCCTTCTGACATTCACAACATTGAGTACCTCGAAGACAAGGAAGTGCTGAAAGCAATGCCGGGTGGCTTTAGATGGCTCAGCCGTAATGTTCGGCAGGATGTAATTGACTACATGGAAGCTATGGCACAGGTGCTGGAAGATAAATGGGTGAAACTGGAGCGCTTCCATCTGCCCGTACCGCAATTGATACTGGAAGAAGCCTGATAGGATAAAGTAAAAAGCCACCTCAACAGGTGGCTTTTTACTTACCAAAAAAACTTCCTTAATGGCGCCGGGCCGTCAGGGTTAACAATATGATTTACAAGTATTGATTGACAATATTTTCCAATAATTCCTGCTTCCCTGAAATGACTTGTGGTTCGCCATTGTCAATGGCGTATTGCCTTAAATCGGTCAGGGTTAGTTTACCCTCTTCAAAAGCCTTGCCCTGGCCGCTATCGAAAGAGGCATAGCGCGACGTTCTTAATTTTTTATAGGGCGATTGCTGTAAAATATTATCAGCAGCAATTATGGCGCGGGCAAAGCAATCCATACCGCCTATATGTGCATGAAACAGATCTTCAGCATCGGTACTGTTGCGTCTTATTTTAGCATCGAAGTTGATGCCACCACCACCAAAGCCACCGGCTTCCAGTATTACAAGCATAGCTTCAATCAGCTCATTTACATTGTTGGGAAATTGGTCTGTATCCCAGCCATTCTGGTAATCGCCGCGGTTAGCATCTATGCTGCCAAGCAGTCCTGCATCGGCAGCCACCTGCAATTCATGTTGAAAAGTGTGACCGGCAAGCGTGGCATGATTTACCTCAATATTCAAACTGAAATCGTTGAGTAAATCGTATTGGCGCAGGAAGCCAATTACTGTTTCGCTATCGTAGTCGTACTGATGCTTGCTGGGCTCGCAGGGTTTAGGCTCAATAAAAAACTTGCCGGTAAAGCCATGGCTGCGGGCGTAGTCTTTAGCCATATGCAGAAAACGGGCAAAATGCTCTTTTTCCCTTTTCATGTTGGTGTTCAGCAGGCTCATATATCCCTCTCTGCCACCCCAGAATACGTAGTTTTCGCCACCCAGATAAATAGTGGCATCAAGTGCTGCCTTAACCTGCGCACCGCCATGTGCCAGCACATGAAAATCGGGGTTGGTGCTTGCGCCATTCATGTAGCGTCGGTTGGAGAAAAGATTTGCTGTGCCCCACAATAATTTTACACCACTGGCATCCTGTTTTTCTTTGAGGTATTGGCTAATGCCTTGCAGGCGTTTTTCATTATCAGCCACATTGTTGGTATAGTCAATGGCATCAACATCATGAAAACAATAATAGGGTAGCCCTAGTTTGGTAATAAATTCAAAAGCCGCATCAGCCTTGTCCTTTGCACGTTCCAACGCATCGGCTTTTTTATCCCATGGAAATATATGGGTGGGTTCGCCAAAGGGATCGGCGCCGCTGCCATTAAAGCTATGCCAATAGGCACAGGCAAAACGCAGCCATTCCTTCAACGTTTTTCCTGCTACTATCCGGTCTTCATCGTACCAGCGAAAAGCCATGGGATTGTCAGTGGCGGTGCCTTCAAACCGAATGGGACCTATGCCCTTAAAAAATTCCTGCTGTCCTGTTATTACCTGCATATGATTTGTTTTTTTTAACTGAGAAATATTTAAAGAAATCGATGGAGTTGTTCGAGCCAATGGGTATACACTTCTTCGTACTGGCTTTGCATCTGCGGCTCAATAGTGGCAATAGGTTTTTGGTTGGCAAATGCATCGCGTGCCGATGCATACATACCGGCACCAATACCGGCGCCAATTGCTGCGCCCACGCTACCATCGGCATGGTATAGTTCTACGGCTAGTCCGGTTGTGTTTACAAATGCTTCTGTAAATACATGGCTCAAAAACATATTGCTTTTACCCGCCCTGACAAGCGAAGGCTGCATACCGTTTTCGCGCATAATATCAAGCCCATATCGGAATGCACAGGCTATACCTTCCTGCACGGCACGAAAAATATGCGGGGGCTTGTGGCGGTTGAGATCAATGCCGGTAAAATGGGCACCAACTGTACGGTTGCCCAACATGCGTTCGGCGCCATTGCCAAAAGGCAGTATCGCAAGGCCCTCGCTACCGGCTTCAACAGTAGCCGCAGCTGCATTTAACTCCGGATAGCCGAGACCGTTAGCCAAGTTTTGTTTTACAAAACTATTGAGTATGCCGGTGCCATTAATGCAAAGCAACACGCCAACCCTTGTTTGCGTTGCGTTATGGTTTACATGCGCAAAGCTATTAACGCGTGATTGGGGATCATAAGTGAGTGCGTCACTCACGCCATAAATAACACCCGATGTGCCTGCAGTTGCGGCTACTTCACCGGGGTCGAGTACTTGCAGAGAAAGCGCGTTATTGGGCTGATCGCCGGCCTTGTAAGTTACGGGTATGCCTGGCGTCAAGCCGAGTGCGTTAGCCACGTTTGCCGTAAGCTTTCCGTGTGTACTGAACACCGGTTGTACAGCAGGGAACAAACGCTTATCAAATCCAAAGTAATCCAGCACGCTGTCAGCAATACCATCTTGCTGAAAATCCCACAAGATGCCCTCACTAAGAGCGGATGCGGAAGTGGTGATTTCGCCGGTAAGTTGTTGGGCGATATAATCTCCGGGTAGCATCACATGCCTGATATTGGCATAAATAGTTGGCTCATTGGCCTTAACCCAGGCCAGTTTGCTGCCGGTGAAATTGCCCGGCGAATTGAGTAGTGATGACAGACATTGCTGTTGCCCCAATTGAGCAAAGGCTTTTTCACCAATGTTCACTGCGCGGCTATCGCACCAAATAACAGCCGGGCGCAGCACATTTTTATCGGCATCCAGCACCACAAGGCCATGCATTTGATAAGCTATGCCGATAGCGCCAATGTCTTTGGGTCGATAGGTGCCACCGGCATTTGCTTTTTGTATAGCCATGCAGGTATCGTTCCACCATTGTTGCGGATCCTGTTCGGCCCAGCCCGGTTGGGGCGAGGAGATTTCTCTTTCGCTATCTGGAAATTGTGCCTGGGCCACAACAGCACCGTTGCCCGCATCTACCACCGAAACCTTGATGGAAGAAGTGCCAATGTCAATACCTAATAGGAGCATAGCGCAGCAATCTTTTTGTGCCGCTAAGCTAAGCCCAAGCCTATGGCAAACTATCTTTAATATTCATAGCATTATAAACTATTTTATTGTCAATTCGCTTTTTTTACCTGATAGTTTATGAATATTATTGCTGTATGAGGCCATTTATAGAGAAACTCCATTTGGACGATACCACTAGTTTCTATGCCCGAATGCACCGCACACCAGAGTTTGAAGTAACCTGGCATCAGCATCCGGAATTGGAACTGATTGGGTTTGCCGAAGGCTACGGTACAGCCTACGTGGGTAATACTGTGGAGCGATTTCGGCAGGGTGATGTATTCCTGTTGGGTAGTAACCTTCCGCATACTTTTCAAAAGGCGGATGCGGGCATGATGGTAGCTGCGATGGTAATACAGTTTAATGCAGATTTTTTAGGAGAGCATTTTATGCAACTGCCGGAGTGCAAAGCACTGATGCAGTTACTTATTGCGGCACAAAGTGGATTGAAGTTGCAAATGCCACTGGCTGGCACCATACTTACACAGATAATGAGCATTGCCGAACAGGAAGGATTGCCAGCTATATTGGCATTGCTGCAAGCGTTGCAGCAAATAACTGCACAACGACAATATGTGGCCGTTAGTTCGCTTAGTGCGGAGAATTTTATAGCAAGAGGCAAAGAGCGTATTGACGATGTGTACCGATACACCATTGCTAACTTCCACACAGAAATCAGGCTGCAGGATATGGCCGATATCGCTAACCTTACGGTACCGGCATTTTGTGGCTATTTCAAAAAAATAACCAGAAAAACTTATGTGCAGTTTTTAAATGAAGTGCGCATTGGCCACGCCTGTAAAAAGCTTGCAGAAACCGAAGATAGTATACGAGATATCTGCTTTGCCAG
>JAHEMO010000006.1 GCA_024643625.1 Chitinophagaceae bacterium
GGAGAGTAGGTAGCTGCCATATTTATTACAATTAAGCCGTTTCAATCTTGAAGCGGCTTTTTTGCGTCTATAACTATCAGGCATAGCCCCTATAACTTCCAACCAAAATGGTAAAGAAGAACAGACAATCACGCAGCTTAAGGGGTTAACAGCTATTAATTAAATCTTGCTCTTTAGATACTAATATTGTCGGCACCATAAAAATCAAACCTTGTTTTTTGTATTCAGCAAATTGCTCAAATCACTCATTCATCCTGCTACTTGGCTGGTGATAGGTTTTTTGTATTGGGTTTATACCAGGCATCCGAGGCGAAAGTCACGGGCAGCATGGATACTGGTAGTAGTTGCATTACTATTTTCAAACACGGCAATCATAAACGCCATAGCTTATAAATGGCAATACCCGTTGGTATGGCCTGTATTACAGCAGCCGGCTGAGGCAGGTGTACTTTTAACCGGCATGACTTTCACGGATCAAAAAAAACAATCCTTCTTTGGCGGAACTGCCGACAGATTTATTCAGGCGGCTAAACTGTATCATCAGGGTAAGATAAAGCGAATAATCATTAGCGGGGGCAACGCGTCCCTCACTAAAGAAAGACCAAGTGAGGCTGCATTTTTGCAGCGTGAACTGCAATATCTACAAATACCTGCGGCGCATATTATTATCGAAACCAATAGCAGGAATACCTATGAAAACGCCATAAATACCCGGAAGCTGCTTGATTCACTAAATATACAGCAGCCGGTATTACTCATTACCTCTGCCATGCATTTAAGACGAGCGATGGCCTGCTATCAAAAACAAAATATTGCCGTAAAAGCATGGCCTGCCAATATTGCAATTGCTAGCCATACGGTTTCCTGGAAAGATATACTCATACCTAACCTTGAAACGCTATTACAATGGCCGGCTTTACTGCATGAAATTATTGGTTACTACAGCTATAGGCTTACGGGTAAATGCTAAGCAAGTAATCATCGGCAGGAAAATATCATCAATAGCGCCCTGATACAAATCGTAAGACATACCCTGTAAATACACTTATTTTCACGCCTCCATTTTTGAGAGATTGAATTAATAGATTATGATACCACTGGCAAAGAAATTTTGGGCACCTCATGTACTAGCTGTCGCTGCTTTTCTGATAATAAGTGTACTGTATTGCCTCCCGGTACTGCAGGGAAAACTACTTGACCAACACGACTTTGTGCAATGGACGGGAATGTCGAAGGACGCCGAAAACTTCCGCGCCGAAAATGGCCACTATCCCAATTGGACGCAGGGTATGTTTAGTGGTATGCCGTCATTTCAGATCGCATTCAACAGCAATAATATTATTCCGTGGCTGGTACCTCGTGTCATGGGTTTGTTTATGCCAACACCCATATTATATTTCTTCCTTAGCTGCATCAGTTTTTACCTGTTAGCCATTGTGCTTAGACTGCGACCAATTATTGGCGTCT
Source organism: Chitinophagaceae bacterium (assembly GCA_024643625.1). Lineage (GTDB taxonomy): Bacteria > Bacteroidota > Bacteroidia > Chitinophagales > Chitinophagaceae > Phnomibacter. The sequence continues at coordinate 1,468 of JAHEMO010000006.1, forward strand.
TGGGGGCACTTGCTTTTGCGTATGCTACTTACAATCCTGTCATCATTTTTGTAGGGCATCATACCAAAATGCTCAGTATGGCCATGATGCCCGCAATGCTTGCTGGCATATATATGGTATTGCACGGAAAATATTGGATAGGTGGTGCGCTTACGGCCATTTTTACCGGCGCCCTTATTGCCATGGGCCATTTTCAGATTGCGTATTATTTGATGTTGATGATTGCCTTACTACTGGCGTCCTATAGTATTTATTTTTTAAGGCAAAAGCAGAGTACAAGATTATTCAAATCTATTTCTATAATTGTTTTGGCTGCCTTGGTGGGTGTGTTAAGCAATGCGGTGGCATTGCTGAGTACGTATGATTATGCAAAGGCAACAATTAGAGGAGGAAGCGCACTTGCCGCTTATGATACCAGTACACAGGCGAGGCGAATAGATGCCTCGGGTCTTGATAGTGCATATGCTATGAGTTATAGCCTGGGTATTGCAGAGCCTTTAGTAATGGTGGTGCCGCGTATGTTTGGCGGTAGTAGCGGTGAGGCCTTGCCGGAAGATGGAGCTTTGTCGGAAGCATTTCAATCCTACCCAGGACTGGCACAGCAATTTCCCGCATCTGCGTATTGGGGTGGCATTGGCGGAACATCCGGACCACCCTATGCAGGAGCACTAATGATGGCTCTTGCAGTATTTGGTATGTTTATAGCGTCAAACCAGCACCGTTGGTGGATGGCTTCAGCAGTGCTGCTATCAATCATGCTGGCATGGGGTGGTTATTTCTGGAGCTTTAATGGCTTGTTGCTGGAGTATCTGCCTATGTACAATAAATTCAGAGCGCCCAGTATGGCGCTTGTCATGTGCCAGATCATCATTCCTTTGCTAGCCGCGGTTTCACTCAACAAACTGGTATCAGATCATACAGAAGGCAAGCTCGACTTTGTTGTTGTAAAAAAGGGACTAATTGCAGTTGGCGCACTAGCCATTATCTGCATTGCCTTTTACCTCACAGCTGACTATCTCAGTAGTTACGATCAGCAAATTTTGAAACAGGTTCGTGAGATACCTGATCCTCAAACAAAACAGGTATATACCACCGCGTTTGAGGCATTGCAAACCGATAGAAAATCTCTTGCCGGTGGCGACCTCGCTCGTTCTTTGTTTTTTATGGCCTCGGCCGTAGTGCTGCTTCTAGCGATAGCAAGAAAATGGCTGAAACCCATACCCGCGTTGGTTTTAATGACGGGGTTATCTTTTATAGATCTCATCACTGTAGATCTGCGATACCTTAATCACGATAGTTATGTTGAGGTAGAAAAAGATGATAAGGGAGCGCCTGTTTATGCCGAACTAATACCTTCTGCGGCCAATCTGCAGATTATGCAGGATAAAGGAAACTATCGGGTATTTGATGCAAGGCAGGTGAAAGTGGTAGACGGACAACAAAGGGGAGTAGATCCATGGAGCGATGCCAGTCAGGCCTATCATCATCATATGGTAAATGGTTACCACGCGGCAAAACTCAGTCTGTATCAGGATCTCATAGAAAAACAACTGAGCAAAAACAACCTGCAGGCATTTAATATGCTCAACACCAAATACTTTTTGGTAAACGATTCGCGTGGAGGGGATAGTGTGGTGGTAAATGCAAGCGCAAATGGTAATGCATGGTTTGCGCAAAAACTTGTACCAGCCAATACACCGTGGGACGAAATGTCGGCACTTGATACCATCGATACCAAAACATTTGCCGTTGTTTCAGCAGCCGACATGAAAGATATACCAACACCACAGTTTGACAGCTCAGCATCCATCACCGTGAAATCATATGGACATGAGAAATTGATATACGACATATCAACAGCCACACCACAGTTTGCTGTATTGAGCGAAGTGTATTATGATAGGGGATGGAAAGCTATGGTAGACGGGAAGGAAGCCGCCATCATAAAGACCAATTATGCATTGCGGGGTATTGCTATTCCTGCAGGTACTAAGCAGCTCGAATTGGTATTTGAACCCAAAGCATTTCAGACTGGCTTTATGCTAACTAATATCTTTCAATGGTTATCAGTAATAATATTATTGCTCGCCATTTTTATGTGGTGGAAAAGCGCTGCTGTAAAAAAGTAATTTAGAGAAACTTCGGAAAAAGTGCTTCGCGATAGCCTGCATTAAATTGATCTTGGCCAAATTGCTGTTTAGCATATTGATGCGCTGCCTCGCTTATGGATAGGAGGGATGACGGATGATTGCAAATATTTGATAATTGCGTAACAGCTTGCAGTATTACACCGGCTTCATTGGCGGCATCTTGCAACAGAAAGCCATTTACCCCATCTACGATATGTTCGGGTATTACATCTACTGCTGTAACCATGGGTATCGCACCATTAGCCATGGCTTCCTGTATAACCAACGGAAAGCCTTCAAACGTTGATGTCATCAGTAGTATATCCATGGATTGATGGAGCTGGTACATGGCTTCTGTTGTTGTTATTTGCCCATGATAATGAATTAGCGGTGAGACATCTGCAGCAATTTCATTAGTGATTGGGCCTGCTAAATGAAATTCTACCGGCAAATGCCTGGCTGCACACTGCCTGATGATTTCCATAATAAGCCAAAGCCGTTTTTGGTAGCCGCCCCTGCCAGCATAATATACTTTTAGTGGAAGGCTATAATCACGCTTTGCCAAATAAGCTGGCATTATGGGAAGTCTGTAAGTTATAACCCTCCATCGGCTGTTGTATTGGGTTGGTACACCAAGCTTAGTATAGTATGCCAAATGTTGCTGTACGATACTGTTGCCCGGTGCTATGCGTTCGTCAAGCAGCGGAATAAAAGGAAACGTAATCCAGGCAAACTTCTTTTCAGCCACATGAATCAGTTCTACAACACGAATTCGCTTTTTAAGGTGTGGCGTGATTTTATAACCAAAATTGCATTGACCAATAAAAACCGCAGGATGCTGCTGCATACTGTTTATGTAGTAGCCCCACCTTCCTCTTGCTACAAAGCTTTTCCAGTACTGTCGCTTATTGTCTGCTTCATTGCTGATGTCAATCGTAGTGACATTAGATTTTTGGTAAAAGCTCAGAAAGGACTCGTGTTGAAATTTTTTGGTAAACACTACCATAATACGCTTATCGGTAAATGCATCAAGCATATAGGCATTTATTTTTTCCGCTCCGCCAAGGCTTGGACTTGGAAAGAAACAGAAAAGATCATACTGACTTTGCAATGGGTTCCTGACAGCATAATATCGTCCCATAGCCACCCATGGCCACATGACAACCTGTTCTACCCATCGTTTTATTTGTAGCAGTACATACAGCATTGGGTTCAAATATCGTAGTTACGATAGCTATAATCATCAGTTGGCGCAGTGTAGCTTGTGGATTAGCTAATCCTTGTACAATTGTATTCGGCTATTTGCCCATTTTTGCGGCAATTGAATTGTTATGATAAAGCAACCCAGCGATTTTTCAGCAGCCATTCCTTTTTTGTGGGAAAACGATTATCCCTTACCATGGTTTATGACCCGTTGGGAAAAGCTTGCTTTTGTAAGCATGGTAGAAAGGTTGAAGCCTTCGGTTGCCATTGAGATAGGTAATGCTTCCGGTGGGAGTTTGCAGGTGCTTAGCAAAAACTGCGCTAAGGTTTATGCACTCGACTATGATGCTGCTGTGCATGAAAAATTAAAAAGCAAATTTTCAAATGTGAGTTTTCATACTGGTGACAGTAAAGCCATTTTACCGGCCTTGTTGAAGCAGATAAGTGATCGTGGTGAAAGGCTTGAGTTTATTTTAATTGATGGTGACCATAGTACTTCGGGTGTTCGAGGCGATATCAATGCCATTTTGCATAACTACAAGCCAATAACTACCTGTTATATTATTTTCCATGATAGCTTTAATCCGGTGTGTCGCAAGGGAATTGTAGATGCCGATTGGGAAAACTGCCCCTATATTCATGGCGTGGATATTGATTTTTTGCCCGGTTATGTTTTTGCGGAAGACAATGCCTATGAGCGCAAAGGGCTTTGGTTTGGTTGGAGCATGGCTATTATGAAACCTGAAGCAAGAAGCGGGAAACTGCAGGTGCAGCAAAGTCTTGAGCCTACATACAAAGCCATGTTTAAGGCTTCGCGAAACAATACACTAACCTACCGTATAATGAGCCTGTTTAAAAACAGGTACAAATAGTATGACAAATAAGGATGCTGCCACACCATTGGTAAGTGTAGTACTTCCGGTTTACAACGGTGGGCGCTTTATTGCAAAGGCCATTGATAGTATTGTTGCTCAAACCTATACCAACTGGGAGTTGATTATTATTGATGATGCTTCTACTGATAACACCATTACTATTATCAATACTTACTCCGACGGTCGTATAAAACTTTTACGCAATAGTCAAAACAGCAAGATTGTTTATTCGCTTAACAAAGGTATTGCCGCTGCAACGGGCGTATATATTGCACGTATGGATGCAGATGATATTTGCCTGCCTGCGCGTTTTGAGAAGCAGGTAGATTTTCTGGAGAATCATAAGGATTATGATGTAGTGGATTGTCTGCAGGAATATATTGATGAAGAAGGAAAACCAACCGGCGATTTTAATTTCAGCATTTTTTCCCACGATGCCATTTACGGGGCACTACAGCGGTACAATTGTTTAGGACATTCCTCCATAATGGCTCGTCGCTCGGCACTGGCTGCTTTTAAGTATAGGCAGATAGTATTTGAAGATTATGATTTGTGGCTGCGAATGATAGCGCATGGCTCAAGATTTCAAAAATTGGAACAACCACTGTTGCTATACCGCATTCACGTTGAAAGTATTACCGGGACTGCTAAGGAAAACAATTTACTATTTAGGCATATTGCCGATACAAAATGGTTTTATTACAGGCAATTATCATTAAGCGAAAAGCTTTCGCCGTTCAATCTTCGTGTCCTATTGAGTATGCTTGGCGATTATACTACCTGGCAAAAGAAACGGCTGTAGCTCAAAATCTTATAGGCGGCTGATACCGAAAATATTCAATTGCACATCAAAAATGCCAGCACCGCCCACTTGCATAAACGGTGGCGGCTTGGTATTGTCAGCCTGCAATATTTGGATATCATGGGTTTGATGAATCATCTGCAGTATATCCAATAGTTTCTGTCCTTCATCAAAATTTCCGTGATATTCTACAAATAGGTTTTTAACGTGGGATAACTGCGGCGAAATATGTTTTAAAACTTCGTATTCTGCGCCTTCAATATCAATCTTCAAAAGATCAATCGATAGAAATTGTGAAAGGAATACAGACAAATCAACGCTCTTAACAACTTCACCTTCGTGTTCTGTAATTCTACTGTCTTGGGAATTATTGCTTTTGAAGCGAACGCCCCTGTCGTGAGTCCAAACAGCGGCGTTGTGAACAATCACATCCGTCAGCGTATTGAGTGCAATATTCTTTTGGAGTAAGTCGAGGTTAATGGCATCCGGTTCGAAAGCATGAATAGTAGAAGCGGGATGCAGCTTTTTTAAATACAGCACACTTATTCCAATATTGGCACCGCAATCAACAATTAATGGCTGTTGTGCAGCCGTATTAAAGCGGTAAAGTTCCTGTACAAAAATTTCATCGTAGCTATGCATGAATTCATATGGCGAGCGATACTTGAATTGCAAGGCCCCAATGCTGACTTTCTTTTCTGAAATCTTGTTCTGATGCTTCAGTATTTTTTGTTGCCACCATCCAATGGGTGGAAATGCAGACTTAGACCTAATGTTTTGCCTTCGCGAAAGGATTGCCTTCAACAAGATATCTTTATCCATGATATTATTGCATAAGATGCTAAGCATTTGTATTCCTACATACAACCAACCACAATTGCTGGAGAGATGCCTTACATCTATTAGCGTGCAAACCTATCGAAATTTTGAGATCATCATTACCGACGATTCTAATACCGATGATGTAAAGCATGTGGTTGGTCAATGGCTAGGTAGCTTGCCCATAACCTACGAGAAGCACGTGAGCCCAAAAGGTAGCCCTGCCAACTGGAATGCTGCTTTAGGCAGGGCAAAGGGTGATTTGATTTATCTGCTTCATCAGGATGATTGGCTATCCACTACCAATAGCCTGCAACAAATGGTGTCGGCGCTGGACAAGTGGCCCGATGCGCGTTTTGTGTATTGCCATTACTATGCAAAGGCAGCTTATGATGCACAGGCGTACCGTATTAGTACCGCAGGCTTGTCAGTTGAAGAAATTAATGCAAAACCAACCTTGTTATTGTTTAGCAATGAAATAGGCCCCCCCAGCAATGTAATTTTCAGGAAGGGTAATGAGCAATATGATGAAAGCTTCAAGTGGTTGGTAGACATAGATTTTTATATACGTCTGCTGAAGACCGGTGACGGCCTGTTATTGCCTGAGCATCTGGTAACTATTGGTGTACACGACGAACAAATTACCAATGCATGTTTGGAGGATAAGGATATTCAGCTGCGCGAAAATATAATGTTGCTGCACAAGGTTGGTGATACGGCATTGCGTGATATACGGGTATACGATTTCTTTTGGCGGCTATTACGCAATACCGGTGTGCGGAAGGCAGGCGATCTTAACCGGTTGATACCGCAATCCGCTATTCCGGCCGCTGTATTGCGCATGATGCAATCGCAGTCTGGCATACGAGCGTCGTATTTGCAGGTTGGCGTAATTTCCAAGATAGCTATGCTATATAATTATTGGCGCTTTCGTATGGCCTGATTGTTATGCAAATCGTTTCAATGCAAATTGTGTGGCATGCACTAGCTAGCGTACTTCGGCAAATGCCTAATACCTGACACGGGGTGAAGTCCTTACCTACCAAACCCCAATATCCTACATCTTTGCAGCCGAATGTCGCAGTTATCTATCCAACGTCAATCCATCCTCAGCACCATAGTTACGTTGGCCGGTTTTGGTTTTGGAGCGATCAATCTTATTGTGCTGCAGCCTGTAATTCTCACCACGGAAGAATGGGGACTAACGCGTGTGATTACCGAACTGGCCGTGTTGCTGGCAAGTTTTTCTTTGTTGGGTACCAATGCTGTTGTAGCTAAGTTTTTACCGTTTTACCGCAGGTATACCGCGCCTGGCCAAAACGATTTGCCGGCCCGAACCCTTACTGTATTTGGCCTGGGCATGATGATAACCTTATTGCTGGCCTTTTGGGCACGGCCTTTTTTGGTGGAGCAGTATGGTCGCAAATCGGCTCTTTTTGAGCCTTACTTTTTTGCATTGCTCGTCTTTATTGTGCTGCAGGGCATGTTTATGTACCTCGAAATTTTTTCCTGGTTTGCAGGCAAAACGGTGTTGGCAAATTTCCTTAAAGAATTTCTGTTCAGGGTACTTACCACCCTTATGCTTGTTGGGTTTGGACTACAGCTGTACGGATTCAATGTGTTCATGTGGCTGTTTGCATTTGTGTACCTGCCGGCTGTTATTATACTGTTTATCACGCTTCGGGGTTGGGATGGTTTCAGATTTACCTTCAGGCGTTCACAGGTTACGCGTCGCTTAGGTGCAAAAATGTTTTCGTTGGGTGGATTTGTTTTTCTTACCGCCATCAGCAATATCGCTTTTGTGGTATGCGATACTTTATTTCTAGCGGGTTTGTACAACTTTAGTCAGGCTGGTATTTATGCTCTGGCACAATACTTTTCGCAGGTGTTGGAAGTACCTATGCGTAGCATGCAATCGAGCAGTGTGCCACTAATAAGTGAGTATTGGCGAGCGAAAAATATGGCAGGTCTGCAAAGTATTTATCGCAAAAGTTGCATCAATCTATTGATTGGAGCAGTTGGACTGGGTGGACTTATTGTGATTAATATACCCAACATCACCCGCTTTTTGCCGCAGGAATTTGCAGTAATGGCATGGCCTTTGTTTATACTCATTATCTCGCGATGGATTAATTTGGGAACAGGCCTTAATGCATCTATTATTCAGCTTAGCTCCTGGTGGCGTTTCGATTTTGCATCTACCCTTATTTATTCCGTGCTGGGCATACCGCTTAATTTCTTTCTTATTCGGGAATATGGTATGATGGGTGCCGCCATTGCCAATTTATTTGCCATGCTGCTGTACAACGGGTTGCGGTTTGCCTTCCTTTACCTCAAATTTGGATTGCAGCCCTTTACCTGGCGCAATATGCTGTTGCTGGTTTTGGGTATCGGGCTTATTGCGTTGGTTTGGCTCATACCCTTTATGCAGAATATTTATGTGGACGGCATTATGCGCAGTTTACTTTTTGGTGTATTATTTGCACTGATAGTGCTTAAGCTTAAGTTGAGCGAGGAAATAAATACTTTATGGGTGAAGTGGACCGGAAGGTTAATGAACCGGTCATAATATTGTAATCATGCCAATTATTTCTGTTGCCATTTGCACGTATAACCGCGATCCTTATATCATCGCCTGTTTGGAGCATTTGGAGCAGCAGACGCTTTCTGCACACAAGTTTGAGGTATTAGTAGTAAACAACAACAGCACCGATAGTACAGATGAGAAAGTGAAAACCTTTCTCAGCAGGGATCTCAGCAAAAAGTTTCGCTACTTTTTTGAGGAGCGAAAAGGAGTAAGTTTTGCCAGGCAGCGGGCCGTGGAGGAAGCGCTTGGGGAAATTATTGTTTTTCTGGACGATGATGCCGAAGCCGATGCAGGTCTTCTTTTAGCCTACGAGCAGTTTTTTGCGATGCATACTGACGGTGCAGCGGCCGGGGGTACTATTATTCCCAAATATTCGGAAAAGCCCAAGCCGGAGTGGATGAGCGATTGGCTCAATGGCTACGTGGCCCGCTGCGAATTTGGCGGTGAAACAAGGCTGTACAAAGGCCGGATGAAGTATCCCATTGGTTGCAATATGGCCTACCGTAAAGCATTAATGATGCAGGCGGGGGGCTTTGATACTGATCTTGCTTTTCGCAGTGACGACAAGCACATTTACCTCGAAGTAAAGAAGATAAACCCCAATATTTATTACCTGCCGCATGCGGTGGTACACCATAATATACCGGCCCGCCGCCTAAGTTTTGATTACCTGAAAACCTTGTATTTGAAAACCGGAAACGAAGAAAAGGTCAGGATTAGAAAAACCGGTAATCCAATGGCCGTGCCCATGAAGCTTGTGGAATTTGTGTTCAAATTTTGCGTGTCTTTACTCATTTGGTTGGGCTACGCGGTTACCGGCAAAGAAATAAAAGGACGCTATGTCATGTTTTCGCAATGGTTTACACTTGTTGGGTTTTTGCGAAAAGAGGTATATGTGCGCTAGATTTTAATCATATATTAGGAGGAAAACAACAACATAACGGGAACTTTGAGCATATTGCCATAACGGCATTGCATAATAAAAAATATATGGCCAAGCGATATTCACGATCTGTTATTTACGGGAGCGCTTTTCTTGCGCTGTTATTGACTTTTGCTGTCGGATTGCGGGCGCAGGAGGTTTTCTATTCCGCTCCGCAAAAGGAAGAACTTAAGACTCTCAATTTCGACATTATCGGCCAGTACCACAACGAAACGCTGATTTTCAAAAACACCAAACAGCGGAGCTATGTTTCCGTATACGATGAGCAAATGAAACTGCTGCGCGATGTGGAGCTTGACTTTATGCCCAACAACGTAATGGAAGCTAATGTGCTTGCCTACCCCACAAGCAGCTATATTTTTTATCAGTATGGCGATAAAGGTATTGTTTCAGAAATGGTGGTAAAACTCGACGATCGTGGCAATCCATTAACCAAGCCCATTGAGTTGGACACCACATTTGCGCGTAATGCCAAGAGCAAGATTTACTCGATTCTTCGGAGCGAAGACAAAAGCAAAATCATGCTTTTTAAAATAAATACCCGCGACGAAACCTCTTTTGTTTTTAAGACGATGCTTTTCGATAGCAGTCTCAATTTGCTGCATACAACGGTATTCGATTTGCCGATGCCCGACCGTAACGATTTCCTCACTGATTTTTATCTGGACAATAAAGGAAATTTTGTTTTTGGACAGGGTAAAAGACGCGGCCCGCAGGAAAATATCAATCAGTTTTTTCTTGTGGTTAAGCCTGCTGCAGCCGATTCATTTGCCCGAAGTGAAATTTCGTTTGATAAAATAACGCTCGATGAAGTGAAGCTTCGGATGGATAATTACAACAACCGTTATCTCTTCACCGGATTTTACTATGATGGCCGCCGCACAAGCATTGCAGGCATTGCCAATGCTATTTTCGATAAAGATGAAATGGCATGGACAGTACAAAACATAATTCCGATAAGTGGTGAATTCAGAGAGGATGCAAGAGGAGAGAATAACATAAAAAATGCCTTCAATGATTACTTCATTCGCGATATTATTATCAGAAGTGATGGCGCATTTTTGGTAACGGCAGAAGCACTGTACGAAAGCAATCGCGGCAATAATCTTAACCGTTGGGATTATTTTGGAAACTCTATGAACTCGCCCTGGATGAATCCCTATTGGGGTGGCTTTGGTGGGGCCGGATTATATGGCAGCCCCTGGGGTTGGAACAATTTTGGTGGCAACAGAAGTACACGATACCATGCCGACAATGTAGTGGCATTAGCGTTTGATAGTGGTGGCAAAGTTCTTTGGACCAATACCATTCGTAAAAGTCAGTTTGATGACGATGCCGACACTTTTGTAAGCTATCAAATGATTAATACCGGCGATGGTCTTAAATTTATTTACAACGACTATGCCAAGCGGGAAGTAGTGCTGAGTTACCAGAGTATTACCCCAGAAGGACAGGTAATTCGAAACCCCACTATGCGCAATCTTGACCGCGGATATACTTTTATACCTCGGTTTTCCAAACAAATCGCTGCAAGGTCGGTAGTTATTCCGGCTATGTATCGCAACTATCTCTGTTTTACCCGTGTAGATTTTTAAGCGACAGGTCTTTTTTATACCAATACACCACCTGACTGAATTGCTGGCGGGGCTGCAAATCATTTCGGATATATTCGCCGCGAAAATGCGCAAATGGTAGGCCTGTTCAACAACAAAAACACCTTTCAATTACCGCTGCTAATAATAGTGGCGGTAGCTGCGCGGGTTCCTTTTTTAGGAATGGCGGTGCCGGTGCCCGAAAAGTTAGCGGGGGGCTTTCTGGAGCCATGGTTCTACCAAAAGCTGGTTCCGGCCTTTAGTGCATTTGCCCTAAATCTTCTGGCGTTGCTGTGGACGCTTGCCTGCATTTTTTTGGCATCATTTGTGGCCACGCAGGCAAGGCTGTTTTCGAAAAGTGGTTTGCTTCCTGCACTGTGCATGTTTCTGTTACTTATTATGCATCCTGCTGTAGCAGCTCCATCTCCGGCATTGCTTATGTTGCCGCTGTACCTGCTTTTTTTCCTGAATAGTATTGGGCTGTACGCCACCTATAAGCCTGTGGCAGCGGTGGTTAATGCCGGCCTTATTGCGGGCGTTGGCTTTCTGCTATACCATTCCTTTGCCTGGCTTGCGCTGTCGGGTCTTGTTATGCTTGGTCAATTAAGAGCTTTTCGTATCAAAGAATGGCTGCAATATGTTGCAGCGTTGTTTATTCCTATATATATCGTGCTGTCGCTTATGTACATCAACGATAATTGGCAGCCCCGGCTCCTTTTGCCGCAATGGGGCATAGCCGGTGTGCAGCAAAACTGGAATGGCTATTGGTGGCTCTTCGCAGGCTTCTATGTTTTGCTGGGCCTGATTGCGCTCAATAGCTGGCGGCGAAACCTTAATCGCATGCTCATCCAAAGTCGCAAAAACTGGTATGTGCTATTACTCGGCGGATTGTTGTGGTTGCCGTCAGCGTTTTGGCCACAGCACCATTTTATGGCTTCTCTGGTATTTATTAGTTTTCCGGCAGGCATGTATATATCCAATATTTTTTTTGGCGAAAATGCTTTCTGGAAAACCCTGCTTTTTTGGCTATGGGTGTTGGTTATAGCTGTATTGTCATGGGCCCACCTTATGCAAAAAATATAGGTGCCATAGGCTTTGCCGTATATTTGACCCTTCCGAAAACTGTACTTCAAAAAGCATTCTCATGAAGTTTGGCATTGTTGTTTTTCCCGGTTCTAATTGCGATAGAGATATGCAGGATGCCCTGACGCAAAATCTTGGTCAGGAGGTTGTTATGCTTTGGCATAAAGACAAAGATCTGAGTGACTTTAGCACCAGCGATTGCATTGTATTGCCAGGTGGTTTCAGCTATGGCGATTATTTGCGCTGTGGCGCTATTGCCCGGTTTAGTCCCATGATGCAAAGTGTGATAGCCTTTGCTGAAAAAGGAGGAAAAGTGCTTGGCGTTTGCAACGGCTTTCAGATACTTTGCGAAAGTGGGTTATTGCCGGGGGCATTATTGCGCAACAAGAATCAGCAATTTATTTGCCGCAATATTTACATGAAGCCGGATGGCGGCGATGCATTGAAAATTCCAATTGCCCATGGTGAGGGCCGGTTTTTTGCGCTGCCTCAGCAGTTGGAAGCGATTGAGAAAAATGGGCAGGTCATTTACCGGTATTGCGATGCTGAAGGCCAAATGACGGATGAGGCCAACCCCAATGGCGCTACCAACAATATTGCCGGCATACGTAATGTTGGCGGTAATGTATTTGGTATGATGCCGCATCCTGAGCGTGCCTGTCATCCTGCGCTGGGTAATACAGATGGCGTCACTGTCTTTCACCAGTTAGGGCTTTTGGGCCAAAAGCAAGTCGTTATGGCCCTTTGATGCTGCTGCTGCCGTTAACAAGCTGTTTAGGGCTTTCGGCATTCGTCAAAATATTATTGTAATTCGTCCAATATGTCGGGTTGGTAACATAATGCTTGCAGATGGTGTGGTAAACTTGCAATCGCAAAAGGGATAAAACCTACAACTGGCCATGAAAAAAATTACTGTACTTCTTGCCGTTAGTTTCATAATGCTTGGTGCATCTGCCCAAATAAAGACTCCCGTATTGTGGAGTTTTAATGCCAAAAAAATTGATGCTACCACCTACGAACTGCATATGACGGCAAGTATTGATCATGGCTGGCATATATATACCATTGATCATAGTGCCGACATAGGTGTAGCCACAACTATTGCGCTTAAAAACAATCCTTTGGGCGCGGCGTCGGGTAAGATTAAGGTCAATGGGAAACCAGTTTCTATGAAAGATCCAAGCACTGGAGAAATGGTGAAATTTTATGAGGGCAAGGTAGATTTTGTACAGGTGATTAAACTTAAATCGCCGGTGAAAACAACCTATAGTGGCGAAGTAGAATTTATGGCCTGCGACGACAAGCAATGCCTGCCACCCACCACGAAAGAATTTAAAATAGCCCTGCAGTAAAAAGCGGGCACCTAATCATAGTCAAAACATTTTCTTATGAAGCATCGGCTGCTTTTGGCCTTGCTTTGCCTGCTTTGTGTGGCAGGTATTGCTCAGGCGCAGGATAAAGCGCCTGCATCGTTTACATACAGCTTTGAGCGTACCAGCGATAGTACAGGCTATGTCATTGTAAAAGCGTTGCTCGCCGATGGTCTTCAATTGTTTAGTGCCAAAGCAAGAGGTGCCGACGACCCCTTTGTAAGCAGCCTGCAACTTGCTGAAAATGGTGTTGCACAAAGGCGGGTGGCCGATACCATTATTGAAAAGGGAAATCTGCTTCAGCCATCAGACGATGTTAATGGCACTGGAACATTTCGGGTATTCGAAGATTCCGTGGCTTATTACTATCCGGTGTCTTTTGATGCAATTAATCCACCTGAAAAAATAAGCGGATCCTTTACATGGTTGGGTAAGAAGGCGGATGAGTTTCCTAATGGAGAAGAAAGTTTTTCCGTTTCGGTAGGTGGCATGCAAAAGCCCGACGAAACCGGTACAGCACCGACAAATGATAATGGCAGCGATACTGAAGAAAAGGAGCTTTCGTTGTGGGCTATTTTTCGCGACGGTTTGCTGGCTGGATTTGGCGCTTTTATTATGCCTTGTATTTATGCCATGGTACCGGTAACCGTTAGCTTTTTTACCAAGCGAAGCAAAACACGCAGGCAGGGTATTAGAAATGCATTGGTATATTCTTTTTCCATCATGGGCATTTTTACTTTGCTAGGCTTTTTGCTTACTGTATTTTTTGGCAAGGGAGCTTTGAATGCTATGGCTAGTTCGGCCATCTTCAACATTGCAGTATTTGTACTCTTTATGGTATTTGGCATTAGTTTTTTGGGTGCCTTTGAAATTACATTACCGGCCAGCTGGAGTAATAAAATTGACAGCAAAGCCGGTCTCAATAGTTATTCCGGCATATTCTTTCTGGCGCTTACGCTGGTTATCGTATCGTTTAGCTGCACGGTGCCGTTTATTGGTGGCCTCACGGTGCGGATTGCGCAGGGCAGTTATTGGGCTCCCCTGGTAGGCTTCTTTGGTTTCTCGCTGGCGCTGGCCTTGCCCTTTGCCATCTTCACAGTTTTTCCATCGCTGCTCAACAATATGGGTAAAAGCGGAAGCTGGCTCAATACGGTAAAGGTGAGTTTAGGGTTTATAGAACTTGCTTTGGCGCTTAAGTTTTTAAGCAGTGCCGATCTTGCTTACCACTGGGGTATTCTTGATAGAGAAGTGTACCTGAGTCTGTGGATTGTAATTTTCGGATTAATGGGCTTGTATTTATTGGGTAAGCTTAAATTTCATCACGATGATGATTTACCACTGAATGATTATGGGAAGCCTTATTTAACGGTAACACGTTTATTTTTTGCCATAGGCACCCTTGCATTTGCGGTGTATATGATACCGGGATTATGGGGAGCTCCGCTCAACGGAATCAGCGCATGGGTGCCCGAAATGAAAACCCAGGACTTTAAACTTAATGCGAGTGCCGGAAATGGCCAGGGGGTAGCTGAAACATCAGCCTATACCGCAGGCATAGCACCCAAAAAATACACCGACCTGCTTGAAAGTGAAATACCCGGCGTGGAAACTTTTTTTGATTATGATGAGGCACTTGCCGCATCCAGGCAATTGAATAAACCATTAATGATTGATTTTACGGGACATAGCTGCGCTAACTGTCGTAAAATGGAGAAGGAAGTGCTGAGCGATGCTGAGGTGATGAAACGGTTGCAAAATGATTTTGTGGTGGTATCGCTTTATGTAGACGACAAACTGGAGTTGCCCGAAACAGAATGGGTGACCAGTACTTTTGATGGCAGCGTGCTGAAGCGCATGGGCGACAAAAACCTTGATTTTGAAGTAACACTGACCAATAATAATGCGCAGCCGTACTATGTGTTTACTGATACAAACGGCAAGCTGCTAACGACCGAGGGCTATGGCTACGATAGCAACATTGGAGCCTTTATTGCCCACCTCGATAAAGTAAAAGCCTTGTTCGGAAAGGTAAAGCCTTAGCTTAACCGGCAGCTTCAGACTGCCCTCCGGAATCACGATATTGAAATCCCTCCTCTTTGGGGGGATTTTTCATTTATTTTTAGCCACAACTATTATGAGTGTTTATCAACGCGTAAAGACTAAAGTGTACGGGCTACTCAATCCCGGAGCCGTAGGTGACAGGTATTGGGATAAAGTCATCAATGGCTTTATCATCATTCTCATTATATTAAATGTAGTGGCGGTTATGCTGGAAACAGTAAAACCTATCAGCGACCAATACAAAACATTTTTCTACTACTTCGATCTTGTATCGGTTATTATTTTCAGCGTTGAATATCTGCTGCGTTTGTGGAGTATAAATGTTGATCCCAGGTATCGCAATCACGTTGGCGGCAGGCTCAAATACATGGTATCTCCTGCCGCACTTATTGACCTGATAGCGATTTTCCCCTTTTTCATTTATCTCATTTTCGATTCCGGAATTGATTTGCGTGAAGTTTTATTGCTGCGCTTTTTCAGGGTGTTGCGCATATTCAGGCTTACGGCATACACAAAATCGGCAACTATTATCGGCAATGTTTTTAAACGGAGATACAAGGAATTGTTGCTCAGCCTTGTGTTGGCGTCCTTTCTCATTGTGATTACGGCCTGCCTCGTATTTTTTGCAGAAAACCGACACCCTGTTAGTAAGGAAAATTTTAGCAGCATACCGGCTACGCTTTGGTGGGCTGTGGTTACACTTACCACCACAGGGTATGGTGATATTGTACCCATGACAACGCTTGGCAAGTCACTCACTTCCCTGCTTATACTTGCCGGTGTTGCTTTTTTTGCGTTGCCTGCAGGTATACTATCAGCGGGTTTTCAGGAGGAGTTTAGGCGAAAAAGACTTATGGATACCCATCGCTGTCCGCATTGCGGCGAATTGCTGGAGTGGGATGAAAGCGGGCATGCCCACGATTAAATTTTGCTGCGCGGAGTCTCGTTATTCTATAGGCTATTGGGCAAAAAAATAACCCGCATATCGCGGGCTATTGATGGTATAATTAGTTTGTCACGCTGTATTAGCCTACCGCATTACTATTGGCAATGGCAAGTAATCGTTAAAGCCGGAAGCAGTTGGAAATACAGCATGACAAGAAGGTAATTCAGTATTAATGCCATTCTTCATAACAACGTCGTAAATGTAAATTTCCCTAATCTTTCTGCAAACGATTGTGAAGTGTATTTTTATACACAATGACTGAAAACAGGTGCAATTTTGCAGAGTCTTAAGATACTACACTAACCCGAAAGAAAATCTTACAGCGCAATCTGCTTTTCCTTCATCATTTTACGCAAATTGATAAGGCCATAGCGCATGCGACCGAGCGCTGTATTGATACTGCAATGGGTAAGTTGCGCAATCTCCTTAAAGCTTAGATCGCCATAGTGGCGCAGCACAATTACTTCTCGCTGTTCCTCCGGAAGCAGGTCTAGCATACGGCGCACCCGGTCGTGGCTTTGCCCACGCATCATTTGTGTTTCTGGACTTGCATCCGATAAATTGAGCCAATCAAATATATCGCGGCCTTCGCTGCTGGTCACCGTTGGGCGGCGCTTTATTCTACGAAAATGATCGACACATAGGTTGTGCGCTATTCGCAGCGCCCAACTCAAAAATTTGCCTTCATCGTTGTACCGGTCGGCCCTGATGGTATCAATAATTTTTATGAATACATCTTGAAATAAATCTTCGGCAAGGTATTTGTCCTTAACCAAAAAATAAATAGAAGTATATATTCTGTCCTTATGTTTTTCAATAAGGAATTCCAGTGCCTTAAGATCGCCGGATTTGAACGCAAATACCAGTTCGCTTTCCGAAAGGTGTTGATAGCAGTGCATTATTACCCGTTTTTAGTTTGTAAGTAATTGGTCTTTGCAGAACCATTAGGGGTAGAAATAATGCAATAAGCGAACTGTTTTAATTGATTTATGACAGCAAATTAGGTAATAAGTTGCTCCCACAACACATTTTTTGTGAAAAAAAATATGTGAAAACATTCTTTGACCAGTGCTGTTTGGTAAAAGAAGCGATCATTTTACTGCTTGAATTTGGAACGACCGCTTCATTATCTTGCATTCCTCCATGCCAACAAATACATCTGCCGCCAAGCCACGCACCAATGCAAAAAAGCCTGTTGATGACAGCATTTTTATAAAAGGTGCCCGTACGCATAATCTTAAAAATGTTGATGTGGCTATTCCGCGACGCAGCCTCGTGGTGGTTACCGGCGTAAGCGGATCGGGTAAATCATCTCTCACTATCGATACCCTTTTTGCCGAAGGCCAACGCAAGTACGCAGAAAGCCTGAGTGCCTATGCACGTCAGTTTATGCAGCGCATGGTGAAGCCCGATGTAGATTATATAAAAGGCCTTTGCCCTGCCATTGCTATTGAGCAAAAAGTTACAACGCGCACACCACGCAGCACCGTGGGTAGTATGACCGAAATTTATGACTATCTGCGATTAATGTATGCACGCATTGGTCATACCTTTTCGCCGGATAGTGGCCGTGAGGTGAAAAAGCAGGATGTTACGGATGTGC
The DNA here is from genome assembly GCA_024643625.1 of Chitinophagaceae bacterium. GTDB lineage: Bacteria > Bacteroidota > Bacteroidia > Chitinophagales > Chitinophagaceae > Phnomibacter. The sequence goes on from JAHEMO010000006.1 coordinate 19,481, forward strand.
TTGCTGCCATTGAAAAGCAGCCGGAAGGTAGCAGGTTGCTTTTGCTGGTACCTTTTAAAAAGCATGAAAGGCGCAAAGTGCTGGAGGAGTTGGGCATCCTCATGCAAAAGGGGTTTAGCCGCCTTTATGTAAACAAGGAAACCCTGACGATTGAAGATATTGTGGAAGACAAAACGCAACTTGCACAATTGGAAAATTCCAGACAAGATGATGCTTTCATTCTGGTAGACAGATTAGTAGTGCGCACATTTGACGAGGACGACCGACACCGAATTTCCGATAGCATTGATACAGCATTTTATGAAGGAGAAGGAGAATGTATTTTGTTGGTAGATGGAAAAAAAACGATTCACTTTTCCAATCGTTTCGAGCTGGATGGAATTCGGTTTGAGGAACCCTCGCCAAATCTGTTTTCCTTCAATAACCCATATGGTGCATGTCCCGTGTGCGAAGGCTTCGGACAAGTACTAGGCATTGATGCAGATTTAGTAATACCGGATAAACGACTGAGTGTATACGAAGGAGCCATTGCCCCATGGCGAGGTGAAAAACTTAGCATTTGGAATCAGCAATTAATTAAAAACGCCGGTAAATTTTCTTTTCCTATTCATAAGCCTGTAGAAGACCTGACAGACGCCCAATACAGATTATTGTGGGAAGGCAATCAATTCTTTGGCGGTATCAATGATTTTTTTGCTGAAGTAGAACAGAATTTGTACAAAGTGCAATACCGGGTATTACTTAGCCGGTATCGAGGACGCACAGCCTGCCATGCCTGCAAGGGCAATCGCCTTCGGCCCGAAGCCCTCTATGTGCAGGTAGGAGGCCGGCATATTGGAGAACTTAGTCAAATGCCCGTGCGTGATTTGCTTGCCTGGATACATGCGCTCAAACTCAGCAAACACGACGTTGAAATTGGCAAGAGAGTACTCACTGAAATTAGACTTCGCCTGCAAACGATGGTTGATGTTGGGCTCGGCTATCTCACACTTAACCGGTTAGCCAATAGCCTGAGTGGCGGTGAAAGTCAACGCATTCAACTTACCCGTTCGCTGGGCAGCAATCTTACCGACAGTTTATACATTCTTGATGAACCGAGTATTGGTTTGCATCCACGCGATACTGCACAACTGATTACAGTATTGAAAAACTTGCGTGATTTAGGAAATACGGTCGTGGTGGTGGAGCACGATGAAATGATGATGCGTCAGGCCGACCATATTATTGATATGGGGCCATTGGCAAGTCACCTTGGGGGTACAGTGGTAGCTGCCGGCAATTATAGCACCCTTATAAAAAATAAGGAAAGCCTTACTGCGCAGTACCTAACCGGCAAAATGAGCATTCAGAAGCCACATAAGGCAAAGGCCTGGAAGCGCAGCATTACGGTACACGGTGCAAGGCAAAATAACCTGAAGCGTATTGACGTAACTTTTCCTTTAGAGCAACTTGTGGTAGTGACGGGTGTAAGCGGCAGCGGCAAAACCACATTGGTGAAGCAAATACTATATCCTGCTTTGCAAAAAATAAAAGGCGAATACGCTGATAAAGTTGGAGCACATCAGAAATTAAGCGGCGATATAGATAAGATATCGCACATTGAAATGATTGACCAAAACCCTATTGGCAAAAGCAGCAGAAGTAATCCTGTTACGTATATAAAAGCATGGGACGCGGTAAGAGATTTGTATGCCAGCCAGCCGCTCAGTAAAATCAGAGGGTTTCAGCCGCGGCATTTTAGTTTTAATGTAGATGGTGGCAGGTGTGATGCGTGCAAAGGCGAAGGCGAACAGTTAGTGGAAATGCAGTTTCTGGCAGATGTACATCTTACCTGTGATGTTTGCAAAGGCAAGCGGTTTAAAGATGAAGTGCTTGAGGTGACGTTTAGAGAAAGCAGCATTTTTGATGTGCTTGAAATGAGTGTAGATGAAGCCATGGCATTCTTTGGACACAAGGATACCGGCACCGCGGGCAAAGCCATAGTCAATGCAATTAAACCTTTACAGGATGTGGGGCTTGGCTATGTAAAGCTTGGACAAAGCAGCGATACATTAAGTGGTGGCGAAGCGCAACGGGTAAAGTTGGCAAGCTTCTTAGGCAAGGGCGGTAATGCCGGTCATATCCTTTTTATTTTTGACGAGCCAACAACGGGCCTACACTTTCATGATATTCAAAAGCTACTGAATTCTTTTTGGGCTTTGCAGGCGCAAGGCCACAGTTTAATTGTCATTGAGCATAATACTGATGTAATCCGCCATGCAGATTGGGTGATTGACCTTGGCCCCGAAGCCGGCGATGGCGGAGGAAGTTTAGTGTATGCGGGCTTACCCGAAGGTTTGCCACAATGCAAGGAGAGCTATACCGGTAAATGGCTATAATGTTACGATCGCATTGTCGTTATAGCTTTCGCCAACGAGAACTTTCGGGATGAATTAGTTAGCAATTGATTTTCGAATTTTATTGAGCAAGTCATCAAACTGCATATTGCTACTTAGAACTGAAGGTAAATCGGTAATACTTGTTCTGCTGTTTTCGCCTGAATAAATATCCAGATGAAAATAAAACCAATAGCCAGGTAAGCAGGAGCAGGAATACGGGAAAGTTTTTCTGAAAAAATAGTGGTTATATTATCAGGTAATGCATGCAGCAGCAAAGCCATCAGCAACATGGCGCATACCGGCAGGTAGCCATCAATCAATTCCGGTATCAGTTCCGCATGAAAGTTGGTAGTTATGAGTGAGAGTATCGTTGTAGCATCCTGTAAGGTTGCGGCTTTAAAGAATATCCAGCCAAAACATACCAGATGAAAGGTGACAAATAACCAGATGGCCTTTTGCCAAATTGGTGCCTTTTGCCTGCTACTGCCCGTTACTCCAAAAAGTCTTTCGATGCCAAGAATGGCACCATGAATACCTCCCCAAATGATAAAATTCCACGAAGCACCATGCCAGAAGCCTCCCAATAGCATGGTAATCATGAGATTAATGTAGGTGCGAAACTTCCCTTTGCGATTGCCACCTAGTGGGATATACAAATAATCGCGCAGCCAGCTACTCAGTGATATATGCCATCGCCGCCAAAACTCGGTAATGCTTTTACTCTGATAGGGCGATAAGAAATTAATGTTTACATCAAAGCCAAACCACCGGGCAATACCAATGGCAATATCGCTGTATCCGCTAAAGTCGCAATAGATAACCATGGCATAGCAATACACGCCAAGTAAACATTCGGCGCCGGTTAGCCGGCTGAGAGCATCGGGATCTTCAAATACCCGGTATACATAATTGGTTTGCAGGTAATCACTTATAACCACTTTTTTAAACAAGCCCGTAAAAATCAGGTAAAAGCCCCGGGCAAACTGTTGTTGCGAAAGCGTGTAGGGTTTATAAATCTGCGGAATAAAATCGGCTGCCCGCACAATAGGACCCATCACAAGCTTTGGAAAAAAGGAGAGGAAAAAAAGGTAATCTACAAATCGCTTTACCGGCTTGAATTCGCCGCGATATACATCAATCGTATAGCTCAGATTTTCAAAGGTGTAAAACGAAATACCTATTGGCAGAATAAGGTTAAGTGGATTGATATGCTGACTGCTCCAATCGTTCCATAAGGCAATAAAAAAGTTGGTGTACTTAAAATAGAAAAGCATACCAAGATTGAATATCACTGATATAATCAACAATAGCTTTTTATTACTTTTTTTGTTAGACCGGTAGATGGCATTGCTAAGCAACCAATCTGCTATAGCGGCCAGTATCACTAATATTACAAACCAGCCCGAAGCTTTATAAAAGAAGTATAGGGAAAACAAACTAAAAATGGCCATCCGCGTTGTGGGCCGGTTTCTGTTGATGTAAAACAGAATAGAAAAGACAATAAAAAAGTAAACGAAAAATCCTGACTGAAATAGCAATGGATTTTGTGGATCATACAGCAACTGCTTGCCAAGAAGTGTCCAATCAATAGCAGAAGTAAGCAGATGGTTCAATGGAAAGGATGAATTTTATGGTTGTTGGTTTACATGGCTGATATCTTGCCGGCTATTGGAGTCAATAGCATTCATTATGGCTTGGTAAAGCAGCGTTGCCAGTTTTTTGCCACCGGCAAAATTTACATGTGTGTAATCTTTGTTGGCTAAGGGTGGCTTTTGTTCCACCCATTGTTGTATGCTGCCTGCCCCGCCCATAGCTTCATACAGATTCCAGAAATGTACTTTGGTGCTATCGGCAATGGTATGCTGTATCTGCAGCAACGGTGCTATCCCCTTCGCTGTTTGGTATTGACCTCCGTAACGAAAGGCTTTATCAGCGGTGGTTACAATTAAAATATCTGCCTGTGGGAAACTGCGTTTTATTTTTGCAACAGCCTCAATCATCGGGCCTTCATAATATTTGAAGTTTGTGCTGTTGGGTCTCCACAGCAAGTTGGCACCAAACTGAAGAATAATGAGGTCATAGTTCGACGTTTCATTTATGGCACTGTACCAACTTTCATCAATATGCCGGTACTCATTGCCATCTATACCCCGAAAATTGTAGTTGTCTACAAATACACCCGAATCAGATTCCATACTTACGCCGTACCAGGTTTGGCTGCCGCTAACGGCAATCCGTATCATATCGGCACTGTCTGCTATTTTTTGTCGTACAATTCCAGTGGCGTTGAGGTATGGAACCGATTTTCCGTTAACAAGGAAATTTCCCTGATTATGGCCATTATATAAGGCATATACTTCATTAAATCTACTGTACAGACTGTCTTTTGTACCGCTGTAGGTTATAGTAGCGTTGCCTGCCGATGCAAACCTGTGTCCTGAAAGAAACAATTGGTGCCTGTCCTCAGCGTTTTTAAAATGTTCGTCTTTCCAACCCGAAAAAGAATGGTTGACATTGGTTCTGAATCCTGCAATAACACTAGTAACTGGCACGTATCCAATACCTCTGCCTCCAAAGCGTTGCTGTAGCATGCTCCGAAGGTCGATCGTTACAATATCACCTTCTAAAAAACTGTCCCCTATGTGGGCGATACGAACCTTTTTTCGCTTGCCGCCTTGCAGGTCGGCCACCGCTTTTGAAAAATTTGGTAAGGTTTGGGGCTCTGAAATATTGTAATTAATAATACCCGTGTATCGAAGAAAATCGGGCAGTGTGCGGATTTCCGGTTTAGCAGACCCAACTACTTTATTTTCATCATTTCTATCGTCCTGAGTTTGCGCTGAGTTTGCGCTATCTGCCTGTCTTATATCGCTTAAAAAATCAATGGGGCGGGCCTGAAAGCTGCCAATAGAGAAATCAGTAGGCAGAAAGGATAGGGACGTAAGTACAACCAATAGAAAAAGGCTGAATCCTAAGACCAGCCTTCCTTCATTAACCTTTTTATCAGCCATAGCTAACCCGCCTGCGATTTTCTTTCCGGCGGATCAAATATAACGGCTTGTTACAGGAAATATTTTTTCAAAGCACTGTTAACCTTACCACGCCATGCGGTGGGTTGCGTGCTGTAGCCTGCCTTACTGATGGCTGTTACCCACGCAGTGGCATTGTCATTCCCCTTCATATTGGGGTAAAACTTTTTTCGGCTAACCAATCCGCAAAAATCCGCGTAGCTATCCTCAACATCGGTGTATTGCTTATAGGCACTTTTGATGCCGTGCGATTTTTTGAGATTGTTTTTACCAACTATGCCAAAATGATTGTTCAGCAATTTACTGTTACGACTGCTGCCGTATCCGCTCTCTATTACAGCAACACTGAGTATTACTTCTGCTGGTATGCCATATGCGGCTCCGAGCGAATCAGCAATTGGCCAGTAAGTGTCAATATAACTATGGCCAAAACTCTTGGTGATTTTGTCCGTGGTGTCGGTTGTGTCCTGATTGGTAAGGGTGTGGTTGTCAATATTGTTTATGCTGCCTGACAATGCCAGCAAAAGGGCGAAAATCAAATTCATCATGTCCGATTGATTTCGTGAATAATAGCTTTGGCATTCAGTGCCTGAAGCGTTTTTGTCACCTTATCCTTTCTGTTTGCAGGGCATGTAGTTTAAGCCCAAAATCCTAACTCGTGTTGCAGCCTGTCCGATCACCTGCTTGCTTCTGCGATAACCGTTACTCCTTATCTGCGTGGCTGCGATTAAAGGACTGCAAAGTTGAGGCCAAAAGCCAGAAACCACGCTAAATGCTTGCAAAAAGGCTTAGTAACAGGTAATGCCTGCCTCTTTTGGGCTAGTATTGTTGAGCCTTTTTTGGTGTAAAAAATTGAAAATCAATATCTTATAGGATCAATTGGGAAGAATTTCCCCTTTTGTTAAAAAAATTAATATTGGGGGGTAAGAGCACTTAATGGAGCGTATTGCAATCATAACCAATTGGTTTTTATCCACTTAGTGTTGCTGCTGAAATAGGCCTGCCTACTTTGCGTTTACTAGTATTATGGAACAAGATTGGATACTTATAACAGTTGCCGCAGTAGTGTTTGCAGGTTTGTTAAGCGCATACATTACGCGGCTCACGTTTAGGAGCAAAACGGTAGCCAGGCGGGCTTTTGACGACTTGCAGGCGGAACTTTATGCGCAAAAAGAAAACCTTCGGGCTGCCGAAACACGCCACGAACAAGCCATAGGCTTATTGCAAAAAGCAGAAGCCGAACTTAACCGACAAAAGGATGAACTTGATGCCAAAAGACGTGAGTTTATTGTATTAAATAACGACCACTCGCGAAGGCGTGCTGAAATTGAAAATCTTGGCAGAAATATTGAAAAGGCTGAAACCGAGTTGCAGGAGGCAAAGACTGCTGCCGAGCAACTGCGCTTGCAATGGCAACAGCAGGTTCAGCAGGCTACACATTGGAAAAGTCAGCATGAAGCCATTACCGAAAAGCTAGCCAGTCAGCAGCAAACCATGGATGCATTTGCGGCACAAATGAAAAAGGAATTTTCATTGTTGGCAGATAATGTCCTAAGCCATAAAGCACAACAGTTCAACCAACAGCAGGAAACCAAACTCAACGATTTGCTGACACCACTTCGGCAAAATCTCGACAGCTTTAAAAAGGAAATAACTGATGGTCTGAAAGATGAGCGCGGCCATAGAAGTGGCCTGCAGGCAGAAGTAAAATTAATGGCCGAACTGAATAAGCGATTGAGCGAACAGGCCAATAACCTAACCAAAGCCTTAAGCACCAATGTAAAGCAACAAGGCGATTGGGGGGAGGTGATTCTGGAAACAATTTTGCAATATGTGGGTCTGCAAAAGGATGTCCATTACACAGTGCAGCAAACTACAATCAATGCCGATGGGCAAACCATCAGACCCGACTGTATCGTTCGCTATCCGGATAGCCGGTTTGTGGTTATTGATAGCAAAGTGAGCCTGGTGCATTACAAACAACTTACTGAAGCCGACGGAGATGATGCAACGGCGGCCCAACTGATGTTGCGTTCGATGCGGCAACATATTGATGGGCTTGCAGGCAAACGATACGACACCGTATCGGGTGTGCTGGATTATGTGTTTATGTTTATCCCTGTTGAAGGCGCATTTATAACCGCCATGCAGCAGGATGGACAATTGTGGCAATATGCCTTTGATAAAAAAATATTGCTGGTAAGCCCCACGCTATTGGTAAGTGGCATAAAACTGATACACGAATTGTGGCGGCAGGACAATGTAAATCGCAATGCCGAAGCAATTGCCTTAAAAGCCGGTGCGCTTTACGATAAGTTTCATGGATTTGTACAAAGCTTTGACGAGATAGGCAAGAAGTTGCAGCAGGCACAGGCAAGCTTTGCCACCGCCGATAATCAATTGCGAAGCGGAAAAGGCAATGTACTTAAGCGCGCCAATGATATAAAGCTGTTGGGGGCAAAAGCCACCAAAACACTTGCAACAACTACAGATTTTGACACGGAAGAAGAAGATGCGGATAGGGATGAACCTTAAATTTTACCCGGTCGTGTAATGCGAAACATTTGCCATATTACTGCTCCAAAAATGAGGGCGAGGCCGGCATAAAATCCCGGTGATAGTTCCTGGTTTTCTTTGAAAATAATAAAGGCCAATGCAATGCCATAAACCGGCTCAAGGTTGAAACTGAGGTTTTGGGTAAATACGCTGATATGCCTGAGCGATTGCAGACTAAGATTTACCGCCAGCACCGTACAAAACCATGCCATTATAATCAGCCAAAGCCAATCCATGCTTGTGGGTAGCAATCTTGGTGTGTTTATAAAATGCACGTAAAGAGGTAGCAAGAAAGTCCATGCCAGCCAGCCACCGCCTAATTCATACAAAGCCACGGTTTTGGCGCTAAAGCGATTAACCAGCTTTTTATTGAACATGGAAAATATAACCACCAGTACTACCGATACAAGTCCAAGTATGATACCAAGTTTGTAATTGGGGTTGAAATGGAAAATGAGACCGATACCCGTAAGCGCCATCACGCCTAACAGCAGTTCGCGCACATCGAGTCGCTTTTTAAAAGCAAACGGCTCCAGCAGCGCGGTAAATATGCCGCTTGCCGCCATACAAGTGAGGGCTATGGATACATTGGCCACTTTTATACTGCCGTAAAAAGCTACCCAATGCAACGCCAGTAAAGTGCCTGCCCCTGCCATTTGCAGCATATCGCGCCAGGCAATTCTTTCATACTCTTTTCGCCACCAGCGCAGCACCAAAAGCGTAATAACGGTTAGCCCCATGCGCCACCACACCAGCATACCTTCATTAAGGCTGATAAGGCGACCCAATATGCCCGTAAATCCAAAAAGGAAAACAGCAGCATGTAATTGTAGAAGAGCCTTCTTCATATAGGCCGCCGAAGGTAGTGGGCTTATCCATGCTACAAAAAAATAGCCCGCGACAATTGCCGCAGGCTATTCCTCATAAGCATGTATGCTGCTTACTGAATCATTATTTTTTCCGTTCGTAATAGCTTGCCGGTTTTGGCATCCATCAGCCGAACCAAATACATGCCACGGGCATTGCCGGAGATGTCTACAGCAGTTGCACCGTTGGAAAGCCGTATTTGTTTTATCCGGCGTCCGTTCATATCACTTATATCTGCCATCAGCGCAGTACCATTTACCACTTGTGGCGATACGATGCTAAAGCTGCCTTTGTTAATGGTAGGGAAAATGCGAACTGCATCAGCCCCGCTGTTTCTTACAATGGCCACAACTTTACTGAATGCGGCGCGGCCATCATTGTCAATCATTTTTAGCCGATAGTAGAGCTGGGTTAGTCCAGCTACATTATTGTCGGAAAAGCTGAAAACCTCGCGATTGCTGTATCGGGGTAAGCTTACCGTGCCTATTTTTTCGTAAGGATGATCCAATGCCAGCGTGCGCTCCACTTCAAAGCGATTGAAGTTTTCAATGTTATCAGCAGTCCATTGTAAGGACACGGTTTTGCCGAGATCCTTGCCATCAAAATTTACCAGCGTAACCGGTAGCGGCGTTTGATTTACCTGACCCAGGAACATGCCATTGCCATGTGTTACTATCAGCATATTGTTATCGCCATGCCGTGCATCAATTCCACGCACCAACGCATTATTTATAACGCCTTGTCCTTCCTTGAACCAGCCAGGGTTGTTGGAGGGTAAAGTGCTGGCGCTGTTATCGTGCCGGTAGCTGTAAAGGCCAGTGTTAGTACCAACATAATATTCGGTTACTTCCTCAGTATTTTTTTGGTAACTCATCATGGCGCAACTGCGGGCCGATTGTTCGGTCAGGTTGCCTTCCATGTTTATCCATTGCGGATTATCGGCCTTGGTATTGTTGCAATACCAAATATTTACAATACCATAGTTAGACAGAACAGCCATTATTTTTTCCGGGTACTTGGGGTGTACGGCAATATCTATCACATATCCCTCGGGCAATTGATTATTGGAAACACGCACCGGGGCAGTCAATGAATCATCCCCGGCCGGGTTGTCGACCCGATATACTTCGCCGCGCTGATTACCAAAATACAGCAGGCTTGTGGCCGGGTTATAAGGTCCGTTGGAGGTGGTTATGCACCTGATGGTTGACCCGCCGCCGGAATTAATAAATCCGACGGATGCTAATTGCCGCCATTCAGCATCGCCATGTGCTGTGGTGGTTGTGCTGGCGTTGCGGGTGCGCCATATCCGGTTGTCGAGGGCATAATAGAGATGCTCCGGATTACTTCTGTCGGTATGAAAGAGTGTCACAAAAAGAGAAGTGCCGGTGCTGAATTGAGGCCTGATATTAACTGAGCCGCCAAGGGCTGTTCCGTTAGCCGCTCTTGGCTCGCGGCGGATGGCGCCGTTTTGCGTACCAAATATGTAATGTCCGGGTAAAATGCCAACCGAAACACCGTCGCCACCTGTCCCAAAATCAGCAAAGGCTGTAGACCCTGTCAGGCTGTAGGTATTGCCATTGTCCTGCGCACCACCAATTGCCACGCCGCTACCATTTACCTGCTCTAAAGCACCATAATAGTATTGATAGGTTACAAAGTTGTTGTTCTTTTCTGTCCATTGGTTGCCAAAAGCAGCGTTGGGCATGTAGGAAAGACCGCCGTCAGTGGCGTTGATCATTTGATTAGGATCAGAAGGATTGAAAGCAAACCAATGTATATCAGGGTGGTGATTTGGCCATTGGCTATAGCTGGTTGGTGTGGCATAACCCCCAATTCTGCCGATGCTGTTTTTGGTGGCAAAGCCGTCTGCAGAGCGATAAGCATTTGTGCCGCCTATGTAAACGATATCCGACACCGCCGGATAAACAGCTACTACGAGGTCGTATCCACCCTGAACAGCAAACGGGTCGTTGCCCGAACTGTAACCCGCTTCATCCGGCAGGTTTGCGCTTCGGTCTTCCCAGGTGCCACCATTGTCGGAATTATTTCTGGTGTATTTGAAAAAATCCGCCTCAGGAACCTGATTGCCGCTGGAATGCGTGGTGTTGTTGTAATACAGCACATAAAGAATGGTCTGGTCGGAAGGAGCAAGTGCCAAAACCACGCGGCCATATCCGTTATACGTATTCCATCCGGTAACCAATGCGCTGTTTGCAATGCGCTCATAACTGCCGGGTGCGCCGGTCGCGGAGGTCCATACTCCATCAAAGGCACTGCTTATGACGTTGCCGCCAATAGCAGCGTATACGCGGCCGGCATTGGTTACAGCTACATCCGCCGAATAGCCACGCTGTGGAGATTCGTTGGTGATGCCTAATACTGTTTCCCAGGAAAGGCCCCCATCGGTGCTGCGCACTACACCGCCGCCCACAGCAGCATACACATGGCCGTTGGCCGGGCTTACTGCAAGCTTCATTACAATATCGCGGGGCGAATCGAAAATAAAATTGTCGGCAGAAAAATTGGACAAGCGCGACCATGTTTGGCCATTGTCTGTGGACTTATAAACCCCATTGCCGGAATAAAAGGCGCCGGGTAAAACACTGGCTGAGTTACCAAAATTTTCACCGGTACCGTAGTACCAGGTATCCTGAAAGCCAGGGCGGGGATCCTGCACTATGCAGGTAACATTATGAATAAAACTGCTTGGTGTTACATTAACCCAGGTATCACCACCATTCGTGCTGCGGAATATGCCGGAACTTACACCCCCGGCCAGCAGCACCTGATTTTCACCGGTGCCATAGCGGATATCATACTCTACCGCCCTTGAACGGCCACCTTTATTGGTTGGGCCCTTTACCATGTAGGCGTTGGCCTGCAACTGATTGATGTTTTGCGATAGTTCGCGCCAGGGTACGCCAATGGATTCCTTGCGTTCCAATTCAAATGCGGTTTCAGGAATTTTGCCTGTGGCCGGGTTTTTCATCAGATCGTATTCGTAGGCCAACCTTTCGCCCACAAACAAGGCACGCTCATTTTCCTCCTCCTCATTGTGGTTTAATGTGTTTTGAGGCCAAAACATCCACGCGGCGCCAATTACCGTTGCTGAGAGGCATGAGATCAGTAAAATTTTCTTCATTCTAAGCAATTATTGAAAAAATTAGATACGCATTTTTACGGCATAGCGTTCCGCCGGGCGGTGAAAATAGCGTTCCATCCCGCGTTAGCCGCCTTTTGTTCTTTCAAAATTTTGTTGCAAAAGGCTAAGTTTCATCATAATTCTCCTTCCAAAAGGTCAGGCCGGCGCTCCTGTGTACGCTGCAAACTTTGCTCATAGCGCCATTCTTCAATTTTTCGGGTGTCGCCACTCAGCAGAATATCAGGCACTTTCATACCCCGGAAGTCTGCAGGACGGGTGTACACCGGTGGTGCCAGCAGGTTATCCTGAAAGCTATCGAAAAGCGCACTTGTTTCGTCATTGAGCACGCCGGGTATCAATCTTCCAATGGCGTCAACCACCATGGCAGCCGGCAATTCGCCACCGCTCAGCACAAAATCGCCAATGGATATTTCCATGGTTATATAGGTGTCGCGAATCCGTTGGTCAATGCCTTTGTAATGTCCGCAAATAATCAGCAGCCGGTTTTGCAACGATAGCCGGTTGGCGGTGGGTTGGTCAAAGCGGGTACCATCAGGCGTCATAAAAATTATTTCATCATAACTGCCCTGTTCCTGCAGCTTTTCTATAGCGTTAGCCAGCGGTTCCGGCATCATTACCATTCCGGCACCGCCGCCGTATTGGTAATCGTCTACCTGTCCATATTCATTTACCGCCCATTGGCGTAAATGGTGAACGGCCACGGTGAGCAGTCCTTTTTGCATAGCCCGTTTCATTATGCTGTGGCCAAGGGGGCTATCCAGCAATTCGGGTACTACGGTTATAATGTCGATATGCATGGGCTGCTTTGAAATAGTTATGAATTTTCCTGCCAATCGTCAAGATCGCGGCGTTGTTTTTTAGTTGGCCGGCCTATTTTGCTCAGGCGTTTACCGGTATGAAAACTGGTAGCTTGCGATTTTTCAGGCAATAAATCCTCCGGCGGCGTCAGGTCCTCATAGTGCAAAACGGCTTCAGCGTAGGCAACACGTTTATCAATGATGCTTTTTACGCGTATTACCCAGGGCCGGCCTTCCGTTTTGGCAATAATGGTATCGCCGGCTTTGATGCTGCGGCTGGGTTTTACTGCTTCATCGTTCAGTCTTACCCTGCCTTTATCGCAGGCTTCGGTTGCCAATCCCCTTGTTTTATACATGCGGATGGCCCAGAGATATTTGTCTATTCTAATTTTTGCAGCTGCTGTCATATGGCGTTGCGAAGGTTGCGAAAATACCATGCTGTGCGTAAATGAAGCCATTCGTGTGCGTAGCTCATTTTTTCCACCTTATGCTTTGCCTTTATCTTCGCCGGCATCGCAGCGAAAAATTCATGAGCATTTTTATTAGCCAGGTATTAATAGCCGATTCCGCAAGCAGCCATAATGGACAGGTCATAAACATCCGCGTTCATCAGGGTAAGCTCGATTTTGGTGCCGCACGGGCCGTTGATGGCGATGAAATAATAGACGGCAGCGGTTTGCTGGCCATGCCCGGTTTTGCAGATATTTTTTGCCGCATAGGCGAGCCGGGACTTGAGCAAAAGGAAACACTGAAAACAGTTACTGCTGCCGCTGTTGCCGGAGGATACACCACCTTAATGATGTTGCCCAACACCCGCCCCGCTATTGATACCGCAGCGCAGGTGAGCTTTATTGTAGAAAAATCTAAATCGCTGCCGGTGCAGGTGTTTCCCATGGGCGCCATAAGCACAGGTTGCCGAGGCGAAGACCTTGCCGAGATGTACGACATGCATGCCGCCGGGGCTGTTGCATTTTCCGATGGTTTGCATGCGGTGCAAAATGCACAGGTGATGCTAAAAGCCCTGCAATATGTAAAAGCGGTGGGGGCCACGGTAATCAGCATGCCGGTGGAAGAAAATCTTACCCGACATGCGCTTATGCACGAAGGCATTGCCAGCACACGCCTTGGGCTACCGGGTATGCCCGCCATGGCGGAGCATCTTATGCTGCAGCGCGATATTGCATTGCTTGAATACACCAAAAGCCGCTTACATATTACGGGTATCAGTACTGCAGCATCGGTCCAATTGATAAAGCAGGCAAAAGAAAAGGGCTTGCAGATTACCTGTAGTGTATCGCCCTACCATTTGCACTTTACCGATAGCCACTTGGGGGACTACGACAGCGCTTTGAAAGTAAATCCGCCGCTGCGCACCGAAGCCGATGTTGCTGCATTGCGGCAAGCTGTTATAGATGGCACTATAGATTGTATAGCATCGCACCACCAACCGCAGGATTGGGATGCCAAAACCTGTGAGTTTGAATACGCCGCTTATGGCATGAGTACATTGGAAGTATGCTTCAGTGCAGTAAAAACTGCCTGCCCAATCCTCAGCCCGGAAAGACTCTCCGAATTATTTACCGCCAATCCGCGAAAAATATTTGGATTACCTGCCGTATCATTATCGCATCAGGCAATAGCTAATATGGTTTTGGTAGCCCCGGACGAAAAGTATACGTTCACCGCCGACATGATAAAATCATTGGGTAAAAACAATGCGTTTGTTGGTAAAGAATTGCAGGGAAAAATTCATCAGGTTCTGTTGTAATAATTTGCATAACCAAATACTTATTTACCAAACTTAAAACACTAACTATGGACAAGAAAGTAATGACAGCACAGCAAAAGGGACTGATTATTGGCCTTATCCTGGTATTCTTTTCGGTGTTAACCTATACATTAATTCCCGACATGGAAAAACAGCAAAAATTTGGCTGGGTATCCCTGGTGCTTATGGTTGCCGGCATAGCCTGGGCCGGTATTAAATATGCTTCCGATATGGGCGGTAACGTTACGTTTGGCAACATTTTTGGTCATTCCTTTAAAGCCACGGCGGTAATGACCCTGATTATAATTGCGTATTTTTTATTGGCAGCAACAGTGCTCTTCCCCGAAATGAAGGAAAAAGCAGCTCAACTGGCCTTTAAACAAATGACAGAGCGGGGCGGCATGACTGATGCGCAAATCAATACAGCCGTAGATATGCAGCAAAAGTATTTTATTCCCTTTGGTACAGCCGCACAGTTGGCGGGTAGCCTGCTGATAGGGGCTATTGGCGGTCTTATAGGTGCGGCTATTGGAAAGAAGAATCCAAACTATACACCTTTCCAACAATAAGGAGCATACCCCCGCATGGATCTATCCGTAATTGTTCCCTTGCTTAATGAAGCCGAATCGCTGCCGGAATTGGCTGCATGGATAACCCGTGTGGCAGAAGCTGAAAACTATGCTTTCGAAATAATTTTTATTGATGATGGCAGTAGTGATGATAGTTGGGAAGTCATCACAAGCTTGCGTCAAGCCGACTCCCGTATTAAGGGCATTCGCTTTCAGCGCAACTATGGTAAAAGCGCAGCCCTAAACGAAGGGTTTAAGGCCGCCGCCGGTAACGTGGTTGTCACCATGGATGCCGACCTGCAGGATAGCCCCGATGAAATACCGGAATTGGTACGCATGATACAGGAACAGCGCTACGATTTGGTAAGCGGCTGGAAGAAAAAGCGCTACGACAATACTTTTACTAAAAATATTCCTTCTAAATTTTACAATGCTGCTGCACGATCTATTAGCAAAATAAAACTCCACGACTTTAACTGCGGATTAAAAGCGTATAGCAAACGGGTGGTCAAAGGCATTGAAGTGTATGGCGAAATGCATCGCTATATTCCGGTGATTGCCAAATGGAACGGGTTTAAAAATATTGGAGAGAAGGTGGTAGAGCACCGCGCCAGAAAATATGGTACAAGCAAATTTGGCTGGGAACGTTTTGTAAATGGCTTTCTCGATTTAATGTCTATAACCTTTGTTGGGAAATTTGGCAAACGCCCTATGCATTTTTTTGGCCTATGGGGCACAATTGTATTTATCATGGGTTTTGGCATAAGTGCCTACCTTATTGTAAAAAAAATGATCAATCCTGCATTTTACCTTACCAGCAAACCCACATTTTATCTGGCGCTGGTGTTGGCTATTATTGGTGTACAGCTTTTTTTAGCCGGCTTTCTGGCTGAGCTCATTTCGCGAAATTCAGCGGATAGAAACACCTATGGCATTGCAGAAAAAATTGGTTTATAGGAAAGAATCTTTTGCAAACACAAAAAAAGAAAATAGTGATTATTGGCCCTGCGCATCCTTTGCGTGCGGGGGGCATCACTACGTTTAACGAAAGGCTTTGCCGCGCTTTTTTAGATGCCGGTCACGATGCGCTTATTTATAGTTTTTCGTTGCAGTATCCCAATTTTTTGTTTCCCGGAAAATCTCAGTTTACAGATGCCCCACCACCTGAAGGCATCACTATAAAAACCGTGATTAATTCGGTAAATCCTTTCAATTGGCTGAAGGCAGGTCGCATGATAAAGAGGGAAAAACCCGATTTGATTATCTGCCGGTACTGGCTGCCGTTTATGGCGCCTGCACTGGGATCCATATTGCGAATTGTGGGTGGCAGCAGGCAAAATATTACCGTGATTGCGGATAATATATTGCCACACGAAAAGCGATTGGGTGATAAACTATTTACACATTACTTAATTCCACCCGTTAGTCGTTTTGTGGTAATGAGCCAAAAGGTAATGCAGGATCTGCGAGGGTTTACGCTAAAGCCGGCAAGACAAGTGCCGCATCCTTTGTATGATAATTTTGGCGGCAAAGTACCCGTGCAGGAAGCGAGGCAGCAATTGAATGACCGGTATCAGTTGGGGTTGCAACCGCAGGAAAAGCTGCTCTTATTTTTTGGTCTTATCCGCGATTATAAAGGTCTCGATATATTGCTGCAAGCCCTGCCAACATTGGATACCACTGATTGCCGCTTGATAATAGCAGGAGAATGGTATATCGATAAAAAGAATTACGAGCAATACCTGACCGATCCGCAAATTGCGTCCCGGGTTGTAATGTTCGATCATTTTGTTCCGAATGATGATGTAAAGTATTTTTTCTGTGCAGCAGATTGTGTCATTCAGCCCTACCGTTCTGCTACACAAAGCGGCGTAACGCCGGTTGCTTATCATTTTGACGTACCCATGATTGTTACAAATGTCGGAGGCTTGCCTGAGCTTGTTCCGCATACCAAGGCGGGTATTGTTTGCGAGCCGGAGCCCTATGCTATCGGGCGCGCTATAGATGCGTATTTTGATATCGGCGCTGAAGTGTTTTTACCCGGGTTGCAAACGGTGAAGAAGAAACTAAGTTGGGAAACATTGGTGCAAACCCTTCTTGATTTCAACGACCGAAACGACGAGGATGGCGATTAAATGTTAGCTGCATCGCGGCCACTATGAGTAGGTAATGCAATCGGATGTGTGGCAAAAAACGCTATGGCCATTAACCCCTAGCTTTATTAACCTGCATTACATTTACTGCAGTAAATAATAAGTTTTGCGGCTTTCCTTTTAAACTTTGAATTGAATTTGTTGCTATGATACATATGCTTACATCGGCCATTGAAGAATCTATTGCAGCCAAAAGCCAACTGCTGCTTCAAAGCGATTTGTTGCTAAAAGTGGTTGCCGTTAGTGAGTTAGTAGCTAAGGCTTTTGCAAGCGGCAACCGAGTATATTTTTGCGGCAATGGCGGCAGTGCTGCCGATGCGCAACATCTTGCGGCAGAATTCAGCGGGCCATTTTACAACCGCCAACGCCCGGCCCTACCTGCGGAAGCGCTCCATACCAACAGCTCGTATCTTACAGCAGTGGCCAATGATTATGATTACGCCAGCGTATATGCCCGCTATGTAGATGGCATAATGCAGCCCGGCGATATCTTGTTTGGCCTCAGCACAAGTGGTAATAGTGCCAACATAGTAAAGGCCTTTGAGGCAGCACGCAGCAAAGGCATTACCACTATTGGTATGACGGGTACTGGCGGTGGGCAGATGAAAGCCCTTAGCGATTATCTGCTTAATATGCCATCTGCCAATACTCCACGCATTCAGGAATGTCATATGCTTGTTGGCCATAGCATTTGTCAGATGGTGGAATCCATTTTATATCCTGCAGCATAATGATGAGTAAAAAATTACCGGTTATCGATGCTGCCTGGACACTATTTCTGGATAGAGATGGTGTGATTAACTACGAAAAAGTAGAAGACTATATTCATCATTGGGATGAATTCAGGTTTTACCCCAAAGCGCCCGAGTCTATCGCTACGCTAAGCAACCTGTTTGGCAAAACGATTGTAGTAACCAACCAAAAGGGGATAGGCAAGGGGGTGACAGTAGAGAGTGATGTCAGGGATATTCATACAAAAATGAAGGCAGCAATTATGCAGCACGGCGGCAAAATAGACGCCGTGTATTATTGTCCTGCCACTGATGCCAATGATCCCTGCCGCAAGCCCAATATTGGAATGGCCGTGCAGGCAAAAGACGAATTTGGATCCGTAGATTTTAACCGCAGCATCATGGTTGGCAATAATCCAAGTGATATGCAATTCGGCCGCAGAGCCGGTATGATTACAATTTTACTCACCACAACCCGTCTGGCCGATACCGTAGATGAACAACTGGTTGATTTTGTATTTTCCGATCTGGCAGCAGTTGCAGCAGCCTTTACCCGGTAGTTAAATTTTTGCTGCTGTTAAAATACCATGGAGCCTGCACCGTTAGTGTGGCCAATATCTAACTTGCAGCCATGCGCATTGTTTTTATCATCATCCTGTGCTTTCAATTGCACATCAACGCTCAAGCGCAGCGCATCCATGCGGCAGATTTGCCAAACTTGCAAACCTATAACGATACGCTGGGTAAATTGGGTGGCTTAATGCTGGATGCGCTAACGCCTCCTGAGCGATTACGATACGATTCAATGTTTACCGTAAATCTGGTAAAGGCTCTGCAAACACCGTTTTCTTATTACTTCCCTTTCGACAGCATACTCACGGCGCCCATCGTTTATCCTGCCGACAGCAGTTTTAGGATCATAACCTGGCACTATGAAAAAGATGGTGGCGATTACAGGCAAAAAGGTGCTATTCAATACAATACCCCCGATGGCAGCCTGAAGCTTACGCCACTATATGACTATAGTGATTTTGCAAGCAATGTGCAGGATTCGGTAAGGGACAACCGTCATTGGATTGGTGCCATTTACTACAACATTATTACCAAGGCCGTAGCAGGAAAAAAAGTGTATTTTTTGTTGGGCTACGACGAGAATAATATGCTCACCACCCGCAAATGGATAGAGCCGTTGCAATTTGATGAGCAGGGCAATGCGGTGCTTGGCGGCGATTTTTTTGATGTGGGCAACGATTCTATTTTTCCGGCAGGCAGCAGGCGCTACAAAGTAGAATTTAAAAAATATGCCAATGCCCGTGTGAACTACGATGCGCAGCAGGATTTGATAGTAATGGACAACCTGATAAGCCAAACCAATGAGCCCGATAAATTATATACGCTTGTTCCCGGTGGCGACTACGAAGGGCTGAAATGGGAAAATGGCAAATGGAAATTTATTGACCGTTTGTTTGTAGATAATCTTGGCGATGGCAATGAGCCTCGCCCTGCCCTTATTCTCAGTGAGGCCGGCCTGCCGAACGAAGACGTGCTGGGAAAGCAAAGCGAGAAAAACAAGCAACAGGAAGAAGCTAAGAAAAAGAAGAAAGGCCAATAGTTTGTTTTGGTCAAATATGTATTACCGGATGGCAGGCTACTTCGAAATTTACTGCTTTGGCTATAAAACACATTTCGTGTGCGCGGTGGTGCAGAAGTGAGGCTTTGTTTAACTGACCGGCATTGCTGATGGTTACTCTCGGTCTAAGCATAATCTTCGAAAATTTTCCGCTGCCGTCTTTCCGCTCATGCATTTCACCTTCAGCTTCATCGGTATAGTCGGTAACCGTGATGCCATTTTCTGCACATAAATGCAGGT
>JAHEMO010000377.1 GCA_024643625.1 Chitinophagaceae bacterium
TAGGGAATTAAAGCCGCCGAGCTATCATGCAAGCCGATGCCTGAGGCAAAACTGTGTCCTGCCATACTGCTTTGCACTACGGCATCATACGATTGTAAAGGAGCAAGTTTTACCAATATATCTTCCTGCACCACCCAATCGTGATAGGCATGTTTTTCAAAATGCCAAAGATTGGTGTGGCAACCAATACTTGTAATGTCTGTACAACATTGTCCGGTTATCAGATAACTTAGATATTGCGGCAGATGTAAAGCATATCGCACAATAGCAAATACCTGTGGCTGCTCATGCTTAAGCCGGTACAGTTGCATGCCCGAATTAAGACTGCCGAGTACCGGCGAAGCCGTTGCAGCTGCAAACGAAACGCTACCGCCATAGTTGTGATAAAACGCGTCGAGCAGTGCTTCCGGATATGGCTTGAGGTAATTATACAAGGGCGTCAATGCCTTACCGTCATGCCCAATGTAAACGAAGCTTGCTCCGTAGGTAGTGAAGTTCAATGCCTTCAGGCAAAAGCTGCTGTTTTGCAGAAAGGATTGCAAGGTTTGCAGTACAAATGACGCCAGGGCATGAATATCTTCACAAGGGAAACCATCTTCGTCAACGATTTCAGCTATCCTCGATGATTGTTCAAACACAAGTTGATAGGCTTCATCAAAAACCAATAGTTTTTTGTTGGTTTTGCCTACATCAATAATGGCAATTACATTTTGCAAATCGAAAAATTAAGACAACTCAAAGCTGCCGTTATTTATAACCCTGTAGCCACCGCTTTACTACCCCGCTCTTTTATCAGCTTCTTGCGCACTTGAAAGCTTCTGTAGAAGCCAAGCGGATCAAGGGCTGTAGCATTTTGCAAACGTGCTTCGGCAACCAGCGCACGCACATCGGTTTGATAAGCCGCCTGCAGTATCTCCTGCGATTTTACCACATCATTATTTTCCCTTGCCTGTTGCAAGGCAATCGTATCTACAAGCAATGCTTTGGCATAGGCCTGCATAATGGCTTCCACACTTTGCAACAAATCTTCGAGGGGATCCTTAATGTTATGCGAGGCATCTATCATCCAGCCCAAATCAACCGTATGATCCATACCCCTTGCATCCATCCCTTCTACCAGTTCGTTGAAAATAAGAAACAACTGATAGGGATTGATACTGCCAACCGTCAAATCATCATCGCCATATTTACTATCATTAAAATGAAATCCGCCCAGTTTACCTTCCATCAGCAGGATGGCAACAATTTGCTCAATATTGGCATTGGGCAAATGATGTCCCAAATCGACAAGCGTATAAGCTTTACTCCCCAGCTTAGAGGCAAGCATATAAGATGCACCCCAATCCCCCACCGTCATGCTGTAAAAATTGGGTTCAAAGGCTTTGTACTCAATAAACATTTTCCAATCGGAAGGTAATGACTTATAGATTTCCTCAAGGCTTTGCAGCGTGTTGGCAAATGCGTGCCTAAAATTTAGCTGACCAGGAAATGAAGAACCGTCAGCCAGCCAAACCGTTAGGGATTGACTACCTAATGCCTGACCATAACTAATCACTTCTATGTTGTGATCAATAGCCTGCTTTCGCACAGCTGCATCAGTATGCTGCAGCGAGCCAAACTTGTAGCTCAATGCCTGATGAGGCTGATCCTGAAAAGTGTTACTGTTCATGGCATCAAATCGCAAGTCCAACTGCGAAGCCATAGCTTTTATATGCGTTGCATTATCTGGAATATCCCACGGAATATGCAACGAGATAGCGCCACTTGCACCATTGAGGGCATGCAGCAATCCTACATCTTCTAATTTGTCTTCCAGCGTGCCGGGCTCACCACCCATACTGAATCTGCCAAACCTTGTACCACCTGCCCCTAATGCCCAACTGGGTATGGCCACATTAAATGCACTAAGCTTGTCAACAATACTGGCTGCATTAGGCACCATATCAAAGGTAAATTGCAGGTGTTTTTGATGCCTGGCTATGCCATCGCTGTTTGCCGCCTCTATCTGATGTTTTTCAATACGCATATACTTTGTTTATGCCATGTAAAATACCGGTATCAAGGGTATGTTAACCGGCGAATGATCTGCATTGGTTTCCATAAGGTCAGCCATATAGGCCCACCATTTTTGCATAATGGGATGCTGTGGTAGTGCATCTACTGCTTCCTGATTGTGTACCAGCATGGTACCAAACAAATTATTGGAAACCGGATCGTGAAAAATAGTATAATCACTTATACCTGCCGCTTTAAGCAGGGCTGTCAATTCGGGCCAAATGGTATCGTGCCGGTGCCGATATTCTGCTTCTTTACCAGCAAACAATTTCATACAAAAACCAACTCTCTTCATGCGGTGGAAATTAGCGAACAAATGCATTGGCAACACCGCCATCTACATTCAATACATTGCCGGTAGATTTATTGAGCATGCCACTTACAAAAGCAAAACAAGCATTGGCAATATCTTCCGATTCGATAATTACGCCCAGTAAAGTTCGGCCGGCGTAGTAAGCTGGCAATTCTTCTACTGTAATGCCGTATGCCTTGGCCCTTCCTTCGGCCCAGCCATTGCTCCAGATATTACTGCCGGATATTACCGCATCGGGGTTCACAACATTAACCCTGATCTTATCTTTACCTAACTCTGCGGCATTTAATCTTGATAAATGCAATTGTGCCGCCTTAGCCGATCCATAGCCCGCATTGTTTGGGCCACTTACCAGCGCATT
>JAHEMO010000117.1 GCA_024643625.1 Chitinophagaceae bacterium
TGTGGACAGGTGCTGTGGAGCGTGTGGCAAAATCAGGGATTGATACCATCGGTCTTATTCATCGCGGCTTTAGTAACTATGGCAATACGGAATACCGCAATGCCCCCATGTGGCATTTGGCTATTGAAATGAAACGCCGAAATCCGCATATGCTTATCATTAACGATCCTTCGCATATATGCGGCCGCCGCGATATTCTCCAGGAAATAGCACAGAAAGCAATTGACCTGGATTTTGATGGTCTGATGATTGAAAGCCATATTGACCCTGATAATGCATGGAGCGATGCCAATCAACAAATAACACCAGAAGTATTATTGGAAATGCTTGATGGTATTCGCTGGCGGCAGGAAGATGTAAATTCTGATGAATTTCATCAGGCGCTGGAAAAAATGCGCCAGCAAATTAATCATCTCGACGACGAGTTGATGGATCTGCTTGGGCAGCGTATGAAAGTGGCAGACAAAATTGGGCAATACAAAAAGGACAATAACGTAACCATTTTGCAAACCAATCGCTGGAACAATATTCTCGATCGCGCTTATACCAAGGGAAATAAGCTTGGACTCAGCAAAGAGTTTGTAACACGCTATCTGGATGCTGTTCACATGGAGAGCATCAACCATCAGAATAAAATAATGAATAGCTGATAAAAAATGGGCGTCACTAAACGATACACTATTGACGATGCAGTTGTTCCGCATTGGATGGGGGAAAGTTTTGCGTGGCTCAAAACGCAGCTCAATCGCAGCAGCAGCATTTTGCTAACCGATGAAAATGTGTATGCATTGCATGCCAATAAATTCAAAGGCTGGCGCACAATAATTGTGCCTGCGGGTGAAGCGCATAAGCAGCAAGCCACGGTGGATACAATTATGCAGCAATTGGCTGCATTTGAGGCCGACCGCAGTACCACTCTGGTTGCAGTAGGAGGCGGTGTGGTAACCGATATGGGTGCCTATGCAGCAGCCATTTACATGCGTGGTATAAAATGCATATTAGCGCCTACTACATTGCTTTGCATGGTAGATGCTGGCATGGGAGGTAAAAACGGTGTTGACCTGGGCAAGTACAAAAACCTTGTTGGTACCATCAGGCAGTCGTCTGGTATATTATTCGATACAGGTTTTTTGAAGACGCTGCCCGAACAAGAATGGCAAAACGGCTTTGCAGAAATAATAAAACATGCCAGTATAAAAAATGCTGCATTGTTCCGTCAATTGGAACAACATGATCTTGCATACTACCGGCGGAGCAAAACGGCACTTGGTGATTTGATAGCTTCCAATGTGGCCATCAAGAATAAAATTGTAATGGCAGATCCTTTTGAAAAGGGTGAACGCAAGCAGTTGAATTTTGGACATACCATTGGTCATGCCATTGAGAACCATTTAGGTATTGCGCATGGTCATGCAGTGGCTGTAGGTATGGTGTATGCCGGTCATTTGTCGCAACGCTTAACCGGCTTTACAGGACAGGAGCGATTAATAAACCTTATTGAACAATACGGCTTGCCTACGCATGCGCATATTGATATAGATACTACGCTGCAAATGATACGGCACGATAAGAAGCGTGCCGGTGATACGGTACATTTTGTGTTGCTGGAAAAATTAGGAAAGGCCCTTGTATTGCCCATACCGTTCAGTGATCTTTCAAATTTATTGCGGGATAATCAGTAGGCTTTACAAAAGATAGCAGGTGAGATGAATATTCAGATAAAGGCAGGAAAGGTAAAGGGACATGTAGTGGCAAATGCCAGTAAGAGTGCTATGCAGCGTGCCTGTGCCGCTGCGCTTATACGCAAAGGCGTTTCTGTTATTAGCAATACCGGCAATAGCAACGACGATTTAGCTGCGCTATCTATTATTAAAGGCCTTGGCGCAACTGTGGAGCATACAGGCCAAAGAAAAATTAGGGTAAAGGGTACAGGTCCGCAAATTGTTTCACAATCCGGATCGGTTAATTGCGGGGAAAGCGGTCTCAGTATTCGCATGTTTACACCAATAGCCGCGCTAAGCAAGACGCCGGTAACCATGCTTGGCGAAGGAAGCCTTACTACAAGGCCAATGCATTTTTTTGAAGAAGTTTTACCCGCTTTGGGTGTACAGGTGCAGGCTAACGGAGGCGTATTGCCGCTAACCGTATCCGGCCCGCTACAGCCTGAAAATATAGTAGTTGATGGTACTCTGAGTTCTCAATTTCTTACTGGCCTGCTAATGGCCTATGCCGCGCAAAATCCAATCAATGCCAGCATTACCGTTATTGATCTTAAAAGCAAACCTTATATTGATCTTACGCTAGAGGTATTGGCAGCCTTTGGCCTGCCTGTGCCCGAACACCATCAGCATGAACGCTTTCACTTTAGAGGTGAAGACTTGCAGGATATCCCGGAAGTACATTATACCGTAGAAGGCGACTGGAGTGGTGGTGCCTTTTTATTGGTAGCAGCTGCTATTGCCGGAGAGCTAACGGTAGAAGGTTTGCGTAATACCTCCAAACAAGCAGATAAAAAAATTATAGATGCCCTCCTGGATGCAGGTGCTGAAGTAACGGTGGGTGAACATGAAGTTCAGGTGAAACAAGATAAACTACAGGCATTTCAGTTTGATGCCACGCATTGCCCCGATTTGTTTCCGCCGCTTGTTGCGCTTGCCGCCAACTGTAATGGCATATCTATTATTCGTGGCTTGCGCCGTTTGAAACATAAGGAAAGCGACCGTGGCACAACGCTGCAGGAAGAATTTGCTAAACTGGGTGTAACTATATTGTTGAAAGATGACGAAATGCATGTGTACGGTGAGCCGGGTGGATTGAAGGTGCGTAATACGCGTTGTAATTCCCATCACGATCATCGGATAGCGATGGCTGTAGCGGTGGCAGCTTTGCGTGCCGATTTTGATATTGATATTCGCCATGCCGATGCGGTAAACAAATCATATCCCGATTTTTGGGAGCATCTGAAAACAGCAGGCGTTCATTGGGAGCAAGTCGGCAACTCCGCAACCACAGCGGGTAATGCTACATAATATCAAACTGAAGTGCTATTATAAAATTTAATCATGAATCAATTTGGGAATAAATTTCGGGTAAGCATTTTTGGAGAATCGCATGGGCAGGGTGTTGGCATTACTCTTGATGGTGTGCCTGCAGGATTGCCGCTACAGCCTGAAGATTTTTTAATTGATCTTGAAAGAAGGAAAGGTGGCTTGCAAAAAGGAACAACGCCTCGCCAGGAGGACGATTTTCCGCATTTACTTACCGGCGTATTTAAAGGACGCACAACCGGAGCACCGCTTACCATTTGGTTCGAAAACAAAAACACCCGTTCCGGCGACTATGCGAAACAACGTGCGTTTCCTCGCCCGGGCCATGCCGATTTTGTGGCCCATGCCAAATACGGATCTTTTGAAGACTATCGGGGCGGCGGGCATTTTAGCGGAAGACTTACCGTATGCCTCGTGGCAGCAGGAGTGGTAGCCAAAAGACTAATGCCATTTGTACCGGTAGTAGCACATATTGATGAAGTGGGAGGGGAGACCGATATAGAAAAAGGGTTGCAAAAGGCAATAGCGCAGAAAGATTCTATTGGTGGCATAGTGTCCTGTAGCGCCAAGGGGGTGCCGTTAGGTATCGGCGAACCATTCTGGGATTCACTGGAAAGCAGGTTGGCGCATGCACTGTTTGCCATTCCAGCAGTAAAGGGTGTGGAGTTTGGTTCCGGCTTTGCTGCCGCCCGCATGTACGGTTCCGAACACAATGACGCCATAGTTGATGTACACGGCAATACGGCTACTAACCATGCCGGGGGCATTGTTGGCGGCATTAGTAACGGCAACGAATTGACCCTGCGCATTGCCATAAAACCAACCAGCAGTACACCCAAAGATCAGCAAACCCTGAATTGGGAAACCGGGCAGGTAGATACATTCTCCGTAAAGGGGCGCCACGATTTGTGCATTGCGCTGCGTGTGCCGCCGGTGCTGGAAGCAGTAACCGCCATGGTGCTGGCAGACGCTATGCTTGAAGCAGGGCATATTGCCAGCATTTGGCCACAACATATCTACCATATCACCACAAAACAACAATGGGCTTTGGCGCAGCAGGCCGGTTTTTATACAGCGTCATCACTAGACCAGGAGGGCTTTATACATGCCAGCGATTACTGGCAGGTAAAAAGCACAGGGGAACGCTTTTATGCCGGGGAGCCTGATATGGTGGTATTGCAAATAGCTGCTAAAAAGTTATTGGCGGAGGTGAAATACGAAGATGCCGACGAAGCCTTGTTTCCGCATATTTACGGAACAGTGAACCTTGACGCAGTGGAGGCCGTTTTACCCATTTCTGACTTTGCGTAGCTAATGCCCAAAAAGTGTTAGCATTGCCTGAGGCAAAAGCCATAATGCATGAACGATTTCAAATCCCTTTCTGCACAATTTATTAAGCAGTTTGAGCAGGAGCATTTTCCTGCGGAACCAGCTACGCTCTACGATCCCAATCGCTATTTTCTGTCACTGGGTGGCAAGCGCATAAGACCCGTAATGGTATTGCTGGGCAATTTACTTTTTGATGCTTTGCATGCCGATGCATTTAAAGTGGCTAATGCGGTGGAGCTGTTTCACAACTTCACACTTATTCATGATGACATAATGGATGCCGCAGCCATTAGGCGCGGGCTTCCAACGGTACATGAAAAATATGGTGCCAATACCGCCATACTGGCCGGCGATGTAATGTTGATACGCGCTTATGAATATTTGAATGCTATTGACAAAACGGTGATGCGCCAAATTATTGGCCTGTTTAATAAAACAGCTGCCGAAGTATGCGAGGGTCAGCAGTTGGATGTTGATTTTGAAAAGATGAACGAGGTGAGCCTTGATGCTTATCTGCATATGATACGGCTTAAAACTTCAGTGTTGTTAGCATCTGCGCTGCAAATGGGTGCGGTACTCGGCGGTGCCGGCAAGGGTAATCAGGATCATATCTACGCTTTTGGCCAGGACCTTGGTATTGCTTTCCAAATTCAGGACGATTACCTCGATGCCTTTGGTGACCCCGCAAAAGTGGGTAAAGAAACCGGTGGCGATATTCGCCAGAATAAGAAAACATTTCTGGCCATAAAAACCAGGATGACGGCAAATGCTGATCAGGCGAAAAGACTTGATGCATTAGCTACCACAAATGGCCCGGAAAAAATTACGGAGACCCTTGCTATTATGCGTGCCTGTGGCGTAGATGAATGGGCAAAAGATTTGAAACAGCAATACTACGACCGCGCTATGCAGCACCTTGAAGCAATTGCCGTGCTTAGCAACCGCAAAGGTGAGTTGCGGCAGTTGGCCGATTTTTTATTACAGCGGGATTACTGATTATTTTAAGTGGTACAGCAGGCGCTGCTGAACAATAGATAATTTGCAAAATAGATAAGGGATGCTGTACAGTTGACAGCATCCCTTATTTGCATTAAAGAACTCCGATATTAATATCCGGGGTTCTGTTCAATAACCGGATTTTGGGTGATTTCGTCAGCCGGAATTGGCCAAATAAAGCGGAAGTCGCTGTAAGGCACTGCCGCCCATGAAGCGTTAACCGCTACGCCAATACCATACCCGGCAGCACCGTCAAATCCATTTGGCACTTTTGCGGGAATGCCAACAGGACGCAACGCCGTAACTGCATCAAGAACCGTACGTGAAATATCGTGCCAGCGCTTGCCTTCAGCAGCAAACTCAAAACGACGCTCCCACAATATAGACCGCAACAATGCTGTGCGATCAGCAAAAGATGCAGCAGTATATTGGTTAGTAGCCGGAGAAGGAATACTTCTGTTGCGAACCACGTTCAACAAATCGATAGCACGCTGCGACACACCACCTGCCAAACGAGCTTCTATCTCGGCCTGCATCAGCAGTACCTCGGCATAGCGCATGATGGGGTTATTGCTGCCGCGCTGCACATAATCTGTGTATTTGGTGGTGAAAATACTTTGGCGATTGTTGGCGTTGGTACCCAATGCATGCAGCGTTGTACGACGCGCATCACCGTCAAGCCACTCTACCCTGTTCCACACAATGGGTGAAACGGACACCAATCCGCGAGCACCAAGGTTGGTGGCGCCAAACATGGTTGGCAAGGCGGCATTTACACCGGGATTGTCCAAAGCATCATTTTTGATGCTAAACATATTTTCAATAGAAAGACTATTAGCCGCAAAGGATCCATTTGCGTTAGCCGTAAGGGCATGACCGCCTACGGGGCTTATTACTGATGCCGGCGACAATGGATTAATGCTGGCAGGGATCAATTTATCACCCTCCGCTTTGGCTTCTGCCCAGCGGCCCATGTGCATCAACACTTTCATTTTTAAGCCGATAGCTGCTGCCCTTGGGGCGCGTATAACGCCAAGTGGTTGGGTAGCCGGCAGGTTGGTGATTGCAAAATCACAGTCGGCCAAAATTTTAGTATATACCTCGGCCACTGTAGGGCGAGGGTCTGTACGCACCCGCTCTACGGCCTCAGAACCATTTACCGGAAAATCGCGGTAAGGAACCCCTAATTTATCGCCGTTGCCATCCAGAAAAGGACGGGCGAAAAACACCACCATCTCATGGTGCGATAACGCACGCAGGTAGCGCATTTCAGCTTGCGCGCTGGTAGCCAACTCTTTGGTGATTACGCCAGTAGCCGCGGCTTTTTCCAAACCATCTATGGCCACATTGGCAAAATTGATCAGACGATAAGTCGAATTCCAAAAATTGACGTTGTTAGCGGTGGTAGGATTGTAGGTGGACTGATAGGTGATTTGGTAGAACGCCTGAAGGTTTACCACATCTTCGCCACGAGCCTCGCCTTGCTGCACGTTGGCAGCACCAAATGGATATCCACGGTCGATGGCGCCATTATAAAATCCGCTTTGGGCGGCATCGTACACTCCATTGATGGCAAGGTTTACCCGCTCCGGAGTAGTAAACACGCTTTCGTCGGTAAAAGCGTTAAAGGGAGCCAGATCCAGTTCTTTCTTACAGCCCGCAAAAGCCAGGGCAGCAAGGCATAGAACCGAAAATTTATGCTTCATATTTTTCATAATACTGTTGAATTAGAATGTTTTCAGATTTGCATTAAAAGGACACTTTCAAACCGCCGGAAAGAATAGATACTTGTGGCGATACGGCAGCGTCTAATCCAGCCTCGCTTGCATTCTCAGGATCTGCTCCGGTATAGCCGGTAAACATCAACAGGTTTTGGCCTTGCACAAAAATGCGCAAACCAGATATGAACCCGTTGGTGCCGGTATTCAACTTAGCAGCTCCGAAAGTGTAGCCCAGAGAAATGTTTTGCAAACGAAGGAAATCACCGCTTTCTACAAATCTCGACACAGCCAAACCATTTTGGTTAATGGCATTACCGTTACCGTTGCGCAACCTGGGTACGTCAGTCACCTGACCAGGGGCCGTCCAACGGTTCAAGATTTCAGTACCATTGTTTTGGAATTGTTGGTTGAGCAATATTTCCTGACGGGTAATGTTCATGATGCTATTGCCACCGCTAAAGCGGAAAAGGAATTCCATGTCGAAGCCCTTGAACTGGAAATTGTTAGAAAATCCACCAAACCAGGTCGGCAGCGCGTTTCCTAACAATGCTCTGTCGTTGAAAGTGAGGGATGTCTGAGCACCCAGATCAGGATCATTCAAACTCTTGGCCAAATGGAAGGCATTATTACCCCTGGTATTGTGCTGTACATAATCGTTGTTAGCATTAAAATACATGGGGTTACCGGTTTGGGAGTTTACGCCCGCAAAACGTAAGCCATGCAGTACATTGATAGATTCACCCACCTTAATCAGGTTGTAGTTTCCGTTAGGAATAAAATCTACCACTCGATCGCCGATAGAATACAACGAAACAATCTCGTTTCTTACCGTGGTAAAGTTCACATTAAAGCCCCAGGTAAAGTCGCGATTACGAATAATATCGCCACTCAGGCTGAACTCGAGGCCCTGGTTGCGCTGGGTACCAATATTCTGGCTAATGGCATTGCCCGGCACACCGGCAGTGGGCGGCGTTGGTACGGCCAACACCAATTCGTCGATATCATTCAAGAACCAATCGGCGGTAAACTGAAAGCGATTATTTAAGAAAGATGCTTCCAAACCAACATCATATTTCTTACTACGCTCCCACTGCAACGACCTGTTACCCACCAAAGCCGGGCCTAAGCCGCTCAGGTTTCCATAAGGCCGGTTAGCAAAAGTGCTGAGGTAAGGAAATCCACCCAACTGGTTACCCACAATGGCGTAAGATGCCTTAAATTTCAAATCATTGATATTATTGGACAGGAAGTCACTTTTCTTCCAAAATCCTTCCTCAGAAATTCTCCAGCCCGCAGAAAAGCCGGGGAAGACGCCGTACCGGCTTTCGGGCGCCAATGAGCTTTGACCATCACGACGGATAGATGCCTGGAAGAAATACTTACCAGCAAAATCATAATTGAAACGACCGAAAACGGATTCGATAGCTGACTTGCTGTAGTTACCGGCGATAGACTGAACCTGAGCAGAACCGCTAATAACATTCTCTTGCAGGAAAAAGCGATCGGCGAGCTGCGAACCGCTGGCCTGGAACCATTTAGTCAGGTCTTTTTGAATTTCGTAACCACCCGTTACGTAAAAGCTATGGCGGTTAAGATTCAAGTTGTAGTTGGCATAGTTCTGCCATACAATCCGCTGAAAGTTTTGCTGAATATTCTGCACTGTTCCCTGACTACCAAAGCCATCGCCATGGCGTGGATCCCAGCTTAGGAAGCTATAATCTGCCAACAGATCGTAGGTAAAGGCAGAACGAATTTTAAGCCCTTTAATGGGAGCTACCTCAATAAAAGAACTATTGACAATGCGATGCTTATCAGAAGACTGAATATTGGTGCGTAGGGTAAATGCTACGTTGAAGAAGTTGTCATCCACCGATTGAAGATTGGGACCATTGGCCATAGAGTTGGCCAGCGGAAATAGCATGTTGTATCCCGAAGGATGGGTGGTGCTGTATGGATTGATATTGGGCAACTGGCGCAACGATGAAGCAATGGCACCGCCCAAAGAGTTGCTACCATTGTTTTGGTCGAAATCGACTTGTTTGGACAGCGTAGTATTGTTACCAAATTTAATAAAGCGGTTTAGGTCGCTTTCAAAATTGAAGCGCAACCTATAGGCCGTATTCTTATTGCTAATGATAACACCCTGCTGATCAGAATAGCCCGCGGAGAAATAGTAAACGGTTTTGGCCGATCCTCCCGAAAAACTCAGGTTATGCTGTTGGCTAAAGGCATTTTGTACCAAAACCTCGTCTTGCCAGTCCGTATTAATCCCGTTAGGATCAGCATTGGCGCGGGGAGTGGAATTGTTGTTGGCCAGTTTTTCGTTTGCGATGGTTACAAACTCATCAGCATTCAATAAATCCCATTTGTTTTTTACATTGGTTACGCCCATGGTCATGTCGTAATTGATCCGCATACGACCACCTTTATTACCTTTTTTGGTGGTAATCATAATAACACCACCGGCAGCGCGGCTACCAAAAATTGCGGTAGCAGATCCATCCTTCAACACTTCAATGTTTTCGATGTCGTTGGGGTTGATATCACCCAAAGCATTGGAGTTAGTAGAACCCGCAAGGTTTCCGGTGATAAACGGTACACCATCTACCACAATCAAGGGTGCGAGATTGCCCGAAATTGAATTGACTCCACGCACACGGATGCGCGCAGGCGTATTCACCAATCCACCGGGGGTAGATACCTGCACACCCGCTGCACGTCCTGCCAACTGTCGGTCAACAGAGGGCGTAACGAGTGTGGAAAATTCTTTCGCATCAATTTTTGCGGCAGATCCGGTGAAGGCTTTTTTCTGCTGTGTGCCATAACCTACCACAACTACCTCGGCTAAATCGGAAGTAGTTTCTTCCAAATCAACGTTCAGTACAGCCAAACGACCAATGGCGCGGCTTGTGGTTGTGTATCCAACATAACTAAAGGTGAGGGTGCGAACGCTGGATGGGAAGG
>JAHEMO010000378.1 GCA_024643625.1 Chitinophagaceae bacterium
GTCACCGTTTCGGGCAATGGCGTTAGCGATCAGGTGATTACCGTAACACAGGATGCGGGCGGTGTGCCGTACACACAGGTTTCGCCATCGAGTCTCAATTTTAATTACAATGCCAATGCGCCAAAAAATATTGATATCACAGCTAATGTGGCGTGGACAGCCACGAGCAATCAGCCATGGCTAACGCTTAGTGCTGCCAATGGCACCGGTGTAGCGGTTATTACGGCATCTGCTGCCGATAATCCGGGCACAAACGGCCGCACGGCTACTATCACCATAACCGGTAGCGGGCTCGACGCAAAAACGATTGCTGTTACCCAAAATGGCGGTCCTATTGTGCTCACGCTGCCCATCAATTTTGAGTCGGATGGCACTTATGTATTTAATGATTTTAATGGTGGAACGGGAACGGTGGTTGCTAATCCAAAAATGGCGGGAAACAATACAAGCAATAAGGTAGGCAGGATAGTAAGAAACGGTGGGGCGCCATGGGCGGGCAGTTATCTTATCCTCAACAGCAAGCTCAATTTTGCATCGCTTACCTACCTCTCCATGAAAGTGTATTCGCCACGCGCCGGTGTGCCGGTTTTGCTAAAACTTGAGGGTGATGTAGCGCCATCGGAAGTACAGACCACCACCACACAAGCCAATACCTGGGAAACCATCAGCTGGAACTTTGCCGGCAAGCCATCCAACGTGTACAACAAGCTGGTGATTATGTTTGATTTTGGTGCCACCGGCGATGGTACTGCCAACTCCACTTTTCATTTCGACGATATCAACCAACTGGCACAACCTGTAAACATTAGCTGGACAGGTAACGTAAGCACCGCATGGGAAAATGCCGGCAACTGGAGCAACAATATGCTACCCACGGCGGGAACGGAAGTACTGATACCGGCAGGAAGACCAAGATACCCGATTGTAAATGCCAGTACGAGTGTAAAAAGTATTTGGTGTGCGCCGGGTACATCCGTATCGGTAGCCGAAGGCGTGGTGCTTACCCTCCTGCAATAGAGAAAATTAGTCCGTCATTTTTGGCTGATGCCATTAGCCTTAATGCAAAGGGGTAAACATAATAGCAGGCTGCTGCCAGGGCAAAGCGTCCTTAACGATGGCGTGCCATCTTGTATCGGTAGCTACAACTTCGCCATCAGCTTACCCACCACAGGCAGCGTGGCAAAACTTTCTTTCTCGTTCTTTAGTATCCACCAGCTAAAAGCAGCAAAAAGAAATGCGCTGATGGCATAACCCGCCCATACATGATCTATCCAGTTTGTGGTCAGCAATTTAACGCCATACAAAGCCATGGCCGCTGCCATGTACAGTAATAGCTTGCCGGTGGGGTAGGGCACGGGGTAATATTTTTGCCCGAGTACATAGCTGGCTATCATCATGTAGGCATAGCAAATAAATGTAGCCCATGCGCTGCCTGTGTAGCCATACAAGGGTATCCACCAAATATTAAGCGCAATGGTAATGGCCGCGCCTATCAGGGTTATTAATGCACCCGTCCAGTTGCGGTGCGTAAGTTTATACCAGATGCTGAGGTTGTAATAAATGCCCAGAAAAATGCCGCCCATGGATAGTATGGGTACAATATGGATACCCTCGCCATATTCCGGATGGCGCCAGGTAATGAGCATACGCCATACATCTAAAAACAACACAATTACCAGGAACATGAGGCAACAGGCCAGCACAAAAAATTTCATCACGCGGGCATAGGTCTGCCGCGCATCGGCCTGCCGCGATTGGTTGAAGAAAA
Organism: Chitinophagaceae bacterium; assembly: GCA_024643625.1. Classification (GTDB taxonomy): domain Bacteria; phylum Bacteroidota; class Bacteroidia; order Chitinophagales; family Chitinophagaceae; genus Phnomibacter. The sequence goes on from JAHEMO010000378.1 coordinate 1,769, forward strand.
AGGGCTCGGCCGCCATCTTAAAAATCTGTATGAAAATAGTGATGAGCACTGCCAGTTTGTAGTTGGCGCCAAATACCCCCAGTTCAAATGCTTTCTCCTGCTCCGGCAGCGGCGACACTTTCAGGAAAATAAAGCGACTCAGCATTTCATTTACCATGCCGCCAAAGCCTACTACCACAAGCGGCATGGCATAGTGCATCACTTTTTTCCAAAGGCCTGCGGCAAATTGCCAGCGCATTTCCAAAAATTCATAGCCAAGCAACAGTGTAGTTACGATGCTTGCTATCAGATTGGCCAGCAGCACATAACCTACGCCCACTGCAGGGTCGTACCAACCCATCAGCGGTTTGCCCTGCAGTTTGGGCGCTATCAGGTAAAAGAAGATGGTGAACACCACATTGGTCAGAATATTTACCACCCGTACAAAAGCATATTTACGGGGGCGGTTTTCCTGCCGCAGCCGTGCAAAGGGGAGTGTGCTGATGGTATCGAAAAATACTATCCAGCACAGCCACCGCACATAGTTGGTATTATCAGGTATTTCCAGCAACTGCGCAATAGGATGCTGCAACAACAGCAATACCGCGGTAAACAGCGCTGTAGATACCAGCATGCTGATGAGCAGGGTATTGTATACCTGTTGCTTGGGTTCTGTTTGTACAAAACGGAAATAAGCCGTTTCCAAACCATAGGTAAACAGCACATTTAAAAACGGAATGAAGGCATAGAGATTGGTGATAACACCAAAATCTTCGGGCCGGAAAATACCTACCAGCAACAGGCTGAGCAGGTAATTGAGAAACCTGCTGAGCATAGTGGGTACACCATACCACAAGGTTTGTCCGGCTAATTGTTTTACGCTGCTCACCAAAGATTATTGAAGCTTCAAAGAAAGGTTATCTGCAACAGGCAGGTGTTGGTATTTTATTAAGAGTGGTTGTTATACCATA
>JAHEMO010000379.1 GCA_024643625.1 Chitinophagaceae bacterium
GTAATAATCTATTGCTTATAGCACAATAAAGCAGCTTTACCCCTTACAGGGGCTATTACCAAAATAGATTGCGCAGATGCTTACTCCAAAATAATTGGTGTATTGACTTCACACACCTGTAGCATTTCATACGATTATTCGAACAAAAAACGGTGGCCTAACATGCTGCTTTTCGGGCATTAAATGGATCCCTGTTGTATATGGTCGCGATGGCGGTTTGTCTTTACCGTGATTTGAAAGTTTTTCCCTTTCATTTTCTGCCAAAATTTGCCTGCATCAGCACAAACTCATTAGGATCCAACACTACCGTTTCAGGCTCGGCATCAACCGGTATTACAAATTGATTAGATGGCTTATCCATTTGGATTGTTTTTACCACCGGGCGATTTTGATTGGGTAGGTAAATTGCCAACTCCAACGGCATAGCAAAGAGGCTGCCATCCTGCTGCGCCTGTTGGATGGAAATAGTAATGGTTTTGTCTGCAGCATTATACTGCCAGTTGCCGTTGCAGATCAAGGTGCCGGGCTTATACAACCACTGCTCAAAAAATATTGTCAGATCCATGCCCGAGGCTTCTTCCATGGCCGTTCTGAAATCGGCGGTGGTGGCACTACCATTGCGGTATTTGCTGTAATAACTGCGGATACCCTTCCAAAAAATTTCAGTGCCCACTACCCCCCGCAGCATGTGCAATATCCAACTGCCTTTTTGATAGGTTTGACCTGTGGTAACCTTGCTCATATCGCTCAGGTTATCATGTACAATGCGGTAGTCCGGATTTTTTTGGTAAAAATCATTTACCCGTTTCTTACTGGATGCAAGGCCTTCCAAAAAAGCGTCCCGTCCATAGGCATGTTCAATAAACAGCAAGGTAAAATAGGTTGCAAAACCTTCGCTCAGCCATACATCATCCCAATCGTATTCTGTAACGGCATTGCCAAACCATTGGTGCGCTATTTCATGGATCACCACATTGCGCCAGCGTTCATTTTTATCGCCTACTACCGAGCCCTCACTATACATAATAGCTGAAGCAGATTCCATGCCACCGCTCACAGAACTGGATTGTATGTTGGCTAATTTTTCGTAGGAAAAAGGCCCTACATAACTGCTGTAAAATTCCAGTACTTGTCTTGTAGGTTCGGCAAAATCATAAAAGCCCTTATCCCTGTCCTGATAGTACACCCAGGTTTGTATCGATTTATTATCGAACACATCAACTTCCTGTGTAGCAAAACGCGCCACACCCAATACATATAACCAGGATGCAATAGGAACCGACTGCCGCCAATGCGTCAACCGTTGTCCGTTAGGTAAATCAGTCTCTTCTACTTTCAACCCATTGGACACTACCTGATAATGCGCGGGTGCCGTAACGATAAACTCACAGGTAGCTTTGTCGTATGGATGATCAATGGTACACAACCAGTTTCTTCCTTTATCGGGCCAGTTATCGCTGAAGAAACAACGATCGCCGTACTTGTTCTTCCCAATCTTTAATCCATCGGCCGGTATACCACGGTAGGAGATGATAAACTGATGCCGTTCGTTTTGCTTTGATGCAGATGGCAGCGTAATGTTTAGTTCATTATGTTCGTGAGAATATTTTACTGCTTTACCATCGCAAAGAATCCTGCTTACCGTCATCCCTTTGTTTTGCAAGGCAGCGGAAGCTGCGATAAGATCAAGCCGCAACACCGCAACGCCATCAGCCACAAAGCGCACATCAATGGTTGCGCTGCATTGTATCTCATCCGTATTATCCGACAGCACCACGCCAAAAGCATAGTTCAGCACATCTACTTTCGGATTTTTGGGGTAAGTGTCAGCAACAACGTCAAAAGTCAAAGCCAATAAAACAAAAAACGAAAACAGGTATTTCATAAATAAAATATTCGGGTTTGATGAGCGTGCTCTAAGGCAATAATGCTGCGCAAGCATTGCATCCCAAACAGAACAGGTCATTGTCGTACGATTTGCGGGCGTATTCGGTTCTAAATATAGCCCTATAACCCATTTGCAACAAGCTGCTAATTGAAACTAATTGTCACCTATGCTTCAATGACAAGATATCCTTATTCCATCGTTCAACATTTATCGTTAGCAAAGCCATCATATGATTCCCTATTTTCAATGGCCAAATCAATATGCAAAAACCAATAGCCGTAACCGGTGCCAGTGGTCATATAGGCAATGCCGTATGCCGTTTGCTTTTACAACAAGGATACCAGGTGAGGGCTTTATACCATGCCGACAACCGCGCTCTGCTGGATCTGCCGCTGCAAATGGTACAAGGCAATGTGCTGTCGCCATCAGACTTGCATACCCTCATTTCGGGTTGCGATATCGTCATACACTGCGCCGCCATCATCAGCATTCACGGCGATCCCGATGGCAGGGTTTTTACCACCAATACACAGGGTCCGCGCCATGTGCTGGAAGCAGCGACAATACTAGGTGTACAGAAAATTATTCATGTAAGCAGCACCCATGCCGTAAATGAATTACCGCATACTGAACCTTTCGATGAAAGGCGGCCCTACAAGCAAGCCGGTGATTTTGCCTATGATTATTCCAAAGCAACGGGTGAGCAAATTATGTTGCATACCGAAATGGTAAACAAGCCCGAAATTGTAGTGGTACGCCCCTCTTCCGCGCTTGGGCCATACGATTTTAAACCCTCGGAACTAGGCAAGGCATTGC
>JAHEMO010000380.1 GCA_024643625.1 Chitinophagaceae bacterium
TTTGTACCGCCTGCAGGTTGTATAGCTGAGGTAAATTTATGCCGGATTAAACGGCACTATAACACACTACAATTATAGCCATGAAAACCTTAATCCCTTTCGTTGCGATCACTGCTGTTCTGCATTTGGCAGGCTGCACCAAATCTGATCTGCCCGTCTACAATTCCGGAATATCATCATCGCCTATCGGCACAATACTTACCGTTCATGCTGGTAAAGACCGGTTTATCCAGTTAGGCGAAAAAGCCATTTTGCAAGTGGATATCCTCTTTGATGGGGTCATCCCGCTGCGTGTGAGTTGGTCCTTGTTGAGTGGCCCGGGTGGTGTCGCCTTTGATTCAACTGCCTCGCCCATGACTAATGTAAACTTTACCCAAACGGGACTGTATATTTTTGAGGTAAAAGCGGAAAATGGCAAAGGGCTTGTCGCCCGCGATACCCAACAAGTGGAAGTGTGGAAACTGCCTGATCCCGCAAGGGAACTGGTATTCAACAACCTGCATTGGGCACTCGACGTATGGTGGCCTGAAACTGGATCATATATTTATATTCCATCACCTATTGGAAAATATGTTGAAGTCCTCGTTAGAACCGACACAGCGGCTCAGTTTGTACCGGTAGTGCCAAGGGATAATTTGCCCGGCGACGCCAAGGAAGAAATTTACTATTCTGGGGAATCAATATCTACCGTGTATGTTTATGGACCGACCTCTCTTAGTGGCAAAAAGGTCGATTTGAAAATCAGGTTTTAGCAGGGATAAGCAGGAATTTATGGAGGCAAAGGTAGTTGTTGGGTGATGGGTCGATGGGATTATGGGTTGATGAGTTGATGAGTTGATGAGTTTATGGGTTTATGGGTTGAAGAGTTGACGGGTTGATGAGTTCAAGAGTTCACGGGTTAAAGCATGGTCCTATGCTGATTTTTGAACAACAAAGGCGCTAGGAAAAAAGGTTCGCAAAGGATAAAGTCTCTGCGGAACTCCTGTATTCGTCTTTGTGGCGCTCTGTGATACAAAAAACCACGATGATGTAACCACGAAGACTGTCATCCCAATGCAAATACCGGTATATCCCAATAGATTCTGGTACCTGACTTAAATGCATGGTGACGTCATCTACAATCCGCCCGCTGAATCCTCATTCTTCACTGCTACTTCCCCCTAACTTCACGGCATGTCATCGCCACAGTTGTCACGCACGCTATCGCCGCTCATGCTTTGGGGCCTTGGCGTGGGTTATGTGATCAGCGGCATGTATTTTGGCTGGAACCTCGGGCTCGCCGAGGGCGGTACCATGGGCATGGCTATTGCCACCGGCTTTATCATCATCCTCTACACCTGTTTCACCTTTACCTATACCGAGCTGGCCTGCAGCATGCCACAGGCAGGCGGTGTATTTGTGTACGCCACGCGGGCTTTTGGCCGGCGCTGGGGCTTTATCGCCGGACTGGCGCAAATGATTGAATTTGTGTTTGCTCCTCCCGCTATTGCTGCCGCCATTGGCGCTTATTTCCATCTCTTTTTCCCTGAGGTACCGGTCATGGTCATGGCCATTTTGGCCTATCTGCTGTTTACAGCACTCAATATGTATGGCGTAAAAGCCGCCGCCATTTTTGAGCTGGCCATCACCATTATGGCGGTGATGGAATTGTTGCTGTTTGCCGGCATCACGCTGCCGCATGTAAGCTGGCAGCACCTGGCGGCAGATGCTTTTCCAAACGGATGGCGGGGTGCCTGGGCGGCCATTCCCTTTGCCATCTGGTTTTTTTTGGCATTGGAAGGGGTGGCCAATGTGGCCGAAGAAGCGCATAACCCGCAGCGCAATATCCTGCGGGGTTTTGGTAGTGCATTGCTTACGCTGGTGGTGCTCTGCGTGCTCACTTTTGTAGGTAGCGTAGGCGTTGGTGGCTGGCAAAAAGTAGTGTATCCGCCGGGTAGTGCCGAGCCAAGCGATAGCCCGCTGCCACTGGCCCTGGCGCAGATAACGGGCGATAGCGGCGCGCTGTACCACCTGCTGATTGGTATCGGCCTGCTGGGCCTTGTGGCTTCTTTTCATGGTATTATTCTGGCAGCAGGGCGCGCCAGCATGGAACTGGGACGGGCGCGGTTGTTGCCGGAGGCATTGGGTCGTATCCATCCGCGGTTTCATACACCGGTGGTGGCCTTGCTGGTCAATATGGGATTGGGTATCCTGGCTCTTTTTACCGGTAAAACCGGGGAGATTATTACCATGAGTTGCTTTGGTGCCATTACCCTGTTTTTGTTTGCCGCCCTTACCCAACTGCGGCTGAGGAAAGCTGAACCCGATATGCCCCGACCCTTTCGGGTACCGCTGTATCCGGTGTTTCCGCTGGTCTGTTTGGTGTTTGCCGCCATTGCCATGGTAGCCATGATTACCCTCTACACGAAAATATTTCTGCTGTATGCAGGCCTCCTGCTATTGGGTCTGTTGTATTTTACCCTCCGAAATAAACCATAAAGCATGCAATCCAAGGGGCAAAGAATGGAAGATATTATGCATCGCATTGAGCAAAGCGGGCACGACAAGATAAAGCTTGCCGTAACCGATATGGATGGTGTGCTGCGCGGTAAAATGGTGAGCCTGGAAAAGCTGCGTGGCATTGCCGATAAGGGTTTTGGCTTTTGCGATGTGGTTTTTGGCTGGGACATCAACGATGCCGTGTACGATAATGT
>JAHEMO010000381.1 GCA_024643625.1 Chitinophagaceae bacterium
TAATCCCTGCATTTATGTTGATGGTGTGAATGGAAACAGGCTGTAGCGCTGTGCGATTGGTGTTGTTGGCTGCAAATACATCAAAGCCATCCCAACCAATCCCGGCAACAGCTCCCAACTCATTGCGATGCCATCGCCTGATGTAGCGCACATAATCAATACCAATGTAGCCGCCAAAAAAATAGTTGGTATTGTAATAATTGCCATTGCGAAGCACTACAATCGGCCTTGGTGTATTCATAAACTTGAAATACATATTCACCAATAATTCCTGATGCTTACCGCGGCCACCTGCCTGAAAACCAATAGTGGGATGATTGCCCAGGGCGCTTGCCTTACCAAGCGGAAACCAACCACCGGTAACAAGCCCGTAAGTCATGCGCCGGGCATTAAGTACTTCATCAGTCGTCTGAACCAAAATGCTATACAGATCCGGCAGGCTTGTTTTGCGCTGCCGAATGCTTTGTGTTACCTGCCTTATTTCTCCGGCCAATATCTGGCAAACAAATATTTCTGCATTATGTAACCCCGGTGTGCGCTTCAGGTTTATCGCCCATTTTTTAATTAGGGGTAGATGCGTTTGGCCTTCCCGATAATAATCCGTGGATGATGAAGCGAAAGGGTCGCGGATACGATTGGCTATGTCTTGCAAGGCCTGCATTACATCTCTATTGATACAGCCTTCTACGGTAAAGTTTCTTTGCTGTATTTGCAATAGTATTTGCAAGGCAACTATTTCGGGGCTGGCATTACATTTATACCATATGCCCTGCAACATGTTTTGCAGACTATCAAATTGTAATTGATTGTACAGTGCTGCTGCCGATGGTACACTGTTAGCTACCAGTTTCTTACAATTATTGGGGTTGGCAGCAATCCGTTCAGTCACCGTTTGGCCAAAACATTTGCTGCCGCACATAACGCCTGTGAGCAATAAGGCCAGGCCAACCGCTATAACTGAACTCCGATTCAAGATGTAAAAATGGTGCTTTGAATTTTAAGATACTGCACTTTCCCATATCAGGCGCTCAGGAAGACATGGCGAATAGATTTGAGATACCTGGCCGGCGTTTCACTTTTTTGCACCACGGTGAAAGGAAAAACTGTATTGCCAAGACCGCAATTACAGCAAACCAACCGCTATTGTGAACATTTGAAATTTGGAAGTTTGTTTCATTTTTCTACCTTTCTTAGCTAAAATCAATCAACACATGAAAAATGCAATTGGAGCCATTGTTGCCGGCATTCTGATTATGGCCTGGCAAACCCTATCGCACACCGCATTGCAACTTCACGCTTCGCAGGAAATGTACACGTCCAATCAGGATGCTATCCTGAAAGCGTTATCGGAAAATTTGAGTGAAAAGGGCCAATATTATTTGCCCAATGTGCCGCCCGGTACTTCCGCGGAAGAAATGGAGAAAAGCATGGAGGCAGCCCAGGGAAAGCCCTATGCTAGTATCCTGTATCATCCGGCAATGGATATGGATATGACCATGAATATCCTTCGTGGTTTGCTTACGAATATTGTGCTGGCCTTTGTATTGGTATGGCTGCTGCACAGGTTAAATATAAAATCAATGGCGGGTGTACTTTTTGTGTGCCTGTCTATTGCGTTTATCGCCTTTTGTTTTTACCCATATCCGGGTTATATCTGGTACCAAACCAATGGCATCTGGATTGAAATGCTCGACAGTTTTGCCGCGTTTGGTTTGGCAGGATTGTGGCTGGGCTGGTGGATGACACGTGCCAAAAAAGTTTGATCATCCGAACTGAACCGGCGGAACAGAAATTTTCACATATGCCGGCTTACACGAAAAAATAAAATGCCGGGCAAATACGCCCGGCATTTTGATTTTAAAGCGTCAATACCATCAGGACGACTCCTTAACCAATTCAATCATGAGTTCCAACTCTTCAGATGTTTTTTCTGCGCTGCCATCAAAGCCAACTGATTTGAAACGAATATTTCCCTGCTTGTCTAAAATGAATTTGGTGGGTATGCCCTCCACCTTAAAATCGGCAACGGTTTTGTCTGAGGTATCCATCAACACATCAAATGTGTAAGGCTTGCCTTTAAAAAACTTTTTTACTTCTGCTTCTTTGTCTGCTTCATTTTGCCAGGTATTTACAAAATACACTGCTACTTCATTATCAGTTTTATGCTTGTTCACCACCATTTGCATGCCCGGAAAAGAAGCAATACAAGGTCCGCACCAGGTAGCCCAAAAATCCAGCACTACTACTTTGCCTTTAAGTTCCGACAGGCCAATTTTTCCGCCGTCCAATTTGGCCAGCAAAAATTCCGGTGCTTTCTCATTTATCATTTTATCCTGTAGCTCGGCAAACCTTTTGGCTTTAGCTTTCGCCATCAGGGTTTTCAAAGCTGCCTGTCCGTTACCACCCGTTTCGTTTACCAGTTTTACATACAAATGCTGCAGATCCTGCGTGTGTCCACCCTGCTCAAATGCGAAATCCATTTCAGGTATCAACGTGGCTGCCGGCTTGGTCTTGCTGGCCGGAGTGAAATAATTTTGGTTTAATTCACCGTCCTTCCACTGCCTTGACCGGGCGGCTATTTCGCCGTAATAGGCAGCACTGTCGTATTTGCCATTTTTATTCAGTACATAAGCGTAGGTATCCGCAAAAGTGGCAAAGCGGGCGTCCAGCATTTTATTGTACATCA
>JAHEMO010000118.1:0-4558 GCA_024643625.1 Chitinophagaceae bacterium
AAACACTGATATTGTATTCACCCGAAGCAAACTGGCTCACATTCAAATCTTGTTGATTTACACCTTTTTGCAATTGAACAGCTATGTTTTGTACTTGCTTGCCCGACAAATCGCGAATCGCAATTACGGCACGGCCGGCATTTTCCACGTCCATCACAAGTTTAGTTGTGCTACGGGCGGGGTTGGGGAAGAGGCTCAAAGGCTCTCCGTTTTTATCGACATCGAGGAAACGAATGGTACTATATGTAACAGTTCCAGACTTATCAACCTGCTTAATACGATAATAAATGGTGTTGGCTCCTTTGCTGCTCAGGCGCTCGTCAGCCGACTCATAGGTATTGGTGCTTTTGCCATTTTGAAGGGCCTGCACTTTGCCAAAAGGCTTAAAGTCCACGCCATCTAGCGAACGCTCGATATCGAAAAAGCTATTGAGCTCATCGTTTTCTACAGTCCAGCTTAGCTTGGCATTGTCGTTGTTCTTGAGGGCAAAAAAGTTGAGGAAGCTAACAGGGAGGGCTACATTACCAAGTTGCGTAAAGGACAGTCCACTGTAGCCATTGGCACTATTGATAGGCGTGCCGCCGTAGAACATTGCCGTTTGATTGGTCTTATCAGTTCCTCTGTCGAATATATTGAAAAACGAATTCGATGTGGACCCGCCATCGGGCAAACTTATGACCTTAATTTCCGAGCTACCCACCCCACCGTTAAAAGCAATCTCTGCCATGTTATTGTCTGCAGTAGTGATCGTTCTTTGAACACCATCAACTTGAGACCCATCGCCTAAGAAGTTATAAATCCAATGCTGTACTCCATTTACCAATTCAGGATTTGCAACAACTTGTATCGGGTAGCCAATAGCTGCATTAAAATTGTTTAGAATACTGACAGTTGGCCTTGGGTCAGCCGTTACTGGAACGCCCAATGAGAAATAGAAGGTTGACACTTTTGAGTCGACTATATCGCCCGATGCTTTAATTGCAACAATTATACTGTTTGGCTGCGATCCCGGTTTTATGGTTCCTTGAATAGTTTGAGCAGAAATTGGGGCAGCTAGTATGGCAAAACTTGCAGCAATGGTGAGATTTCGATAGAGATTTTTCATGTGTATAAAGTTCTTGGTTAGTTTAAGATTGCTTTTTGATTGATTTAATTCGGTAAAATTTGAGTTCTTACGGTAGCAGCCAAACCGCCCAGAGGAGTTGAAAGAATGTAATCCTTGTCGTTCGATGGACCGCCAAATCGCACATTTCTATTCATATTTACATCACTCACATTATAGACATTGCTGAGAACAGTAGCTGCGGTGCCGCTTAACCCTGTAGCCAAAATGTAGTCCTTATCATTTGCAGGTCCACCAAATCGGACATTATTATTCAAGCTGGCATTACCTGACCACAGCAAGTTCTTATTGTTTCGAACAGAATAATTGACATTGGAAGTACCCAGAATGGCTGTATTTGCAGGATCAGTAAAATCAAATACTACTGAACTTAAACCCAAGGCAATTGGATTTGCCCCATTTTGACTCATTGCTGTGTGATTTCTATGTTTTACAACAAGAACATAACTACCAGCGTCAACATCTTTAAAATACACCGGACTTACGCCATCAATGTCTACAATGTCTCCATCACGCTGCACCAAAGCTGAACGCGTTTGCAAAACTGTGCCGGGAGTAGCTTGTGTTCTTGCTTCTACAAAAACCCAATCTACTATTTGATTAGCCGGTGAATTCAAATCATTAAAAACAGCACTTGATGTCACTGCCTCAGGAATAGTATTACCGACGTGTGCAAAAGACGCTGAACCCGATAAAGGGGCACTTCGGTATGGATCAGTAGTCGGAAGTAAATTGGATACAGGAAGAGTATTAGGAGCATAGGCGCCAGAGTTGCGAAGCAAATCCTTCATCAAACCTGTATTGACGTCATACGCCCCTTCAAGAAACGCCTTTGGACTTGCGAGTACAAACCTGTTCATCGCATACAACTCAACATCATTTGCCGTCATATTAGCGGAAACGGTATTGGCTGCATTGTCCTGCGCTGTGCCAAAAGCCCAGGCACCGCCATCCCATAAGAAACTTCTGATTGGGGGCTCAGTGCCGGTAATATCGTCATTTTGATAAGTGCCAACCATACCAATAGTTCCTCCTGTGATGCCGGTTCGGGCCACTTTCCAATAATGCTCAAGAAAATCGCTTGAGCGTGGGTGCTTTTGCGGATGCTCAGCACCAACAGCACGTCCGGATATCGATGCACTGGCAAAGCCTGACGCACCTGCAATATTTACATTGAGTGGATTATAGCTTGCATTGCCCACAGGCATTACAAAACTTGTATTGGCAATTACCTCCTGCTTCATGCTACCGGTACCGTTGGTGCGTACAAACTTGTTAACGTCGGCTCCAGAATGGGTTGCCGTTGGCGACATCACAAAATCGAAATTGCCGAGCTGTAGTTTGCCTGCGGTGAGCAGTAACTGGTTGTTTAGTCTGGAAATTCCGGTAAGGTTTACGTTTTGGGCATTGTCTACTTCTAGCACTGTTTCAATGGTGTTGCCATTCATATTCAGGCTTTGCAGAGAACTGCCTTTGAGTTGCAGTTTACCGGCGCCCTGAATATTGGACTGGCTCACTACATCGCCCTGGACGGTAACGATTGCACCGCCCTGAATAATAAAAGTGGCTCCACTTTGTATATTCAATTGGCAAAAAGCACCCGTGACGCCAAAGGACAGCAGGAAGAGTAAGGTCTTTTTCATGGTATGTGTTTACAAATTATGGCTCTAAGATAATCAGTTAACAATTATTATGGTAGTCCCGATTACTGAGATGTTGATTTTTTCGATCAAACGGCGGTTTTTTCCCGTTCAAGTGATAAAATAAGGTAAAATCGGGGATACTGAATATCATCCTTTTGGGTGATTTTTAATGGGTTAACTGCGATTTCGGACATTGCCGGATGGGCTAAAGGGCAGGCTGAGGCCACATGGAAGGTGGATAGCTTTGCCGTACGCCCCGTTTTGCTTTAGTTTGCACTCCAAAATTTTCCATTACATGGCGCTGGATATCAAAGTTCCCTCAGTGGGGGAAAGTATTAATGAAGTTACCCTGGTTAAATGGCTGAAAAGTGATGGTGAATACGTAAAGCGCGATGAAGTAATTGCCGAACTGGAAAGTGAAAAAGCAACTTTCGAACTGAATGCCGAACAAGCGGGGGTACTACATACTGTGGCCAAAGAAGACGATACACTCCAAATTGGAGATATCGTCGGAGCCATCGATACAGATGCAGCGGCACCTGCTGAAGTGGACGGACCCATTGCATCATCGGCAGCACATCCGGCAGGCGTGGAGACTAGCAAAACACAACCTGCTGCTGATCCTTCCCCGAAGGAGCAATCATCCGCTCAGGTAAAAGCAACTCCGGTAGCTGCGGCTATAATTTCTGATAAAAAGGTAGATGCCAGCAAACTGAAACCCAGCGGTGCCAACGGCAGGATTTTTAAGCAGGACGTGCTTGCAGCGCTCGATGCCCCGGGCAGGGCTCCCGGCATTACAGCATTTTCAAGGGAGGACAGACCCGAAAAAATGAGCAATCTGCGCAGGACTGTGAGCCGCCGGCTGGTGGAAGCCAAAAATTCAACCGCCATGCTTACCACTTTTAACGAAGTGGATATGAGCAGGGTGATGGATATCCGCAAACAATACAAAGAAGTATTTAGCAAAACACACGGCGTTGGACTAGGCTTCATGAGCTTTTTTACCAAAGCCTGTTGCTACGCTTTACAAGAGTGGCCTGCAGTTAATGCCTATATTGATGGAGACCATATTCTCTACCACGAATACTGTGATATTTCAATTGCCGTAAGTGCACCCAAAGGTTTGGTAGTTCCTATCATTCGCAATGCTGAAAGCCTCAGCATGGCCGAAATAGAAAAGACGGTTGTGGAACTTGCTACAAAAGCACGGGAAAACAAATTGACGATTGAGGAAATGACCGGCGGCACATTTACCATTACTAATGGAGGTGTTTTTGGCAGCCTTATGAGTACACCTATTATTAATATACCGCAAAGTGCCATTTTGGGCATGCATAAGATAGAAGAAAGACCAGTGGCCATAAACGGCAAGGTGGAAATACGACCTATGATGTACCTGGCGCTCAGCTATGACCACCGCATTATTGACGGCCGCGAATCCGTTAGTTTTTTGGTTCGGGTAAAAGAACTGTTGGAGAATCCAGAATTGTTGTTGTTTGGAAAAGATCCGGTAAAAACGCTGTTGGAATTATAGTCCCGGCGATGAAAAATTTTAATCCATATTGGGTGCCGAACCTGCCATTAAGGGGTTCGGCATTTTTTTGCAAGCGTGGCCTATGTCTATTGTAAAACATTATGTACAAACGGCAGCCGACCTGTTGACCAATTACCAGGCTCCACAACCATTTGCTTTATACCTCAAGGCATTTTTTTCGGTCAATAAAAAATATGGCAGCAGGGATAGAAAATATATCGGAGAGCTATGTTATCGTTTTATGCGCCTTGCACACGG
>JAHEMO010000118.1:4658-9901 GCA_024643625.1 Chitinophagaceae bacterium
ATGGTGATAGATGCCTCAGCATCTGTTGAAGCTATCGGTAATAAGGTATTTGATGTAGTTGTTTGCGATGTGCCTTGCAGTGGTAGCGGAACCTGGGCCAGAACGCCTGAGCAGATATTTGCTTTCGATCCGGAGGCCATTGATAATTATTGTCGATTGCAAAAAAGCATTATGCTAAATGCCTCTGCGCTTGCTATGCCTTCAGGCTTATTGGTTTACATTACTTGTTCCGTGTTCAGCATTGAAAATGAAAAGCATCAGGAGTGGCTGTTGCCCCTGGGTTGGCGTTGCTTGCAAGAAGCATATATAGAGGGTGCTTCCTATCAAGCCGATACGATGTATTGCGCCATTTATACCCGTAACTAATTCGATGTGGGTATAACCCTACTGCATTCATGCTTGGACTTTTATTCCTCCGCCACATTTTTTAATGCCATCAGCAGGGTATAAGCGCCACTGGTTACAATCTGCTTATGGGCAAATGCTTCGCTGTTATTTATCGCTACCCATCCACCTTCCGTTTCTCCAATTGATACGGGTAGCATTTCATATTGCTGTTTACCGGTTAAGGCAAAAACATAGTTGGCTCCACCAAAATTCACAACTGCCTGTTCAGGTAATGCGGCCACATTGTTTCTCTTTACCTGCACTTCTGCGTTCATATACATACCCGGAATCAGGGTCTTATCGTATTGCTCAAAATGGCAATGCACTTCGGCTGTTTTTGAATCAGGTATCAGCTTGCTGATCAATAGTATTTCACAAGGGTATTTTTTGGTGGGGTTTGAATTGGTGTAAGCTATTACTTCCTGCCCTTCGGATAAAAAGTTAAGATCCTTTTCAAAAACACCGAGATTCAGGTGGATATCATCAGGGTTAACCAATTCAAATAGCACATCGGAAGGAGAGACGTATTTGCCAATATTTACATTTACACGGGATACAAACCCTGTAAACGGTGCGTAGATATTTACTGACCTGCTAATCTTGTCATAGGATAATTTTTCGGGGTTAATATGAATTAGCCTGAGCTTTTCGGACAATGCACTTTGCTTAACTCTTGCTGCCTCGTACTGTGCCTTTGCTTGTTCCAAAACCTTATCGCTGCCGGCTTTTGAGGCGTTGAGTTCCTGCTGGCGGTTGTATTCTGCAGCTGCCATTTCGAGTTCCGAATTATTAACCAGATAATCCTGCTGGAGTTGTATATACTGCTGGTCTTCCAATACTGCAATAATGTCGCCCTTGTTTATATGCATGCCTGGTAGCAGTATAGTCTTTTTAAGGTAACCACCGAGTGGCATGCTGATTGATGCAAGGTTTTGTGGCGGCACATCAATTGAGCCACTAAGTTTTATCACTGCAGCTATCTGGTGCTGTTCCAATGCCCCGGTCTGAATACCGGCTTGCCGGAATTGTGCATCAGTAAGCGTTACCGTATTAGTAGCAGTAGTAGCAGCATTTTCAATTGGCTGCTGATCTTTCCCTGCATTGCAGCTCCAAAACATAATGATTACTGCCGGTAAAATTATTTGCCTTCTCATAAATATTAATTGTTGGCGTATTTTATTGTTGATGTTCATCTCAGTTATTGTAATCCGTGAGGTATTGAATAGTAGATAAGTTTTCGAAAAGTGCAAACAATAAATCGTAATAGCCGGTGCGGGTCTGCAGCGCCTCGCTATAGAGCATTGCCCATTCGATATAACTGATACTGCCGGCATTAAATTGGTTTGTTGCAGCGTTCTCGAGTGTTTTGGCTTGCGGTAGCTGGTGGGTCTCGAAATAATGGGTGGAAGCGAGTTGTGCCTTGTATTGTGCTAATGCAGCCTGGTACTGCGCCTGTAGTTCATTTTGTTGCCAGGCAAGATCATTTTCAACTAACATGAGTTGCACATTTGCTGCCTGTATCCTTGCTTTTTGTGCTTTGGCAAATATTGGGATACCAATGCCTACATGCCCGCTGTGAAACCTGTTGCCGGCACTGTATAGGTTGTTATCGGCGCCAACTCCGCGGATGCTTTGATTATTGTAACCAAGCATCAATTCCGGTTGAAGCTTTGATTTTTGAACCGCAATGTTGTTTTCAGCAACAGCAAGCTGCGCAGCATACGCTTTGTATAGGGGATGACTGGTGGTGATTGTACTATCGCTGGTTAGCAGTAGTGCGGGACTTAGTGGCATCTGTTGCGGTTCGTACAGCTGCCGGGTCTGCATTAGCGTTTGCATGCGAATTTTATTTACCGCAATATCTGATTGCAAAATTTGCAACTGTATTTGGCAATTGGCTTGTGCTGTTGCTGCTGCGGTTTTTTCAATGATGTTTGTCTCGCCTTTATTAAACCGTATTGTGGCTTTGTCAACAATGGATTGGTATAAAGAATCTGTGGACAACATCAGTTTTTCTTTTTCGCGGAGCAGTAAAGTGTGATAGTATAAGCTACGTATCATTCTTGCTACCTGTGCTTTACTCAAATCGGTGGTGGCAATAGCGGCCTGCCACTCTGCGTCAAGCAATTGCTTTTGTTTGGCATATTGGCCGGGCATGGCAAACGACTGGCTGATGCCAAATCTCGTATCATTATATACGCTGTTCAGCTGGCCAAATTCTGCAACGATATTTGTTAATGGGATATCCGTAGTTGCTTGCCGTAAAGCCTTGCGGTAATCAGTCTGCAGGTTGCTGTTTTTTACCTGAAGATTCGCCTGCATAGCCGAGTCAATTGCTGCCGGCAGGCTGATTTCCTGAGCACGGCCAGTAAGTGTGCAACCCGATATAATCATGCCAATGAACATTACTGTTTTCATATCCATTTTATGTTTACGGGAGTGAACGAAAATGGTGTAAAGAATAGGCAATACAAATAGCGTAAGCAAGGTGGCAATCATAAGGCCGCCAATTACTACAGTAGCCAGTGGCCGCTGCACTTCGGCACCCGCGCCATTGCTTAATGCCATAGGAAGAAAGCCAAGCGAAGCCACCAATGCTGTCATGAGTACAGGCCTTAAACGAACGCGGGTGCCTTTTCTTACTATTTCTGTTATATCATCCATACCGGATTCTTTTAATCGTTTGAACTCGGCAATTAATACAATGCCGTTTAATACTGCTACACCAAAAAGGGCAATGAAACCAATACCGGCACTTATGCTGAAAGGCATACCACGTAAGGCTAACAGCAATATGCCGCCAATAGCCGATAGCGGAATGGCGGTATAAACCAATACAGCGTAGCGTACTGATTGGAAAGCAAAAAACAAAAGCAGAAATATCAAGGCAAGTGATACCGGTACCGCAATCAGCAAACGGCTTTTTGCTTCGTTCAGATTTTCAAAAGCACCTCCATAGGTTACATAGTATCCCACCGGAAGGGCAAGGTTTTGCTTTACCTTTTGCTCAAGTTCACTCACAATACTTTCGACGTCACGGTTGCGTACGTTGAAGCCAACAATAATTCTGCGCTTGGCATCTTCCCGTTGTATTTGATTTGGCCCCTCGAGTATTTGTACGTCTGCCAAAAGATGCAACGGAATCTGCTTACCCGATGGCAAAGGCACGAGGAGGTTCTGAATATCGTTAAGGTCCTGTCTTTTTTCACCAGCCAGCCGAACAACAAGGTCAAAGCGTCGCTCGCCCTCAAAGACCATACCTGTTTTGGCGCCGGCAAAAGCTGCGCTTAGCAGGGTATTAATATCCGATACCGCAAGGCCGTACTGTGCCAGCATGGCCCTGTTGTGCCGCACTACAATTTGTGGCATGCCAGTAACCGATTCAACGTACAAGTCTTCTGCACCGCTTACACTGTTTACCAATGTTCCAAGGCGACCGGCGTACAATGCCAGCGTATCAAGATCCTCGCCAAATATTTTACATACAACATCCTGCCTTGCACCTGTCATCAATTCATTGAAACGCATTTGCACGGGGTATTGAAAGCCGGTAGTAATACCGGGAATATCCTGCAAGGCAATGCTCATTTTGTCTGCCAGTTCGGGAAATGTTTTTGCACTTTTCCATTCTTTTTTGTCTTTGAGAATAACCATCAGGTCACTGGCTTCCATTGGCATAGGATCAGTTGGCACTTCTCCACTTCCAATTTTTGTTACCACTTTTTGTACTTCAGGAAATTCCTTTAATAAAAGCGCGGCCGCTTTTTGTGTGTAGGCAACATTCGTTTGAAGATTGCTGCCGGTTAGCACCCTGGTATCTACAGCAAAATCACCTTCCTCCAATGCCGGAATAAATTCTCCGCCAAGTTGTGAAAGGATAAAAAGTGATAAAATAAACACGGCGATAACTACACCCAACACCAGCGTTTTCATGCGGAGTACCGCAACCAGCATACGATCATAAACCCGCTCTATAACGGCCATCATCCTGTCACTCAAGTTTTGTGTGTGATGAATTTTTTTGCTCAGCACCAGCGAACTCATCATGGGTATATAGGTGAGGGAAAGGAGAAAGGCGCCCAATAGCGCAAAGGCAACCGTCTGTGCCATCGGTTTGAACATTTTGCCTTCAATTCCTTGCAAGGTAAATATGGGCAGGTAAACGATCAGGATGATGATTTGTCCGAACACCGCACTATTCATCATTTTGCCTGCCGATGATTTTACCTGGTTATTCATTTCATCCTGTGTAATAATATTGGTATGCGCCAGTTTGCGGGTATGCGACAACTGGTGCATGACTGCTTCCACAATGATCACCGCACCATCCACTATCAGTCCAAAATCGAGCGCTCCAAGACTCATCAGGTTGCCACTTACGCCAAAGGCATTCATCATGATAATAGCAAACAGCATGGCCAACGGAATAACGGATGCCACCAGCAGGCCTGCCCGCAGGTTGCCCAGGAATATTACCAATATGAACACGACGATAAGGGCACCTTCAGCAAGGTTTTTTTCAACGGTACCGATGGCGTTGTTTACCATCTTGGTGCGGTCAAGAAAAGGTTCAATGATTACACCTTCCGGTAAGGTTTGCTGAATGAGTGCTATCCTTTCTTTTACATCTTTTATCACCTGGCTGCTGTTTGCTCCTTTCAGCATCATCACCACAGCACCGGAAACCTCGCCTTTGTCATTGTAACACATAGCGCCATATCTTGTGGCATAGCCAATATTTACCTTGCCAATATTGCGGATGAGTATAGGTGCACCGGCAGCATTATTTTTTACAACAATATTCTCAATATCGCTGATGTTGCCGGCCAGACCTTCGGCGCGGATAAATAGCACTG
>JAHEMO010000119.1:0-8653 GCA_024643625.1 Chitinophagaceae bacterium
ATTTTCGTGTTGACTGAGCCTTCTCAATTGTAACGCCAGCTTTCTCTCGCAGTTCTGGAATAGCTGTTTAAAATCCTGCCTTATTAATTGCGGCTCTGATGGCGTTAAGCGAAGGAGTTGGGAATTATTTCCCTTTTGTATTTGGTAAATGCTTCAATGTAAGCTGCACTTGCCTGAGGTTGAAAGTTAGGAAGTTTATAGGGTTCGAAAATCACCATTACGATATTTTTTTCAGGATCATGGATACTTGGCTCCATCATGCTCATTCAGGCAATTGGTATTTGTCCAGCTATTAGGATGCTTCTTCTGCGGGGTTGCTAACCTTGCCTATGGGTACATAAGCTTTTTGCTGCCACTTCAAGTCCATCATTGCTTTGTATATACTCGCTTATGGCCTTAAACGTATCTCCGCTTGTTGTTACATCGTCAACTAAAATATATTCTTTCCCCGCTATTCTTTCCCCTGTAAATTCTGACACTGAAAACATGCTATGGATTGCGTTTGCGCCATTATGCTCTGTAAGATTCGTCTGGTATATTTCCGCAACTGGCAAAAAAGTTTCGTTTGATATTTGCGTTGCGTATGCCAAAGGAATTTTGTTATTGCCTATGTTTTCAACGGCTAAAACGGCCGTTAATATTGCATTTGGGTATGCTTCGGCTAATTGCTTGATTATGTTTGGCTTTGTCAATACGAGAAACTCTTTGGCATCGGCTTCTTCGTTTGCAGCATCGGCCAAATCAAGGGCCAGCATGTTCGCTTTTTTGCGGATTTCGTTTAAAGAAATGAGCATTACTAATGAATTGGATTGATGGCCTATAAAGTAGTGGTAAAGCATCACTCAGCCCATGGCCTGGGTTTGGCGAACCTGTATTGAGTTTTGCCGGTTAGTAAACGTGTAAAACATGAAATGGAATCATTGCGAAACTGATGCCTGCGGATTCTTTGGCGATTGCCCATCTGCTACCGCATCGCCGCAATCCACTCGCTTAGCAAGGCAATCCCTTCTTTATGCATTTGCAAGCGTCCTATTTCCGGCATAGCAATACCGGGGTCAGTGGTTTTCATGCGGTAGATAAGAATGGATTGCTCGGGATGCCCCGGGGCAATATCATATTGCAGGTTGCCGCTGCCTCTGCCGGCTGCCACGGGCGTTTTGCCTACACCCAATGCCGTGGAGTTGGTATTGGCAGCATGCAGAAACAGGCCGCTTGTGTTGGCAGCACCATTAGGGTTGTGGCAGAAGCCACAATTAATATCCAGATAAGCCCGCGCCCGTTGGTCAATACTGAATTGCGCACTATTCCAAACGGCATTGGCGGGGATGGTGTCTTCCGGTATCCTGATGATACCTGCCCGCTGCCAATGCATCAATTGGTTTTCATTTCCTTCAGCATACGGAAAGTCTTTGTTTAGGTGTCGCGCTGCTATGCCAATGGGCTGCATATTGGCATCGCCCTGACGGTGGCAGCCTTTACACTGGGTTTGGTTGGGAATTATATAACGGGTGTTAATAGCTTTGCCTGCGTAGTTGATATAGCCAATATGTTGAATGCCGCCAAGCGGATCATACACCGCATCGGTTTGTGCTTCATTCCATAAGTAAGGATAGGCCTGCCAGGCACCATTTTGCAATATCAATAAACGTGTTTCAATATTTTTTCTCAACTTTTCAGGTTGCCGGAAATCTTCAGGGAAGGAGAAATTTTTAATCAGTATGGTGCCTTCGGGCAAGTCAAAAATATTGCTGTCGTTATACACGGCTTGTGTGCCAGCCGGTATACGGATAAAGCGATCTTTAATGGCATAATCGCTAAAAAGCGGCGTAGCAAGGTCGTAGGCCATTACATCGCCGGCAGGTTGCAGCATTTTTATATTACCGGTAAAAAAACCATAGTCCGACAAATGCTCATAGGGTGCAAAAGCAAATTGCTGACCTGTATTAAAATTTACAAGCAAAAGCCAGCTGAGCAGTAAAAGGGTAAGCGTTGCAAATTTTTTCATAGCGGGTAAAATTGATGGTACTACCAGACTACGGCAGGCAACGCATTGGAAGTGCAGTTATAAGCACTTGTATCACGACTAATTTGTTTGAATTTGTTGCCTGCATCGAAATTGGCAAAGCTTTGGTTTTGGTTGTTGCTGATACACAATTGCAAAGGCTGTTGCCCATCAGTTATCCCATCAAACAGGATATGCGGCACTTGCTTGCCAAAGCGTAGTTTGAAGCGGAACATCTGTCCCATGCGGCCTTTGCTTGTGGCTCTTACCTGCTGCCTTTCGTAGGTATTGTTGTGTATAGCAATATGGTTGGGGTAAGGGTAATAGCTTGAGTCTCTAATTGGATTTTCGCTGATATAATAGCTGACAATAGCGGTACCCGCTGATCGGTTATTGATGATATTATTGTCAAATATTTCTACGTTATTGGTGGCCATAATCATGATACCTGTACCGGCAGGAACTTTGCCTACAATATTGCCTTTGGGTGCAAAGTTGTCGTGGTTGTTCTCATGGATATTGTTGTTGAACACTCTTACATACCCTCCTTTTTTCTGTACAAGATCAGGGAGATCAAAAACCAGAATTCCACCGGTGTTATTAGTGGCTTCATTTTGATACACATCAGCATAAAGCGAGTTTTCAATTTCAATACCGGCAACATTTTCATAGGCTTTGGAATGGCGCACAATTATTTGTTTGCTTTGCCCTACGTATATGCCGGCATCGCTTGCACCCCGGGCTTCGCAGCTGTCAATAAGCACCTGCGAACATTGTACGGGATAAAGGCCATAGCCGCCATTTTCAGGATGCGGACCTCTTGTCCATTCAGCTTTTACCTGCCTGATTGTAATGCCCGATACTTCCTGTGTTTTAATGGCATCACCCTTGGTGTTTTGCACGGTAAGATCACTAATAATAATTTGTTTGCTATTGGTAACTTTTATGCCTTCTGCCCCGCCAACCTGTCCTGCAAAGTTCAATATGGTTTTATGCATCCCTTTACCACGTATGGTCACATGTTGCTTTCCATCGAGCCATAGACTTTGTTCGAGGTTGAAGGTGCCTTCCGGCAGGTCGATGATACTATTATCCTCAGCAAGCACAAAAAGCCGCATGAGTTTTTTTTCTTCCTCAGGTTGGCTGAAGCTGCTTACAGCAATAATTACAAATACGAACACAAGAAAATGTTTGCGAAACATGACAATGCATTTAAGAACAATAAAAGTACCCTAACTCTTTATGTTATTGGCAATATGGGTAGGGTTACCATTCCTTTTCGTGTACTAAAACGACAAACTGCTTCACTATACTTGTGATTCCATCAGCAACGCATTCTTACTGCAATTACTACGGCCGATAATGCAGTAATTACTGCCACAATAATGATAGCGGCATCCATTCCCCAGCGGTCGGCCAAAAAACCAATGAGCAAAGCACCAATGGCATAGCCCATATCCCGCCAAAAGCGGAAGATACCCACGCTTTTGGCACGGTCGATGGGGTGGGTATTATCGGCTATGCTGGCCAGAAAAGTGGGGTAAACCATGGCCGTACCCCAGCCAAGTGCTGTCATCAAAAGCAGGTAATGCCATAGGTTGGTAGCGAGTAACAGTAAGGCAATGGCTACTGCCTGCAGCAGCATGCCCCATTGCAAAAGGTATTTTTTGCAAAACCGGTCGGAGAGTGGCCCCGTGATCAACTGCCCCAAACCCCAAACCGCGGGATAGATGCCCGCTGCGAGGCCAATTTGTGCCAGCGTAAATCCTTTGGCCATAAGCAGTAGCGGTAATATGCCCCATATCATGCCATCATTAAGGTTATTAATGAGTCCGGCCTGGCTTACAGAACCAAGATTGCGGTGCTTCCAGGTGGTTTGCCAAAACAAGTGGCGCAGCCGCGGCATTTCGCTTGTTGCAATGGCTGCCTCCACGTGTCGGCGGGTATCTTTTACCCAAAAAATGGTGCCAAAAAGCCCTGCAAATACCAGTATGATACCGGTATAAAAAGGCACCGGCCTAAGACCGTGTTCTGTGGCCAGCCATCCGGTAAGGAAGGCCACCAATGCTACCGCCAGATATCCCGAAAATTCGTTGAGCCCCATGGCAAGCCCTCTTTGTTTTTCGTCCACCAAATCCATCTTCATAACTACGGTGCTGCTCCAGGCAAAGCCCTGATGAATGCCAAGCAGAATATTGGTGGCTACTACCCATTCCCAGGATGGTGCCCACATAAGGATGAACGGTACAGGCGTACCCAGCAGCCAGCCCAATATGAGCAGGCGTCGTCGTCCGAAATAATTAGCAAGGGCGCCTGCAGCGTAATTGGCAAATGCCTTGGCCAAACCAAAAGCTACGATAAATGAAAGCAAGGCTGTTTTGGCAGCAATGGCAAAAACCTGCTCGGCCAGCGTGGGCAAAATGGATCGCTCAAGCCCTACCATGCCGCCTACAAAGGCATTCATGAGTACAAGCAGTGCAAACTGTGTTCGGTTTTCGCGCAATCCTAATGTAACCGGGGCCATAGCTTAGCAAAGCTATCCGGCCCTGCCAACCCCGGAGGGTCATTTGTCTAAAAATAACTAGTACTGTGCCCGGATGCGGCTCAAGCTACGTTGGGTAATGCCCAGCCATGAAGCGATGTGGCGCAGCGGGGCTCTTAGCAAAATGTTGGGCCACTTTTCCAGCAAATCGCGGTAGCGCTCCTCTGCGGAATGAAATTGCAAACTCTCAATTCGATTCACAAGGTCCACATGACTAGCCTCAAATATTTTGCGGAAAAGACGTTCCAGTTGGGGGTAATCATCATACAGCTTAAAAAGCATGGTGGCATCTACGGCTATAATATCCGAATCTTCCAGTATCTGAATGCCCTTGCGGCTGGGCCGGCCGGTAAACAGACTTTCTACCCGCACAATTATCTGGTTTTCGGCGGCAAAACTTTCCGTTATATCAAAACCATTTTTATTGTAATAAATGCGAGCCAAACCTTTTGCCATAAAATAAATGGTACGGCAGGTGCGGCCAATCGGCTGTAAGTCATCGCCTTTACGAAAATTTTGCAACCTGCACAGGGGAAGCAGCGCCTCGCGGCTGCGGTCGTCTAACCGGTGATAATGATCGCAGAATTGTAATAATTGCTGAAAGGATTTCTCCATGGTCGGAATTTACGGAATGCTCACCGGAATAGGGTACATCGATTCATAAATGACACTAATCTGATAATTCTGAATTGCCACAGCCGACCCCTGCATATAGAGCCCAACAATCGGATTTACAATTTTCACACGACTATTGTTTTTCAGGACTAAAATGACAGAAGAACGAATGTCGCAAAAAATCCATTATGTAAGCGGATTAAGCAGAATTGTAATCCGGAATAAAAGAATCGATTCCGGGAAATTTAGTTGTTGAAAATACAAATGCTCCTGCGGCCGATTTTTTTTGGTATGAATGGTTTTTGTTGGCGATTAGTGCAAGTTTCGGTTAGGGTAACAGCGGGTGAATGGGATTGTACCCACTTATATTTGAACCAATGAAAAACACGTTTGCTTTGATAGCCCTTTGCTTTTGCCAATGGCTTATGGCACAGCCATCTATGCTTTCACCGGTTGACCATGTGAATACATTAATGGGTACGCAGTCTACCTATGCGCTATCCAATGGCAATACCTATCCTGCCATAGCACGCCCATGGGGCATGCATTTCTGGACGCCGCAAACCGGCAAGATGGGCGACGGGTGGCAATACATGTACACCGCAGATAAAATCCGCGGCTTCAAACAAACGCATCAGCCCTCGCCATGGATGAATGATTATGGGCAATTTTCTATTATGCCCGTTACCGGCAAAATGGTATTTGATGAAAATAAACGCGCCAGTTGGTTTAGCCATAAAGCCGAAAAGGCAACACCTTATTACTACAGTGTTTACCTGTCCGATGCAGATGTTACGGCTGAACTTACGGCTACAGAACGTGCCGCCTGCATGCAGTTTACCTATCCTGCTACTGATAGCGCATGGATGGTGGTAGATGCTTTTGATAAAGGCTCTTACGTAAAAATATTACCGGTGCAAAACCGCATTGTTGGCTACAGCACACGTAATAGCGGTGGTGTAACGGCCGATTTTAAAAACTGGTTTGTATTGGAGTTTGATAAACCATTCAGCATACAACATACGTGGCACGATAGCGTATTGGTGATGCAGGCAACGGAAATGGACGCCAAACATGCCGGTGCTATTGTAGGGTTTAAAACTTCGAAGGGTGAAAAAATTACCGTACGGGTTGCCTCTTCGTTTATCAGCCTGCAGCAAGCGGAGCTCAATCTTAATCGCGAAATTGGTAAGCAAACCTTTGCAACACTGGTGCAGCAAAGCCGCGACGTTTGGAACAAAACTTTGGGCGTAGCGGAAGTACAAGGAGGCGATCCGGAACAGATACAAACTTTTTATTCCTGCCTGTACAGAACAGTATGTTTTCCGCAAAAGCATTATGAACTTGATGCCAGTAATGCAGTTGTACACTATAGCCCTTACAACGGCAAGACAATGCCGGGCTATCTGTATGCAGGCACTGGCTTTTGGGATACCTTCCGTGCTCTTTATCCTTTGCTTAACCTGCTGTATCCGTCGATTAATAAAGAGATGCAGCAAGGCCTCATAAGTGCGTATAAAGAAGGAGGCTTTTTACCCGAATGGAGCAGCCCCGGCTATCGTAATGTAATGGTGGGCAACAATAGTGCATCTGTGGTGGCAGATGCTTATATGAAAGGATTGCGAGGCTATGATATTAATACACTGTACGAAGCGTTGTTGCATGGCGCCAATAACGAGGGACCTCTTGACGCCGTTGGCAGAAGGGGGGTAGACTATTACAATACATTGGGCTATGTGCCCTACAATGTAAAAATTAATGAGAATGCAGCCCGCACCCTTGAATATGCCTACGATGATTTTACCATTTGGCAATTGGCCAAAGCATTGCAGCGGCCTGCATCAGAAATTGCGCTGTACGAAAAGCGTATGCTCAACTATCGCAATTTGTTTGATGCATCAACCAAACTGATGCGCGGCAAAAATGCCGATGGTACTGTTCAATCGCCGTTTAATCCGCTCAAATGGGGCGATGCCTTTACAGAGGGCAATAGCTGGCATTATAGCTGGAGCGTTTTTCATGATATTCAGGGACTTATCAATTTGATGGGAGGTGAAAAGGTTTTTACGACCATGCTCGATTCGGTGTTTAGTATGCCACCCTTATTTGATGAAAGTTATTATGGCTTTGTGATTCATGAAATACGCGAGATGCAAATTATGAACATGGGACAGTATGCACATGGCAATCAGCCCATTCAGCATATGCCCTATTTGTACAACTATGCCGGGCAACCCTGGAAAACACAGTATTGGGTGCGTGATATTATGAATCGCCTGTACAAGCCCACTCCCGATGGCTATTGTGGCGATGAAGACAACGGACAAACCTCTGCATGGTATGTATTTTCCGCTATGGGTTTTTATCCGGTATGCCCTGCAACGGATGAGTATGTATTAGGTGCGCCGCTGTTTGACAAACTTGTACTGCATTTGGAAAATAAGCAAACACTTACCATTGATGCGCCATCCAATAGTGCAAGCAAGCGTTACGTATCATCGCTTAGCTATAATGGTGCACCACATCTGCAAAACTATTTGAAGCATAGTGAGTTGCTAAAGGGAGGTCGGTTAATTTTTACCATGAGCGATCAACCCAACAAGCAAAGAGGCGTATCAAATCAGTTTTATCCCTATTCCTACTCCACACAAAAAAAATAGTATGGCTACAAGAAGAAAATTTGTGCAACAAGCAGGCCTGCTTTCCGCAGGGGTTATGTTGCAGGGTGGTAAAGCATTGGCACTTCCCGGTAAAGATTTTGCAACAAAGCGACCGCCACTTTCCGAGCGAAATTTTACGAGCGAAGCGGTAGAAGCCACCATACAATCGGTGAAGGCAAAAATTGCTAACCCCGAGCTATCCTGGTTATTTGAAAACTGCTTCCCCAATACACTTGATACTACGGTTGATTTTAGTGTAGTAAATGGCAAGCCCGATACCTACGTAATTACCGGCGATATAGATGCCATGTGGTTGCGGGATAGTACGGCTCAGGTATGGCCTTATCTGCCAATGATTAAGCAGGATAAGAAGCTGCAGCAATTGGTGCATGGCTTAATTAACCGGCAGGTGCAATGCATATTGCTTGATCCTTATGCCAATGCATTTTTCAAAGACTATACGCGGGAAAGTGAATGGAAAAAAGATCTCACCACCATGAAGCCCGGCATTCATGAACGCAAGTGGGAGATTGATTCGCTTTGCTATCCCATCAGGCTTGCCTGGCATTACTGGAAAACTACAGGTGATACCAAACCATTTGACAGTGCATGGGTAAAATCAGTTTCGCTTACCCTGCAAACATTTACCCAGCAACAGAGAAAAGATGATACGGGCCCCTATACTTTCCAACGCACAACGGCATGGGCTACCGATGGTGTTCCGCTGGCGGGTTATGGCTATCCGGTAAAGCCCGTAGGATTAATATGCTCCATGTTCAGGCCAAGTGATGATGCTACTATTTATCCGTTTCTTATACCTTCTAATTATTTCGC
>JAHEMO010000119.1:8753-9893 GCA_024643625.1 Chitinophagaceae bacterium
CCCATGTCATCGTAGCTGTCATAGGTCATCGTGCTTACCGTAGTGGTGGTAGAGTCCTTACCGTGCTGAACAGATGTTGATTTTATCTGATCGCCCTTATCGTTCAGCTCAACGGTATATTCATTGCTTACTTTGCCACTGCTGTCTTTGGTAACATTACCTGTCATAAGGGCTCCGTTGTACGTTGAGGCAAAGCTTTCCAGCAATGCGCCATCGGGCTTATGTGCTATTGCACCAAGTACGGCACCATATTCATTCTCTGTAATATCAGTATAGTAGCGATCCATGGCTCCGGTTGAGTCAAAAGAAGTTGCCTTGGTATATTTTCCATTGGCATCAATTTCAATTTCGAAACTGTTGCTTTTTTTACCATCCTTCATGTTAGTAATCGCCTTGGGCTGGCCGCCATCAAAGCGCGTCATTGACATGGATGCGGATACGGCCCCGGCTGAGGTCTTGCTTTCAAACCCGGTGGTATAGCCTTTCTCATCGTACATTTCAGTAGCTGCACAGCAGGAATCCGGCGCACCAATAGCACCAGTGCTATCAGGGGTATAACTCGTGGTTTCCACCGTTTTCACCGTGCCTTTTAAGTTTTGTGCATTCCAATCGTTGTTTTTGGGGTATTCCACCGTTTTCTCTTCGGAAGTACCACAAGCCCAAAACAAGGCGCAGGATGTAAGTGTAATCAACAGGTTTTTCATGCAATAAATAGTTTGGTTTTAAATTATGAGATTGCAGAAACCTAATCAATCTTTTGCGTATATGCAAATAAAACTTAATGCCACTTGCTTGCCAGCCTATGGTGTGGATAGGGTATGTTGCCAATTTCTGCGATATGTGCTATCGGGTGAATATAGCCGGCCGCATGGCGATGTACCGCAGATCTTGCAAGGGTTTTGTTGATTGCAATTGCATGGTGGTAAATGTTTCTGATGGGAAATGCAATTGTGTTAATACTGATAGGCCATCATCTGCAAATAGCTCTATACTGCCAATATCCAATATTATCGTAATATCGATTGATGCGCTTTGGGCCATGCGCGGAGCGGTATGCCTGCGTGCAAATCCCGAGTCAAATGTTGCTTCACCAGCAAGGGTTCTGTCGAGGTAAAATTGGTTAGCGGCCTTGTCATATCC
>JAHEMO010000382.1 GCA_024643625.1 Chitinophagaceae bacterium
TGGCAGGATAATAATGGAGACGTATTCTTTGAGCCTTCTGATAAAGTGAAGTCTTTGTATGATCGCACAAATGACGTACGCTTTAACTCCTATTTCCGCATAACGCCGGGCGCACAGGATACGGCTTTGGTTTACAAATTTTTTGAATCGGCCCGTGGGCCTAAGATTGTCGATGTAAAGTCCATGCGTGTTGCAGAAATGTATCTAATAAGGGCCGAAGCCAATGCTGAGCAGAACAAGCTAACCGAAGCGGCAAATGATATCAATACGCTACGGACGGCCCGTATTACCGGTTACACAAACACCACGTTTGCCAGCCGCGATGCAGCTGTAGCAGCCATTATTGAAGAACGTTTCCGTGAGCTTTGCTTCGAAGGTTTCCGCAGTTTTGACTTGAAACGCAAAGGCCTTCCTTTGGCCAGACTTGCCAGCGATGTGCAAAGCCCGTCATGGCAGAATTTTGCCGCCAGCGATTTTCGATGGACATGGCCGGTGCCAACTGGTTCTATACAAAGCAACCCGAACATGAAGCAAAATCCCGGGTACTAATTTTTAAGCATTAAAAAGTATTTGAATATGAAAATTAAAAACATAGTACCGGCACTGGCAGTTTTGTTGGCCTTTGGTTTGGTAGGCTGTGAAAAATATGAAATAGCAGAGCCGGCGACGCAAATGCACTTTGCCAACTCGAGTGCGGCCACCTATTTTGTACTGCAGGCCAATTCTAGTTTTGACGTGCCCATTGGGGTTACTACCGTTGCCGATGTAGACAGAACCATTACGGTAAATATTTCTTCGCCAACCGGTGCACAGGCTGGCAGAGAGTATACCGTAACCAATAACCCGGTTGTTATTAAAGCCGGGGAAGCGCTGGGTACTGTAAAAATAAATGGTAACCTGAGCCGCTATACTTCCGGAAGGAAGGATTCGCTGATCATGACGCTGTCCAGCCCCGATTTGGCGCAGTCCGATTACAACAGCACTTTCCGCCTCTTTATGCGCGGGCCCTGTTTTGAAGATGAGACCAAGATAAATGAAATGGTAGGTACCTATGCCAATACGAATGAGAACTTTGGCGGTCCTTATGGTCCTTATACTACTACTATTTCTGCCACTACGTCTACCGGACCAACCAGCGGCACTGTAACCGTGACTAATATCTTTGATTTTGGCTGGAATCCCATCGTGTTCAAGCTCGACTGGTCAGACCCTGCCAACACAAAGGTTACGCTCGACAGGCAAACCGGTATTGCAGATGCATCAACCGTGTTTGGCGCTGCACAGGCAGGACGGACAATAATGGTGGAAACTTATCCTGGCAGAACAGGTACTTTTAGCTACTGTAACAAAACGCTCCGATTGGAGATTCGCGTTGGCATCACAGAACTGGGCGCATTTACTACTACACCGTACACGGTTACGATGGCCAGATAGCGTAGTGCCAAGCAATATTTATCCGCTACATCATAAAGACCGTGCCTCGTGCACGGTCTTTCTTTTTGTACCATTTGTAAAGCCAATAGGTGCAGCTAATGGTTGCCGACGGCGCTATTGCTATCAAGTGTATTACCCTCCATTATGCTGTCTGCTGGCTGGGCAGTTTCATTCCACAAGATGCTGCTATCCTTAAACCTGCCCGATAACCCGCGGCTTATTTTTTCTCGCCTTTGCTGAGGCAGATATTTTGCCGCTACACCCCATGCATAGGCAGCCGCTTTGGGTGAGGTAATGGCCAATAGCTGTGATTCAATGCCGGCAAGTACCTGCAGACTGTCCTGACGGTATTTTATTTGAAATGGCGCCAACGGGCTATCGGGCAGCTGCTGTTCCAGTTGTATCTGCCATGCATAATCAATGTTTCTTTGACGATCGAGATTTTGGCGCAGCGATTGGGTAAAATCAGCAATTTCCTTGGATGCCACCGAACCCGTAACCGAATAGGCAGGAAGTTTTTGCTTGTCGATAATAAGGCTAATGTTTGGACCGTCACCCACCAATAAAAGTTGCGGGCCTTGTGCAATATCCAGCTGTAGCCAGGGTTGGCCGTTTATAATGCTTTTCAGGGTAAAAAATCCCGCACTGTCTATACGAACCGTATCCAGCAACAGCCTTGTGGCGCCATGTTCTTCTACTTTAATGAGCGATACCAGTTTGCCTTCGTAGCCCGGGGCCTTTCCGGTGAGTTGCAGCGTATCTTGTTCCGAGGGGGTACAGCCGGTTATTGCCGCTATGCATATGGCGAAAAGCCAGCACCCTCTCCCAGACAAAGCAAAACCCTGCCGCATGGCATTATTTACCCAATTCATCTTCCAGTATTTGTTTGGTAAGCCGGGGATCTGCTTTTCCGGACGATAGCCTTTTTACTTCTCCCATAAAAAGTCCCAGCAGGTTTTTCTTTCCTTTTTTGTATTCAGCCACCTTATCCGGCATGGCGGCTAAAACAGCCTGCACCCAGGTTGCAATCTGGTTGTCGTCTTTTTCCTGCACAATGCCCAGGCTTTGGGCTAATGTGGTAATGGGGCTGTTCGCATCTGCAAGGGCAGCAGGCAGTAATTTGGCAGCCGCTACGCTAAAATCAACTGCACCCGAGCGCACAATGGCGCTTATTTCGGCCAACCGCTCCGGGCTTAGTGGCATTTCGGCTAGTTCCCTATTTTCCTGATTACACCAGGCTTTTAC
>JAHEMO010000007.1 GCA_024643625.1 Chitinophagaceae bacterium
ATTGCTTGTCGGTAGGGTCAAGGCCTGTCATCCGGCGTATATTTTGATATGCCACCGCAGCCCACTCTTTGCCATGCACCCAACTGCTGTTGCTTGCTTTACCGCTGAAGCCTACTACCGGCTTCTCAGTTTTGGGCTTGGGATACCAGCTTGTGCCTAAAATATTGGGCACCGGGTCGGTAAAAAAAGTAGGCATAATTATTTGGTGCCCGTCATGTATCGATCGATGGCCCGCCAACCTTATGCCATAAGCATGAGGTGAAGGGGCCGTTATGCCAAAATCGCCGCCCGTAAAATAAAGCAAGGGCTTTTGCATCTGCTCTGCTATAGCTGCCATTTGCAAATATTGCTGCCGCTTTTCGCCGTTTTGGTATTCGGAAAAGTCCAGCACTAAGGCCAATATATCGGCACTATCGGCATCATTTACCAGCTGTATTTTAGGGAGCCATTCCGGATTGGCTGGTTTGGCAGGATCCTGCATCCATTCCGGTGCCAGCAACGGCATCAGTAATGGAAAGGCATCATTAAAATATTTGCGTTGAAGGTTATGAGTATCGGCAAATACATGCAGCATGGGCTAACAGAGTAGGCTAGGTAACAAGTTTTGCTTTTTAGCAGTGCGGCAAGGATACTGTTTTATTCGCTTGCATTATTGCATAGGGCCGTGCTTTTATGTGAATAAATGCCAGGCGAAATTTGCACTCTTCATTAATTCGTTTCCGGATACCCTTTACCCTGCAGAGGCGTCTGCTTCTGGCGCTAAAAGGTGCTGCCCTAATAAGTTTCAATAGCCAAATTGTGGCAGAATGCTAACATTGCAACCATGCGATTTGTGGTTTTTAGCTATGCGCCGCTGGTGCACCATAACGGTCAATACTGGGGCTATTTGCCATATATCCGCGAAATGAATATCTGGGTAAAGCATGTGGACGAACTGGTATTTGTATGTCCGCTTAATCAAGGTAAGGTTCCGGCTGATTTTGCTGCCCTCGCATCCCATGTCCCGGTTAGTGTGATTCAAATCAAAGGTTTCAGTTTTACCAGTTTTGCCTCCGGTTGCCGTTCCGTTGTCGCCATACCGGGCATTCTTTTGCAAATTATAAAGGGATGCCGTCGGGGTGATCACTTGCATTTACGGGTACCCGGAAATGTGGGGCTGCTTACCTGTTTGGTGCAAATATTTTTTCCAAAAAAGCCCAAAACGGCGAAGTATGCGGGTAATTGGGATCCGGAAAGTCAGCAGCCCTTGTCGTACCAAATGCAAAAATGGATTCTCAATAATACTGTACTCACCCGCAACATGGCGGTATTGGTGTACGGCCGATGGCCTGCCGACAGCCATAATATCGTTCCGTTTTTTACCGCTTCCTACGGGCAGGTACAGGCACGGCCGGTAAGGCATAGAACATTTTCGGGCGGGGTGAAATTGATTTTTGTGGGCAAAATGACGGAAGGTAAAAGGCCCGTCTTAGCCTGTAAGACGCTTGGTATGCTTCGTCAGGAGGGCATTAATGCTTCTTTGGAAATGATTGGTAGCGGCCCTGAACTGCCTTCGCTGCAGCGCTACGCCCGCGTTCACAAATTAGAACCCTATATCACGTTTCAAGGCGAGTTGCCTCCTGAAGTTGTGGCTGAAAAAATGCGGGAAGCTCATTTTTTGGTATTCCTTTCCAAAAGTGAAGGTTGGCCAAAAGTGGTAGCGGAAAGTATGTTTTGGGGCTGCTTACCCATTACCACTGCCGTAAGCTGTGTGCCCCAAATGTTGGGTAGTGGCAGCCGCGGAACCCTTGTGCCGCCTAATGCGGCAGCGGCAACTGCGGCTATAATCAACTGGATATCAGGCCCCGAGGCCTGGCAATCGGCTTCGAAAGCAGCGGCGGAATGGTCGCAACAATTTACACTGGAGCGCTTCGAGGCCGAAGTAGTAAGATTATTACACCACGATTTTAGGGCGCCATTTGTTCCTGCAATAAATTTGCCCTGATGCTCAAGTTTCTCGCCTCGGATAAATTGCAGATATTCTGGCTGATTTTTCATGCGGCTCTCGGTTTTGTTTCCGTCAATTACAAGTGGCCGCTGATTGCCTGGGTGTACCTTTCGTTCTTTTCCCTGATTTTTTCATTGCTCAATCCCCGCACTGCCCGCTTTCATGTGCTGCTGCTGATTGCCTATTTGCTGGGTTTTGAAGTGTTAGCCCGGGGCATTGTGGCCTACCCGTTTCTTCCTTTTGAAATGGGGAAATATGCGTCAGTCGCTTTATTTGGGTTTGCCTTGTTGTTGGGAGGACCAATAAAAAGAACCAATCTTTATGGTATCGCCCTTTTGGTGCTGAGTTTGCCGGCCTTAGTGGCTGCGGAAGAGTTTACAAGAAAGAGTATTGTATTTAATTATTTTGGGCCGTTGGCCATGTTTCTTGGCGTTATTTTCTGCTCAAAACAAATATTGAGTTTTTCACAGATAAAGCAACTGCTGCGGGTAATGGCGTATTCCATTTTTGCCCTGGCTTGTTTTACCATTTTTCGTGCGGCCGAGTTCGATAAAATTGTTTATGGGGTATCTGCAAATTATGAAGCAGCAGGCGGTACCATTACCAATCAGGTAGCCAATCTTTTTGGGGCGGGTATTTGCATTATGAGCTTAATGTTTTTATCCAATCAGACGCTGTTTAAATACAAGGCACTGGATCTGATTATTCTGGGCTTTTTCATTATCCGTGGGTTGCTTACGTTTTCAAGAGGGGGCATGTTGAGTGCTGCAATGGCCATAGCCCTTATGGTAGTGTGGCCCAAGGCTCAGGCTGCCTGGCAGGACAACCAAATAAAAATGCGTTCCATTCCTATTGGCAATTTGTTTATAGCCGGTATTGTTTTTCTGGGTATGATAGTAGCAGTAAATACCTATACCGATAATTACCTTTTATACCGCTATCAGGGCAAAACGGAAAGGTCATTGCAAACAGGTTTTACTAAGGACCTTGATTGGGACCAATGGACTACCGGCCGGGTAACGATTGCCGGTTCCGATATGCGCATGTTTTTGGCAAATCCTATTTTAGGGGTGGGTATTGGCCGTTCGATGGATGAGCGGCCCCGTTACGATGGACCTCCCGGACAGACATCGCACATCGAGTTTACCCGGCTATTTGCAGAGCATGGCTCCTTAGGCATGGCAATGGCAATCATGATATTTGTTTTTCCATTTTTTAAGCTTTGGAAGGAACCTAATAACTATGTACGATCCATAAGAATTGTATTTCTGGTAATGGCATTGAGCGCCACTTTTCACAATGCCATGCGCACGCTGATTACGCCGGTATTTTTTGCGTTTTCGTTTATTAAACTTGTACCCGATAATTATGATTGGCGCAAACATTTGACCAATAGTAAAAAGCAACAATCTATAAGAAGGCGCACTGCTGTTATTCAAGAATTGAAGGCAGAGCAAATGCCGCAATAGCGTTACTGAGAAACTTACATTTCCTATATCAACCTGGGCAGATAAAGACAGATTCGACTCCGGATGATACATAAAGTAAATACTAAACCTAATGCTCAGGATTTACGCCGAAATATCTTATACCTGCTGCGAGCCGGTATTGGGTTTTGATTCAAATTCATCGGTTTTAGATTCAATGGTTATTTTTCCGGCATGACGAAGCCCGAAGTAATTGTGGTGGCGCAGATAATTGACTCGCTCAATATGGGTGGAGCCGAGTTGATGGCTGTACACATAGCGAATGCAATTGCAGGCACACCGGGGTTTAAGTCCATGCTTATTGTCACCCGTAATGCCGGTACGCTTCAACAAAGGGTTTCAGGTAAAGTGGCCGTTATTTATTTGCATAAAACAAATCGTTTCGACCTTGGTGCATTATCGCGGCTAAGGCAGGTTATTCGGCGTGAGCGTATTCAAATTTTACATGCCCATGGCAGCTCAATAACAATGGCTGCAATGCTTCGCATGGTAATGCGCTTCCGGCTTATTTGGCACGATCACTATGGCAAACTGTTGCGGGCAGATGGTAAAAGAAATTATCCTTACGCTTTATGGTCCCGGTGGTACAATTATGTATTCTGTGTATCGGAAGAGTTGGTGCAGCATAACAGACGATTTCTGCAATGTGCCGATGACCGTATTCAGTATCTGCCAAATTTCACCGTGCCGCAATCACCTGCAGCATCGCCCGATTTTTTGCCGGCAACGGCCGGTCCTATCATCATTCATCTTGCTAACCTGAGGCCACAGAAAGATCATGTAAATCTTTTCAAGGCAATTGCGATTCTTGTAAAGAGTTTTCCTGATTTGCGGCTGTATTGTATTGGGGGTGGTAATAGCGGTCCTTATTTTAATGAACTTGAGGCCATGGTTAACCGTCTTGGCTTGACGGAGCATGTCTTATTTACCGGTCCGCAGGCTAATCCCTATCCTTACCTGCATTTGTCTAATCTTGGTGTATTAAGTTCGCAAAGCGAAGGAATGCCGCTTGCTTTACTGGATTATGGGCTTGCAAAATTGCCGGTGGTATGTACCGACGTGGGTAAGTGCCGTGAAGTGGTGGGGCAACATGGTGGACTTGTAGTTGCTGCAGAAAATGCAACTGCACTTGCAGAAGCCATGCGCAATATAATTACGGATAAAAGGATGGCGGAGGAAATGGCGGCGCATTTAAATCAACGAATTTTGCAACACTATTCGCAAGCCGCTATTATGCCGCAGATTGTAGAAGTGTATGATAATTACAAACAAAAATCTCTGACACCTGCATAAGGCACCCGGTGCGATATGTTGAAATAAATAACATGGCGGCAAAGCGACGAATACTTTTTTTGGGAGAAACCTACCGTGCAGATGCCATAACCTGGATTACCGGGCTAAAAGAGTTTGGGCATTTTGAAGTATACACCTGGGAAATGCGCAACGTTGAGCGCGGATGGCGGAGGTGGCTGCGATTTGCAGAATATTTATGGGCTGTTAATGAAGTCAGAAAGGCTATCAGTGCTTATAAGCCCCATATGGTAATTGCAGAGCGCACCACAAGTTTCGGTTATCTGGCCGCAAGATCAGGGCATCATCCCATTGCTGTGGCCCAACAGGGCCGAACCGATATTTGGCCCAATAAGTCAATCATAAAACCCTTAAAGAAAGCAATGCAACGGTATTGTTTTAAGCATGCAGATTTGCTGCACTCATGGGGACCGGTTATGACTTCGTATATGCTTTCGCGGGCGGTTCCCCGTCATAAAATTCTTGAATTACCCAAGGGTATCGACCTACGCAAGTTTTATGCCGCTCCCGCTACCAAGCCATTTGATAAAATAAGAGCCATTGTTACCAGAAGTATGGCGGCAGAATACCGGCATGCTGTAATATTAGAAGCTTTTAGCTTACTTAAAAAGAAAGGGATAGACTTTGAGTTGGTGCTTGTAGGTTCGGGTCCCTTGAAAAATCTTTTGGAGCAATATGCCGATGATTTGGGTATTACGCAACAGGTGGTATTTACAGGCATCGTACCCAACACTGAACTCCCGGCGTTACTAAAAGAAGCTAATATATACATTAGCATGCCGTTAAGTGAAGGGGTATCCGCGTCGCTGTTTGAAGCCATGGCTACATCAAATTATCCGATAGTAGCTGATCTTGAAGGAAACAAATCGTGGATTGAACATGGCGTGAATGGGTATTTGGTTCCGGTGGACGATAGTGGCCATCTCGCTGAATCAATTATGGCTGTTTGGTCGGATCAGCAGAAATTGAAAGAGGCGCTGCATACTAATTTTCAATTTGTGCAGAACCATGTGAGCTATGAAAAAAACATGAAACTCATTGCTGACAAGTATCACAGTATGATTGACGAATTCTATAAGCGCACTTGATGATGCAGTTATTCGATATTTCGTTGCAATTGAATGGATATCGTATCCATACTGCTGAAAAAAGTTTGGCGGCTTTATTGCGTCTGCCTTTCGATGAAAGGAGTGCAAGGCAAAAAGCCATGCAAATGGATATCCTGCACTTTCACTTGCATAACAATAATTTTTATCGGCAACTTATGCAAGCAAAGGGGTGTCCGGTAGAAAATCTTTCCGGTTTAGCATGGGCGCAGATACCCATAGTAGAAAAGCAGGATTTGCAGAAGCCTTTACCTGAAATGATATCGGATACTTTTTCTGTCACTAGCGTGTTTAGAAACAAAACATCGGGTTCTTCCGGAATGCCTTTTTCTTTTGCCAAAGACAAATGGTGCCATGCCATGAGCTGGGCCAATAACAAACGATTATTTGGTCTTTATGGTATCGATTTTAATCAATCGCTGCAGGCAAGATTTTATGGCATGCCTGCTTCGGGATATAAGTATTATAAAGAGCAATTAAAAGACAGACTGTCCCGCAGAGTTCGGTTTCCGGTACACAAACTAGATGCAGCATCCAGTAGGCAATACGTAGAGGCTTTTAAGCAAAAGCCATTTAGCTATATCAATGGCTACACGAGCAGTTTGGTTTTGTTTGCACGTTACTTATTGGATATGGGCATTGTCCTTAAAGAAATATGTCCTTCACTTGTGGCTTGCTTTACGACATCAGAAATTTGTGATGACATAGACCGTGAAATATTGTCGAAAGCATTTGGTGTTCGGGTGGTGAATGAATATGGCGCAGCCGAACTGGAATTGCTTGCCTTTGAGCATCCTGGTGGTGAATGGGTACTAAACGAAGAGAACTTGTTTATAGAAATCGTTGACGACAATGGTAGTCCGTTACCCGATGGTGAAACCGGCCGTGTAGTGGTAACTGCATTACACAATAAAGCCATGCCATTTATTCGTTATCATCTGGGCGATAGCGGAGCCATTCAGCCGGAAAGGCGATTTGGCTTCAACAGAATTTTACAATCCCTTACAGGCCGCACTAACGATCTAGCCGTGTTGCCAGGTGGCAAAAAAGTACCTGGTTTGGCTTTTTACTACGTCACCAAGTCTATTATGGATGATGCCGGCAGGCTAAAGGAAATTGTAGTGAAGCAAACGGCGTTGGATACCTTTGAAATAAATTATGTACGGGATACGCCGCTAACCAATACTGAATTGCTTCATGTTCAAAAGTTGATGGATGAGTATCTTGAACCCGGCCTGAAACTGATAACAAAAAAAGTGGATTCTATAGATCGTACAAGGACCGGCAAGCTTCGGCAGTTTGAAAATCTAATGGTTCGCCAAAGCGATACGAGTGAAAGAAATGCGTAAGCCCCAAATATTATACTGCTATCAATACTTTGGTACTCCGCAAGGTGGCTGGAGTACCCGCGTGTACGAAATGGCAAGGCGTTGGGTGGACGCCGGTTATGAGGTAACGGTACTTACCACGCCTTACGATAAATCTGATATCAAGGTTGCCAAGGGTATATCTACAAATTATTCCATTGATGGTATTCAGGTGAGGGTGCTAAACTTTCCCCAGTCCAATAAGCACGGTCTGCTGCGAAGGATTGTACAGTTTATGAAGTTTATCTTTTTCTCCGGCTACTATGTAATGAAACTGGACTTTGACGTAATAATCGCCAGCTCAGGACCTATTACGGTAGGTTTACTTGGCATTATTGCTAAGAAATTCCGTGGTAAAAAATTTGTTTTTGAGGTACGGGATTTATGGCCCGGTGGAGCGGTTCAATTGGGTATCATCAAAAACAAAATCCTGCAAAAGCTTGCCTTTCGTTTAGAAGCAGCATGTTATGCCCACGCACAATTAATTGTGTGCTGCTCCAGCGGGATGGAAGAGGATATTAATAGCCGGTTTAGCTACCGCAAGACATTGGTAGTGCCCAACGCTGCTGATATAGATTTGTTCTCACCTCCTTCTGCCGTAGAAAGCAATAAGTTACATCTAAAGCCAAGGGTAATTTACACCGGATCTTTAGGCCTGATGGATAACTGTATGCAAATTATGTATGCAGCGGCATTGTTAGATAAGGTAAAGTATAAGGATGTTGAATTTTTGATTGTAGGTGAAGGGGTCGATAGGCCTGCCATGGAGTCATTTGCGCAAGAACATGGCCTGGATTTCGTAAAGTTCACGGGGCTGCTGCCCAAAGTGCAAGTTGCTGATTTGCTGAGGCATGCTTGTTGTTCTATTATTTGCTTTAAAGATGTAGCTATCCTGAATACCGTTTCACCAAACAAATTATTTGACGCTTTTGCTGCCGGCGTTCCGGTAGTGCAGACCACCTCGGGTTGGATAGCCACGCTAGTGCAGCAGCATCAATGTGGTAGTAATGTGCCGCCTGATAATCCGCAGGCTATGATTCATGCCATCTGCAATTATCTTGATAACGAACAGCTTCGGGAAATGCATGGCGCACGGGCAAGAGGCCTGGCCCTTCACCAATTTAACCGGGATACATGTGCGGCTACTATGATTAATGCTATACAGGCGGTTTGGGAAAACAAAGACTTTAATAATAGGGCACAACAAACTATTGTTGCAGATAGCTCAAGTGCTGCTTAGCAAGCATGTACCATCTACAACCCTGCATAAATTACCAGCTATCATACTATCAGGAATGGAAAAAAAGCCACACGACCCCTTAAAATTTGCCGTCATAGGATGTGGTCGCATCGGGCAACGCCATATCAAGCATATTAACTCCGTTGGTGAACTTTCGGCAATTGTTGATACAGATACCAATTTGCTGCGCATGGTGGCAGCCGGAAAAAATGTGGAGCAATTCAGCAGCTTGCAAGAGTTTTTATTTCATGCGCCGGAAATTGATGTAGTAAGTATTTGTACACCTAACAGTTACCACGCGGCACAATCTGTGGCCTGCCTGCAAGCGGGCTACCATGTGGTGTGCGAAAAGCCGATGGCGCTGACCCTTCCGGATTGCCACGCCATGGACCTTGCTGCCAAAGCTGCCAACAAGCAGCTATTCATCATCAAGCAAAACCGTTACAATGTACCGGTACAGCATGTAAAAAAAATGATTGATGAAGGCTTTTTGGGTAGAATACTTAGTGTGCAGGTAAATTGCTTTTGGAACCGGGATGAGCAGTATTATGCCAATAGCTGGAAGGGGTCTCTGGATGTGGATGGCGGCACATTATTTACTCAATTCAGCCATTTTATCGATTTAATGCTTTGGTTGGCAGGAGACATTATTGAAGTGCAGGCTTTTATGGAGAATCTGCATCACAAGAAGCTCATTGAATTTGAAGATACCGGAGTGGCTATTTTTAAATTTGCCAATGGCGCTTTGGGTGGTTTGCATTACACGGTAAATGCCTACAATAAAAATATGGAAGGGTCTATTACGGTTATGGGCGAAAAGGGGACCATAAAGGTGGGTGGAGAATATCTTAATGAACTGGAATATCAGGTACTGGAAGATGATCAGGAAAACCTCGTTTCGCTTGGCAACAAACCAATACATTTCGGCAGTTATCAAGGCAACATGAGTAACCATTTGTTGGCTTACCAAAATGTGGTGGATGTACTAAATGGCGATGCATCTATTACCACTTCAGTATCGGAAGCCATAAAAACTATTGAGGTAATCAATAAAATTTACGCATCAGCAAAGTATCATTATGGCAGAACCGATATTTCGTGAATCAGGGATATACGATGTTACCTGTGGCAGCAACGTGGTTATCGTCAAACCTGCAAATTTGTATGGGTGTACCTTGGGCAATAACGTATTTATTGGTCCTTTTGTAGAAGTGCAGCGCGGTGCAAAGATTGGGGATGACACCCGGGTGCAAAGCCATAGTTTTATTTGTGAACTCGTTACTATCGGCGGCCATTGCTTTATTGGCCATGGGGTAATGTTTATCAACGATTTGTTTAGTGAAGGTGGCCCTGCGGCCGGCGATAAAAACAAATGGAAGGAAACGCTTATAGGCAACCATGTTTCTATTGGCAGCAATGCCACCATTTTACCTGTGTCTATTTGCGATAATGTGGTAATTGGCGCAGGCGCAGTAGTAACCAGAAGTATTATCGAACCGGGCACTTATGTCGGCAATCCTGCCAGAAAAATCAGCTAAAAATTCATGGCAGTAAAAAAGATTTTACTAACAGGCGCAAGCGGCTTTCTGGGTCAGTATTTGCTACGGCATTTGATGCATGAGCATTATGAAGTTATAACGGTGGGCAGAAATGCATCAAACTCCATTTGTTGCGACCTCAGTACTACCATACCCGAATTGCCCGCCAATGATTGGGATATTATCATACATGCCGCGGGACAAACCCCTTATGTTGATAATGCAAGCCATAATGATGAAGCTGTACGCGGTGTAAATGTGGCGATCACGAAAAATTTGCTGCAGGCACTGCAGAACAGCGGATGCCATGCAAGGTCTTTCGTATTTATCAGCTCGGTGGCTGTTTATGGATTGCATCAGGGATTGCTGTTGAAAGAATCAACCTCATTAAATGGTACCTCCGGCTATGCCATGGGGAAAATTGAGGCTGAGCAGCTGATTCAGGATTGGTGCCTTCAGAATAGCATTCCGTTGTCAGTTCTTCGTTTGCCACTTGTGGTGGGGGAGGGAGCAAAGGGCTCATTGGCTGCCATGGAGACCGGCTTGCAAAAAGGACGGTATTTCAATATTGGGGATGGAAAGGCACGTAAAAGCATGGTATTGGCCCAGGATGTGCCCGCCGCCGCAGTGCAAGTAGCGGGTAAGCAAGGCATTTTTCACCTTACGGATGGCCATCATGCCAGTTTCGCAGAATTATCGGCAGCTATGGCGGCCAACCTTAAGGTAGCAAGACCCCGCAGTTTGCCTTTTGCCATCGCAAAAATTTTGGCGATAGCGGGTGATTTTACGGGTAAAATATTACCAATCAATTCTTTATCGCTAAAGAAGATAACCTCAACACTTACATTTGACGATACATTGGCCCGGCAAACTTTTAACTGGCAGCCGGGGAAAGTCTTGGACTATTATACTAAAAACTGATATGGTTTATTTGCTGGCGGCAACTATCACCCTGCTTGTACTGGAATTAGTCTATTTCAGGTTGGCCATGCGATTCGACATTACAGATCGGCCGAACCGGCGGAGCAGCCATCACCATATTGTGTTGAGAGGAGCAGGTATCATTTTTCCGGTAAGCGTAGTTTGTTATGAGATATTGAATGGGTTTATCCATCCGCTTTTTGCACTGGGTTTACTACTCTTAGCCATTGTCAGCTTTATGGATGATATAAAGCCTGTGCGGGCAACCCTACGTTTTCTGGTTCAATTGGTCGCCGCTGCCTTATTGCTAATGCAAATTGAATTCAATCCTGTTTTTTGGGTGTTTTGGCCAATGGCACTTATTGCTATTTCGGGTATCATGAATGCCTGGAATTTTATGGATGGTATCAATGGACTTACTGCAGGTGTTTCAATAATCACCGTACTCACTTTTATGCTGATTAATCATCGGCAGAGCATTATAGATCCTCATTTTTTGCTGTGGGTACTCGGCGGATTATTGGTGTTTGCTTTTTTCAATATGCGCACCAATGCAAAATGCTTCGCCGGCGATACCGGAAGTATCACCATTGCTTTTATCCTGTTATTTGTAATGGGCTTGTTGCTTCTAAAAACTAAGAATCCGCTTTACCTGCTCATGTTTGTAGTCTATGGAGTAGATTCCATAAGCACCATTGTTATGCGGCTTCGAAAAGGTGAGAATGTTTTTCTCCCGCACAGGCAGCATCTGTATCAGTATTTAAGCAATGAAATGGGTTGGTCGCATTTAAAAGTTACTGCACTTTATACTGGTATTCAGATGGCTATTAATGCTCTCATGTTGTTGCTTTTGCAAATGAGCGAGGGCATTGCTTTCTCAATCGCTTTATTGATTGTGGGGTGTATGGTTGGTTTGTATCTCGTTGTAAAGCAACAGATATTACGCAAGCTTGCTATAAAGTAACCGATATGGTTACCTTTCTTACCCGGTTTTGTGGAACGTGGCCTTCATTATTTTCAGGTACTTCTGATTTTCTTAGTAACACGGGTTTTTCCGGCACTGAAATTTCTGCATCAATCTTTAGGTTTTCCGCGTCAGTTCTCTGCGCCGGATTGATGTCAATGTTCCGAATACTTATTCTTCCTTTTAATTCTGCAAGCTTGCGACTGGCTGCTTGAACCTTACCTATTTCTCTTCTGATGATTATTTCGGCTTTGTCAAGATCCTCTTTCGATAAAGCATGTAGCTGTTCTTCCAGCAATTTGGTTTGCTTTTCAATTATTACTGCAGCTTCGCGAAACTTCAATTCCTGCAGTTGCATAAACTGAGCCTGTTCCTGCTCGCTCATTACAAACACGTCTTCTGTTATCCATTGTACATGCATTTCATCGGCTGCATTTACACCTGCTTTGCGTGCCTGATGGTCTGCAACAATTGACCTTGATTTTGTATTGGCATCACATTCTGCTGCAATTGCAGAAGAAGCAATTGCGATGCCCGCGTTAGCATGAGATATTTCACCGCTAATAATTCGATACCTGCCTTCGGGTAGTTTTTGCCAAACACTGTTCTGTCCTGCCAAAGTTGCCGCATTCCATTCGTAACTATAATTGCTGCCGTCATACGAATTGCGGGTATTGTTGTCAATTGTTGCCGTAGCCCATTTATCTGCTATCTCAAGTTGGGGTTCTGCATTAGCGGCCTGTGGGGCAAAACCTGTAGCGTTTGTGGAAACTAAGCCAATTGCGGTTTGATCGGGAGCATAGGATTCTGAAGCTTTAAACAAATCCCAATTGGGGTTATAGAGAAATTGCAAAACCGCTAAGGATGGTTGTAAAGCCAGCAATTTTTCTCCCGATGCAGGTGTTGGTGTAGTTGCTGCAAGCTTATGGCTAAACCATGCAGATAATCCATTTTGAACCGAAATAGAGGACGATGAGGCCTTTTCTTTAAATACAACTGAGGATAAGTTGTGGCTGTTTGCCGATTTCAGAAAGCCTGCGCCCACACCAATAATTGAAAGCGCCAATACAAAGGCCAATGCAGGGATCCACTTGAGCAAACCGCCGCGTTGTATTTCTTCCTGCTTGCTCAAAATACGGCGAATACGGTGAAGGAGGTGAAACGAATTTTCACCCGAAGCAGCCATCGCAAGTTGCAAACCTGGCAATTGGCTGCAATTGAGCAGGGCCTCAGCGTAGGCGCGTCGGTCAATTTTAAATTGAACTACGGTATCGTCGCAGCTTATTTCGCGGTGCAGTTTTGCCTGCGCAGTCATATGCCTGATAAAAGGATTGAAAAACAACAGCATCCCGGCCACCTCAATCACTATATTAACTATATAGTCGTATCGCCTGATGTGTATTAGTTCATGTAAAATGATGGCTTCCACCTGAGGGATGCTAAGGTTATTAACCATGGCGGCAGGCAACAATATCATGGGTTTTACATAGCCTATGGTAAGCGGGACCAACACGTTGTGGTTTACAAAAACCTGCACTTTTTTGCCAATATTTAATACTGAAGCGTAATGGTCAGTCAGTAGTCTAAAGTCAATAGGCGCTTTTCTGCCGGGCGATTTGCG
Organism: Chitinophagaceae bacterium; assembly: GCA_024643625.1. Lineage (GTDB taxonomy): Bacteria > Bacteroidota > Bacteroidia > Chitinophagales > Chitinophagaceae > Phnomibacter. Next base: position 13,543 of record JAHEMO010000007.1, read on the forward strand.
AAGTAGTTTTGTATGAACTACTGATGATGAAAATCTGGTGCTCAGCATTGCCAGGACAAACACATATAAAATGCTTAAGTATGGTGCCAGTATAGCTGGTATCTGTATAAAAGCATACCATGGTGAAGCCTGTTGGTCAATATTCAGGTATTGCAGATTTTCCGCGCTTGGCATGGCCGCAGGCGCGGGCTGAACCAATGCGGCAATAAAAATTGTGATAAACAAAATCAATTGCGTGATCACGCCCGCAGCGTTAAGATAATATCGGCTGGCTGATGTAAGTGGCGCAATGCGCTGCACCAACTGTATAATACTCCAAATTACCAGTGCTTGCCAAATACTCTGCACCAGCGATGTGGTCAGGGCTTGTGGCAACAGGTGTTCAAATAAATACAGCATAGCAGATGTGTTTGATTACAATTTCACTATTCGTACTGATCCAATAGTTTGCGGATGGCGTCAATTTCTTGTCGGGTAGGGGTATGCGTGCCAAGCGCCTGTAATACCAGTTGAGAAGCCGAACCACCAAAAAAAGTATCCATTACTTTTCCAAGCATAGACTGCTGCACTTTTGCTTTGCTCAGCAGGGGCCTGTATACATGCGATTTGGCGCTTTCGTCGCGGCTTACCATTCCTTTTTCAAACATTATTTGCATTAGTTTGAGCGTTGTTGTATAGCCCGCATCTTTGGTAGCGCTAAGTACTTCATGTACATCGCGAACCGTAGCTTTCTTGCGATCCCACAGTACCTGCAAAATTTCCAATTCGCTCTCGGTTGGCTTTATATGAGCGGGATTTTTCGACATAATTTATAGTATTTACGCATGCAATATACGATGTCCTTCGTACAAAATAAATGTTAATGCAATACGCCAATTATCATTTGGTTGAACGGTAAATGGGAGGGATATAATGCCTGAAAGCCTATGTTGACGGTTGACCGCTGCGTTCCACAAACAGGGTTTGGGTAGGGTAGGCAAATTCTATGCCCTCCTTGGCAAAGGCCTCGAAAATCCGGAGATTAATGTGCTGCCGAGCCGTCATGTAGGTTGCATAATCATTGGTGTCAACAAAAAATACGGTTTCAAAGTCCAGACTGAAATCACCAAATCCAAAAAAATGACAACGATCAAATGCTACGTGTTCTGTGCTTTCAATTATTGTGGTAATGATGTCGGGTATTTGTTTGAGCTGCTCTGCAGTGGTTTGATAGGTAACGCCAATCGTGAATACAACACGCCGGCGTTCCATCTTTTTAAAATTGTGTACCCTGCTATTGGTAAGATTTGTATTAGACACAATAATCTGCTCACCGGTAATGGATTTTATCCTTGTGGTTTTTATGCCAACATATTCTACCGTTCCGGATTTGTCATCCACTGTTATAAAATCGCCCAATTCAAAAGGCCTATCGAAAAAGATGACAAAATAACTAAACAGATCGCCTAATATGGTTTGTGCTGCAAGTGCAATAGCGATACCGCCAATGCCAAGGCCTGTTACAACTGCTGTCACATCGTATCCCAGATTATCCAGCAGAAAGACAAGCGAAAGCAACCAGATGATCACCTTTACAATTATCATAATACCACGCAGTTCCTTTCGCTTATCAACTGTTGCAGCTGCAGCATCTTTATTTTTCCCCACCATTTGCTCAAAGACAAATTGTAATGATGCGGTAACCAGTTTTGCTACAAAGTATACCCCAGCCACTTTTAATCCGGCCATGAGGTATTTATCTGCCTTGTCGCTTAGCGTAAGTGCATTAATACCAAGGTAAATGGCAAACAAATTCAGTAAGGGAATTATCTTTTTCTCCAGCAGAAAAACCAGGAAATCGTCGTAGTTGTTATCCGTTTGCGCACTTATTTTTTTGAGTCTTGCCACAATCATTTTTCTGAAGATGCGCAAGGCCAGCATGATACCAAATGCCAGTAAAACAGCTATGAGATAGCTTTTGATAGAGTTGCCAAAATATACTCTTGATAAAAAATCTTCCATAATGGCAAGTATAACAATTACCCAAGGAATCTATATTAAGCAAACGCTAACTCCTGTTTACAACTCCTATTTAGAGACAACCTCGCACTATTGAAATGATTATAAATCATTCTTGGTTTGCTCGGCATGCTTTTGCATAAATGCACAAATGAGTTGGTGGAAATGGTGGGTGCCTTTTTCATGAGCAACAGAATACCTGCCATGTTGGTAGTGCGACGATCTGATTCCCTTTTGAACGGACAGTACAATTTCTTCGTCTTCCATTTCTGTGGTATGCAAATCGCCACCGGCACCGCTATGCTGCTTCTCGGGTTTCCAAACATAGCTGTAAAAACTTACGGTAGTTTTAGCTGTTGCTTCCGGCTTTACTACATTAAGTGAGAGTCCCCATGGATAGAAGTTGAACATAAGGTTGGGAAAAACGAAGTAATAATAAGCCGCCACCTGCTTGCCATAATCAACCGAACTTTCAGGTAGGGCAAAACAATCCTCATCGCCTTTTGCAATTCCCAATTGCAGTGATGCCAGGGGATACAACTCTGTTGTGTAGTTGCCAAAATCGAGTGCTTTATTCAAAGCCTGATGTACAAACGGTATGTGAAAGCCTTCGAGGTAATTTTCACAATACAGTGCCCAGTGTGCATCAATGGAATAATGTGCAGTTGCGGCAGGGTCAAGTGCAAATTCATGCAGCGGCAACCAGTGGAGCCTTGACAGTATCGGTTCAAAAAAATCCTGAAAACTTTGCTTGCCAGTAGCGTTTACAAAATAGCTGCCGGCAAAGGATTGCAAAGCGTAGGTATGTAAATTATCTGCATTCGTGGGAAAATCTGCAACGCCTTCAAATTCTGGCATTGATTTAAAGGTGCCGTTCAAGGCAAATTGACGTCCGTGGTACGGGCATCTGATGATGCTGTTTTTGCATGGGGTGTTGATGAGCATTGCTCCGCGGTGTGTACATACATTGGAGATGCAATGTATTTTGCCATCAGTATCGCAGGTTAAGGCGACAGGTTCATCCAAGAAACCTTCAAGCAAAGTATATGGCTTGCATGCTGTTGGCTGCAGCGGTTCGTCAATGGAGGCAAGCCATTGCCAGCTGTTGCAAAATATGGCTTCGCGGGATGTTTCAAAATATTTTGAATCCAAATAGAAGGCCTTAGAAAGGGTTTTGGCCCGGGCAATATCGGGGTGCACAAATAATGGCTGCATGGCGTAAAACTATAACCATATCTATGTCCCGCAAAAAAATAAGACCCCGAAGGAAAATCCTTGCGGGGTCTTGCTTGTATAGCGAAGTGATCCAAAAGGAAACACTGCGCTTTTTTCGTTGGCTTAATAATCCATACCGCCCATGCCAGGTGCGCCACCCATTGGTGCAGCAGCTCCTTTAGGCTCGGGCTTGTCGGCTACTACAGCTTCGGTAGTAAGCAACATACCGGCAATAGATGCTGCATTTTCCAGCGCTACGCGGGTAACTTTCGTAGGATCAATTACACCTGATTTAAACAGATGTTCAAATTCTTCCGTGCGTGCATTGTAGCCAAAGTCACCTTTGCCTTCACGTACTTTTTGAATTACGATTGACCCATCAATACCGGCATTGTTGGTAATGGTACGCATGGGCGACTCTAGCGCTTTGCGAACAATTTCTACACCGGTTTGCTCGTCGCTGGTAAGGCCTTTTACCTTGGTGCCCAATGCATCAATAGCACGGATAAAGGCAACGCCACCACCGGGAACAATTCCTTCTTCAACAGCCGCACGGGTAGCATGCAGTGCATCGTCCACACGGTCTTTCTTTTCTTTCATTTCTACTTCAGTAGCAGCACCTACATACAATACGGCAACACCGCCGCTCAGCTTGGCCAAACGCTCCTGCAACTTCTCACGATCGTAATCGCTGGTAGTGCTTTCAATTTGCGCTTTAATCTGGTTAACGCGGGCAACGATATTTTCTTTCTTGCCTTTGCCACCTACTACTACAGTATTGTCTTTGTCGATGGTAACGCTTGCAGCCTGGCCGAGGTAAGTGAGGTCGGCATTCTCCAGTTTGTAGCCTTGCTCTTCGCTAACTACTGTACCGGCGGTAAGAATGGCAATGTCCTGCAGCATTTCCTTACGACGGTCACCAAAGCCGGGAGCCTTAACAGCCGCAACTTTAAGCGTTCCACGCAGTTTGTTTACCACGAGGGTAGCCAGGGCTTCACCTTCCAGATCTTCAGCAATAATCAGCAACGGACGACCACTTTGAGCCACTTTTTCCAAAATATGCAGGATATCCTTCATGGCACTGATTTTCTTATCGTAAATCAGGATATAAGGATTTTGCATATCAGCTTCCATCTTTTCGCTGTTGGTTACAAAGTATGGGCTAATGTAGCCACGGTCAAACTGCATACCTTCCACTACATCGACAGTAGTATCAGTGCCTTTGGCCTCTTCCACCGTAATCACACCTTCTTTACCCACCTTGCTGAAAGCTTCAGTAATCAGTTTGCCAATGGTTTCGTCGTTATTGGCTGAAATAGAAGCAACCTGCTGAATTTTTTTGCTATCGCTACCAACGCTTTGGCTTTGGCTCTTCAGGTTAGCCACCACAAGGCTTACCGCCTTGTCAATGCCACGCTTAAGATCCATTGGATTTGCGCCTGCTGCCAGATTTTTCAATCCTTCGCTAATGATAGACTGTGCCAATACGGTGGCAGTAGTTGTACCATCACCGGCGATATCAGCCGTTTTGCTGGCCACTTCTTTCACCATTTGGGCACCCATGTTTTCAATGGGGTCTTCCAGTTCAATTTCCTTAGCTACGGTTACACCATCTTTGGTAATAGAGGGGGCACCGAATTTCTTTTCGATAACCACGTTACGACCCTTGGGGCCCAAAGTCACCTTTACGGCGTTGGCCAGGGTATCTACGCCAACTTTCATACGGTTGCGGGCGTCAATGTCAAAAAATATTTGTTTAGCCATAATACTTACAATTTTATAGTTGAGTGATTTGAAACTGCATGATTAGTTTACGGGGCCCAACGGCTCTCCGACATGCATTTTTGCCTTAATAATTACACAATAGCGAGAATATCGCTTTCGCGCATAATCAGGTAGTCAACACCTTCCAACGAAATTTCGGTGCCTGCGTACTTGCCATAAAGAATGGTGTCACCGGTTTTTACCGTAACGGGCTCGTCTTTCTTACCGGGGCCGGCAGCAATTACTGTTCCACGCTGGGGCTTTTCTTTTGCGGTGTCAGGAATGATAATTCCACCTGCGGATTTTTCTTCGGCAGCAGCTGGCTTTACAATCACCCTGTCGTGCAATGGGGTGATAGACAACTTTTTCTCTTTTGCCATATTTCTTTGATTTTTAGATGTTTTAGTAAATGATTTTTTTACTGACCTACTGTTATCCATAATTGTGCCATGTGAAAAATTGTCAAACCATTGCGATAAAATTGTCAGGTTCAGGGGCTGCTTCTGCCTTAGATGGCAGATTTACCTGAGCAGTAGCTGCCAATGCTGCATTTCTGTCAGCATCTGCAAAAAGCCCGCTATTACACTACATTTGCCGCGCCCAACAGCAGCAGAATTATGATAACGAGGCGTAATATCAGGATAAAGGTGATGCAGACACTGTACACCCGTAAAAGCGGGGAACAGACCATGCTGAAGGCAGGCGAAGCCGATAAATTGTTACAGACAAAATTTAAGCAGACCTATGGTTTGCTGGCTTTTCAGTTACAAGTGCTTACCGGTGCGGCCCGCTATGCCGAGAGGGATTCGCGGCTGCGCGGCGCCAAGCATTTACCCTCAAACGACGACCTGAATGTAGCCGTAAAGCTGGCGGGCAACGAACTGCTTTGGCGGATTTTGGAATCCGATTTTTACAAAGATGCCATGACCCACACCAAGGGTCACGATGAAGCGGTGACTGAATTGAGCCGCAAAGTTTATCAGCGTCTTTGCGACACTTCCGAGTATTACCTGTACAACCAGGAGGAGGGCAGGAGCAAGCAAGGTGAAAAGGCTATTATGGAGTTTATCTATAACGACCTGATGCTGGCCAACGATATTTTTACCGATACGGCTGAGGGTCTTTATCCCAATTGGGACGACGATGCTGAAATGCTGCAGCAGATTGTTATGGCCTATCTGCAGAAACCCGGGGTATATCGTTTTGATGATTTGCTTACAGATGACAAGCGCAATTATGCAGCCGAACTGATGCAGACCGTTGCTGAAAAACACGACCATTTATCGGCGCTTATCAAACCCAAGCTCAAAAACTGGGATGCCGACCGGTTGGCACTGCTCGATACCATCTTACTGGAAATGGGTTTGGCAGAGTTTCTCTATTTTGAAACTATTCCCCCCAAGGTTACCATTAACGAGTACATTGATATTGCCAAAGCCTACAGTACTGCCCAAAGCGGCCAGTTTGTAAATGGCATTCTCGATAGTCTTCGCATTGAACTGGAAAAGGAAAACAAAATGATAAAAACTGATTTTCGCAAATCGGCCAAATCCTGAAGCACTAATAAATCCAACATATCATGACAAAAACATTGCTTAAAACAATTGCCATTGCTGCCTTGCTAAATCTGGCAGGGTGCATTACAGATGCAGATGAACAGGCTACAGACAGCCAACCGGGCGAGGCCGCCAGCACTGCATCTGTAGCACCTGAGGCACTTACCTCTATGGAGTGGGTTGAGGTGAAAAAAGATCTGGGCACGATAAATGAAGGCCAGCAAATGGAGATTATCTATCGGTTTAAGAACACGGGTAAAAAGCCACTTACCATTGCGGCCGCGCAACCCAGTTGCGGATGCACCGTTCCCCAAAAGCCCGATAAGCCTATTATGCCCGGTGATGAGGGCGAGATAAAAGCGGTATTTGACAGCCAGGGCAGGGCAGGAACCAACCATAAAACAATTACTGTTACCGCCAACACGGAACCCTCCACCACACATGTGCTGGAATTTGATGTAAACGTAACAGCAGCGGAGAAAAAAGCCGGTGCGTAGCACTTTGACTAAATAATAAACTAACAACTAAACAGAGGCATGATTCATTTATTTATTACACTGGCCGGGCAGCCCGGCAAAAGCGGCGGATTCGAATTTATTTTCCTGGGTATGATGGTTTTGGTGTTTTGGCTGTTTATGATACGGCCGCAAGCCAAAAAAGCAAAGGAGCAGAAAAAGTACATTGAAAACCTGCAAAAGGGCGATAAAGTAGTAACCATTGCAGGCATTCATGGCACCGTAAACAAGCTTAATGAAGATGGCACTTTTGAATTGCAGGTAAGCCACGGCACCTACCTCAAAATTGAGAAATCGGCAATAAGCATGGAGATGACGGCTAATGCCAATAAGGGCACAGCTGTTGCAGAAAAGAAATAAGAGTGAAATTCCGGTTTGAGCCGGTGCAAAAACGGCAGGCGTCTATCAAGATAGTCCTGCCGTTTTGTTTTAACAGGAAATGGGCAAGCATGGTGCTAAAAACTGAAGCATATTTGCGGGTAATGCGTTGCTATTTTGCATTGATAACCATGGTTTTACTGTGTCCTGTTGTTTTGCAGGCACAGGTACCTGTGCAGCCTCAGAGGCCGGGTGCAACTGCAGATACTATGCCGCCCGGCGGGGGCATCCGTACCGTGTACATAGTAAACGCCGACCGCCTGAGCATGCAAAAAGTTGATAGTGTAACCACCTTGCAAACTGCCGCAGGTAATGTGCATTTTAGGCAGGACAATACCGATTTTTATGCCGATAGCATAGTGCTTAATCAATTTACCAGCATAGTGCAGTCATATGGCCGGGTGCATATAAACGATTCTGATAGCCTGAATACTTATGCCAAATACCTGCGCTACGATGGCAAAACCAAGATTGCTACGCTGGAAAAAGATGTAAAACTGGTAGACAGCAAAGGCGGCGTACTAACCACGCAGGAGCTGGTGTACGATCTTAATGCCAGCATGGCTACCTACAATAACAACGGCAAAATTGTAAATAAAAAAACTACCCTCACCAGCAAGCGCGGCACTTACTACGGTGGCACAAAAGATGTGGTGTTTGGCGGCAATGTATTGCTGCAGGATCCGGAATATAAAATTGCTGCCGACTCGCTGCAATACAATACCCAAAACGAGGTAGCCACTTTTATTGCCCCTACCACTATTGTTACCGGCAAGCGCACCATATTTACCCGAAAGGGTTATTACAATCTGCAGACAGGCAAGGCAGAGTTTTTTGAGCGGCCGTCCATTGTGGATTCCACCTATTCTATTGATGCGGAAGACATGGCTTTTGATGATAAGGAGGGTCTTGCTCAGTTTAGAGGGAATGTGGTTTATGTAGATACAGCCAACGGCATATCGGTACTCAGCAACCAACTGTATGCCAACAAAAAAGAAAGTTCTTTTCTGGCTACGCAAAATCCGCTGTTGATTTTGAAGCAGGAAACTGATAGCCTGTTTGTAACGGCGGATACGCTCTATTCCGGAAAAATTTCGGTTCTCAGCAAAACCCGTAGTATTCCTTTCATTCGCGATACGGCGAATGGCAATTGGATACCACCCGATCTTGCCGGTAAAGACTCATCAGCCGATCGTTTTTTTGAAGCATGGCACCATGTCCGCATTTTTTCAGACTCGGTGCAGGCTGTGGCAGATAGTTTGTTTTATGCCGGGAGCGATTCTGCTTTTCGGCTGTTTTCTGATCCCATTGTGTGGGCCAGCGAAAGCCAGATAACGGCGGATACTATTTACCTTTTTACCAAAGACAAAAAGGCTGAGCGGCTTTGGGCTTACTACAACAGTTTTATCATCAATAAAATTGGTGGTAATCAATACAATCAGGTAAAGGGAAATACGCTAAATGCCTTATTTAAGGAAGGTACTATTGACTATGTGCGGGCCAAGGGCCGTGCTGAAACTGTATATTACGCCCTTGATGAACAGGACCAGTACGTGGGTATGAACCGGGCAACCAGCGATGCTGTTGATTTGTTTTTTGAGGAAAGGAAAGCGAAAAAAGTGTTGTTCATCAAGGATTTGCAGGGAACGCTTTATCCCATTACGCAAATTCCGCTGAATGAAGACCGGTTAAATGGATTCAACTGGTTGGAAGGGAAACGTCCCAAATCGTATTTGGAACTCATGGAAAATTAAGGCCTCGAGCCTATAACCATTTAAGCATGGCATTAGGATTTCTTCGTTTTCGGTTTGTAAACTTTCTGCAGGAGTTTATCCATGATAGCCGCACCATCGGTATCATGCTGGTCATTTGCACAGCAGTATCACTAATCGTAGCAAATACGCCATTTGGTGAGGCCTACGTAGATTTTTTCAGCAAAGAGTTTGATTTTTTTCACCAGGTGCATTTGCCGCACAGCGTAGCCCATTGGATAAACGATGGCCTTATGGCTGTATTCTTTTTTCTGGTAGGTATGGAGATAAAAAGAGAACTCGTAATGGGCGAACTCTCTTCTGTAAAACGCGCCATACTACCTATTGCAGCGGCCATTGGCGGCATGGTGGTACCTGCCGTTATTTACATGATTTTTAATAAGGGAACCGATTTTTCCGCCGGCTGGGGAATACCCATGGCTACCGATATTGCTTTCTCGTTGGGTATTGCCTCCATTATGGGTAAAAGATGTCCTACCAATCTCAAAGTATTCCTCACTGCGCTGGCCATTATCGACGATTTGGGAGCCATTGTAGTTATTGCCGTTTTTTATGGGGAAAGCGTTAAAGGATGGTACCTTCTTGGTGCATTGCTGGTATTGGCAGCCTTTGTATTAATGAACCGGCGAAAAGTAAAATTTGGTCCTTTGCATTGGATTTTGGCCATATTGCTTTGGTATCTTGTATTCAATTCCGGCATTCACGCCACCGTTGCGGGCGTTTTATTTGCTTTTACCATTCCTGATAACCTGTTGGCCAAATTGGAATTGAAGTTTCACAACTTCGTCAATTTCGGCATTTTGCCTGTATTTGCGCTGGCCAACACGGCCATCATCATCAATGCCGGTATGGCTGCCGGCCTCGGCAGCGTTCTGGGCCTTGGTATCATGCTGGGCTTACTTATTGGCAAGCCGGTTGGCATAGTGGGTGCCTGCTGGTTGCTGGTAACAAAAAGGGTGGCCGAATTGCCCAGAGGCGTTAGTTGGAATAAGATGATTGGTGCAGGTCTTTTGGCGGGCATAGGGTTCACCATGTCCATTTTTATTGCGGGCCTTGCATTTGGTGCCAGAGATGTCCAGGACACTTCCAAAATCGCCATATTACTGGCGGCGCTGCTCAGTGTGCTCCTTTCTTTTCTCTGGTTTCGCTTCTTTACCAAGGATCCAAAGCCGTCGGTTCATATTGAGCACAGTTTGGAATAATTGCCGTTTTGTCTTCCTACGCCATCTCCCATTTTTGCGCTGAAAGTCCCTTCATGTTTGTCCATAGATAAACGGATTTGGTACAACTATTTGCAGGTTGCAACGATTAGCCCTTACTTTTATGCGGAAATTTGCGGGTTTGCCATGCTAAAACAAGAACGTCAGGCGTATATATTAAAGCAGTTAGATGTACATAATAAGGTGCTAACCACCGATTTATGCAGTAGCCTGGCAGTAAGCGAGGATACGGTTCGGCGCGACTTGCAGGATCTGGCCGAAGCCGGCAAATTGCATAAAGTGCATGGCGGCGCACTTTCCACATCTTTTCAATATTCACTGCAGCCGGCCCCGGTTTACCATCAACTCGAAAAGCAGAATATCGCCCAAAAAGGCATCAACCTGATGCGCGATGGCATGCTGGTACTGCTGAGTGGAGGTACCACAATTTTACAAATGGTAAAGGCCCTGCCCCCTGATTTGCAGGTAACTTTTATGACCATAAGTATCCCGGTGGCGCTGGAACTAATGAATCATCCGCGGGCCGAAGTGATATTTATAGGAAACAGACTCAACAAAAACACAAAGACAGCCGTGGGATCCGAAGTGGTAGCCAGGCTTGAGGGCGTCCGGGCGGACCTGTGCTTTTTGGGCACCAATAGTATTGATGTGGAGGCGGGAGTAACAGATTCTGAATGGGAAATAATAGATGTGAAGCGGGCAATGATAGCCGCTTCCGACCGGGTAGTCAGTTTGGCCATATCCGAAAAGCTCAATACCGTTCAAAAGTTCAAAGTGTGCGGGCTGGACGAAATTGACTATATCGCTACAGAACTGCCGTACGATGCGGGTATCCTGGAGTGCTTTGCCCAAACCGGAATTGGAATCCTTTAAGCCCTGGCCGACGCCCCCGGCTACTTATTCAGATTTTCGGTTTCTATTCACATTTTATTAAAATTTATTTTGGTTTCCCGGCCGAAAGGCTATTTTCGTTTTTAGTCTTATTTGTGCGGGTTTGTGCGTGATTATATTTTTTCCTGCTGAAGCCTGCGTAAATCTTTAAAAACCAAAACGAGCTTATGAAAAAACTAATGAGCCTGTTGACACTGTGTATGGTAGCGTCGCTTTTTACAGTGGCCATAGCGCAGCAGCAAAAAGCAACAGGAAAGGTTGTGGACGCCCGGTCTAACGATCCTTTGGTAGGCGTTACAGTAACGAACCAAAAAACAAAAAAAGCAACCACTACCGACGCTTCGGGCAATTTTAGCCTTGATGCAGCTGTAGGTGATATGCTTGATGTAACCTATGTGGGTTTTATCAAACGTTCCTTTCGGGTGCCGGAAAGTGGCAGCCTCGGGCAGATTTCATTGCTGGTAAATGAAGGGAGCGAATTGGACGAGGTGGTAGTAACCTCCTTTGGTATTGAACGCCAAAAGAGAGGTTTAGGTGCATCCACTCAGTCTGTTGACGGCAAGGAAATTGCCCAAACACAGCGCGAGAACTTCATAAACTCGTTGCAGGGCAGGGTAGCCGGCGCAACAGTAAACAGTACGAGCGGCGCGCCCGGAGCGTCTTCGCAAATTGTATTGCGCGGCTTTAATAGCTTAAGCGGCAATAACTCTCCACTTTTTATTATTGACGGCTTGCCTGTAAACAACAGCACTTTCGAGCAAAGATTTTTGGCGAGTGATAAACCAAACCGCGATGATGATTACAGCAACCGCGGTATTGATATCAACCCGGATGATATTGAATCGGTAACCATCCTGAAAGGTCCCGAAGCAGCAGCACTCTACGGTATTGATGCCGGTAGCGGTGCTATTGTTATTACCACCCGCAAGGGTAAGGCGGGCAAAATGAAAGTGTCATACGATAATAATTTCCGTTTAGAAACTTTGCGTAAGTATCCTGAAATACAGAATGAATTTAGCAACGGTATCAACGGTACGTTTGATAGTACAACCCGTTCTCGTTTTGGACCACGCTGGCCAGAGGGAACTAAACTTTACAATAACGTAGAAAATTTCTTCAATACAGGCTTTTCGCAAAAGCATAACCTTAATCTGCAAGGTGGAAAAAACGGCTTTGTATATCGTGCAAACATTACCTGGCAGGATCAGCTTGGCATTATTCCTGAAACGCGTTACACCCGCTTTATTCCACGTTTAACATTGGAAAAGGCTTTTAGCAAGAAATTCAAGGTTAGCTCCACCCTGACTTATACGCACAGCAAAAACGATAAGGCATTTCGGGGAGCCGGAGGTTTTCTGAACAATCTTTTGCTTTGGCCATCCTGGGACGATGTAACCAATTGGCTTGATGAAAATGGTAATCGGCGCAAAGTTGTGGAAGACGATAATTTTCGCGAAGTGGATAATCCATTCTGGGATGTTAATCGCAACAAGAATCAGGATATCCTTGATCGGTATATCATAAACGTATCCGCAGTGTATGATCCAACCAACTGGCTAAATATCACGGCCCGTGGCGGTATAGATGCCTTTAACCAGGGTGGCGAATACATGTATAGCCCGCAAAGCAATGCCTACCTTACCACCAGCGGTTTTGCAGAAAAATATGATATCTTCTACAGAGGCTTAAGTGGTAACGTAATAGCAACCGGAAAGTGGAAGTTTGGTAAACTTGGAACTACTGTTCGTGTTGGATCGGCTATCGATGATTTCCGCACAGAATCGTGGAGCGAGAACGCTGAAGATATAGGAGACTTCTTTGGCTTCGAACTCAGCACCAAGCCTGAAAAACGACTAAACAGTCGCGATCGCGGCCGCGATACATTAACCCAGCGTAGGTTGGTAGGCGTCTTTGGCGAAGTTGGTCTTAGCTGGGAAAATTGGTTTTACCTTACCCTTACCGGTCGTAATGACTTGTCTAGTACTCTGCCCGAAGAATCACGTTCATTCTTTTATCCCAGCATAAGCGGTTCTTTTGTGTTCAGTGAGTTATTGGCTCCCAAGTCCACTGTATTTTCATTCGGTAAGTTACGGGCCAGCTTTGCACAGGCCGCCAAGGATATTCCACCTTATGTAAACCAAAGTGTTTATACCGCCCAACTTACCAGCGGGCAAGGCTTTGCCTACGGCTTTAGAAATAACAGCCCGCTAATTGTTCCTGAAAGGCAGAACACCTATGAGATTGGTACTGAGCTCAAGTTTTTCAGAAACAGGTTGAGCTTTGATGTCACCTATTATAATACTTCCAATATTGGTCAGATTGTAACGGACTACCGAGGTAGCTACGGTACCGGGTTTATTTTGAATACAGGCAATATCGCCGACACCAAAAATCAGGGCGTGGAAGCAATGATTAATTTCACTGCTGTACAGACCAAAGATTTTCGTTGGGATACCAGGTTAAACTTTGCCCGTAGCTGGAATGAGGTTACAAAATTGCCGCCAACCGTTACTGAATTTTATAATTCTGATAGCTGGATAGGCAATTACCGCAATGGTCTTTTACTTAACGGCCCAACCACCGGTATAACAGGTGCCACTTATCTGCGTAACAATACCGGAGACATTCTTATAGATCCCACTACCGGTTTGCCGCAGGTTGATGGTACTTACCGCCTGATAGGCGATCGTCTGCCAACCTTTACAACGGGTATTGTAAACACCCTGCAATACAAACAATGGTCGCTAAGCTTCCTGCTTGATGTGCGGGTAGGTGGCGATATCCTCAATGGAAATGAATTGTATTGGACAACGGTAGGTCTAAGTAAGCGTACGCTGGACAGGGAAACGCCAAGGGTAATTTCTGGTGTGTTGGCAGATGGTTTGCAAAACACGGCTAATCCAACACGCAATACCATTGCCCTTAATCCTTACTTCTACAACGATATATATACGAGCCGCGCATTGGCAGACGATTATATGGAGCGTGGTGTAAATTGGTTATGGTGTCGCGATATCACTTTGCGTTATGGCGTGCCGGCAGATAAATTGAGGAACAGCAAGGTATTTAGCAGCCTCAGTGCTTTTATTACTTGTACCGATTTATTTGTGTTAACCAATTACAGTGGATTTAACCCCAACGGCAATGGCAATACACCCGGTACACGTGGTGTTGGTTCATTCGGTATTGATTTTGGTACCCTGCCCAACCCGCTGGGTTTCAACTTTGGTGTTGCTGTAGGATTTAAAAACTAATTCAATCGCATGACAATTATGAAAAAGCAATTCTTATACATACTAGCAGGTGCCACATTAATTTTGGGTGCCTGTAACAAATGGGTAGACGATGTTTACCGTAATCCCAATGCACCGGTAGTAGTAGAACCGGAAGTGGTATTACCCAGTATCCATGGTAATCTGGCCAGGGGCATACATTTCGACAGTCGTATTGTAGGCAATCTTGCGCAGCATTGGGCTCGCACAGTGGCCGCCGACTTGCGTGATACGCACGGCTACATAGCCGGTAATGACTTTGGTGGCGAAAAATGGCGCATCCATTATTGGAATCTCGGCCATAATCTATTAAACGTTATTAAACAAACACGGACAGACAAGCCGGAGTTTGCCGGTGTATCCTATGCCTTATTTGCCTTCAGTTGGCTCCAACTAGCCGATCATCATGGACCGGTTATTTTAAAGCAGGCATTTGAAACAGACAGACTTTCATTCGATTATGATGAGCAGCAGGAAGTGTATCAATATGTATTGCAGCAATGTGATAGTGCTGAACTATACCTGAAGCGTGCAATGGCCGATGGTGGGGCTCAGCAGCGTCTGGCTGAAGCTGACCGGTATTTTTACAATGGTAATATTGATAATTATCTCAGGTTTACCTATGGCGTAAAGGCACTTGCCTACCATCGCTATTGGAATAAGGCCGACTATAAGGCAGACAGCGTAATCAAATACGTGAATCAATCCTTTACTTCTGCTGCGCAAGACGCATTCATAAAATATGATCAGAATCCGTTGATTAGTGATCAGCGAAACTTTTTTGGACCGGTTCGTAATAATATGGGCGCTTACAGACCCACGCAGTACGCTATTGATTTGTTTAAAGGGGTGCCTTTTAATAACGCAACCGATCCGAGACTGGCATACATATTTCCTACAGCTACCGATGGGCAGTATCGTGGCATAGTACCTGGCTTGGGTTTTGGAACACAAACTACCAATCAGCGACCACTTAGCTTTTGGGGCATTAACTCTACTGGTACAACAACAGGTGGATCAGATGCAACAGCAAGAACATACTTCCTTAACAGCGGACCATTTCCCATCCTTACCTACACCTGGCTGCAATTTGTAAAAGCTGAAGCGGCATTTAAGAAAGGAGACCGCGCAACAGCGCTCACTGCTTACAAAGCAGGTATTGGAGGGCACTTCGAACACCTGAAAAGGTTGACTGGTTATGTTGATTTTACCAATGCCCAGCGGGATGCTTATCTCAATAATCCTGCCGTAGTGCCTACAACGGTGGATGGCCTGACCCGCAGCATGATATTGCTGCAAAAGTTTATGGCGCTTTGGGGTTATGGTTTTGATGAAACATGGGTAGATCTGCGCAAAGACAAATACAGCAGTGCGGTGTTTACCGGATTTAAATTGCCTGATGTTTTGTTTGCCGATAATAATGGCAAGCCCGCTTACCGCTTCCGTCCAAGATACAACAGCGAGTACTTGTGGAACGCAGAAGCACTGCAAAAGGTAGGTGGCTTTGATGCCGATTATCATACGAAGGAAGTTTGGTTTGTTAACCCCTGATTGTTTTACTATTTATAATTCGTTATCATGAAATTCATTCAAATATTTTCAACCGTTGCAGCTGGTGCTCTACTGCTTGGCGGTTGCGAAAAGAACCTGCTGCAGGATAACCGCGATTATTCGTTGTTTCCCGACAATGGAGCCGCTATGGTTAAGGTAATGCATGCGTACGCCAGCAAGCAGCCTTCACTAACTACTATCGGGCCTAATGTGTTTTTATATGCCAACAATAACAAGCTTAACGGAAGTGCCTTGACGTACGCCATCAGCCAGGGTACATGGCCCGCCCCAAGTACAAGCACTACTAATGCACGTACTCTTTATGCTAATGTAGAACCCGGCAGTGTGCCATTTTTGGGGATAATGGCACGCACTACACCTGTTGCTGGCGACACAGTTTTTAAAAGCACATTGAATCTTGCAGCAGGAAGCTATTACACTGCGGTGCTTAGCGATTCGCTGCCGAACCCGTCAGTAACCTTGCTCGAGGATAAGTTTCTGCCCATTTCGGTAGGCACATACAAAATCAGGTTGGCCAATTTTGCAGCCTGGCCTAACGATGTTTATGATCTTTATAGCTTGCGCGAACGCAAGGTGATTGCTGCTGGTATCGGCTACAAAAAGGCGAGTGATTTTATTGAATTGCCGGTGCCTGCTTTAAGCGATACGCTATCTATTATCAAGCGTTCGGGAAATTCAAATTTGCCTGATACGGTAGGTAAGATTAATACGTTTGCCGGGGTATCCCAAAGGGCATATACTATTTTAAGTCGTGGTAAAACGACAACCACTTCAACTACATTTCAGAGCTTTTCTGTTTCGTTCATTACCCAATGGTAACCGTCAGATAGTTATATAGTAGTTTTGATTTAAAGAAAAAGCTGCCTTCTTCGTGAAGGTGGCTTTTGTTTTTTAGGCTATTTTGGCAGCCATGACGCCATCACGGGAAGCCCGAATACAATATGCGCTCAGCCGCCGCCAACCTGATATTACAGTGGTGTTGGAAAATGTGATGGATCCGCACAATATTGCTGCTGTGCTTCGCTCTGCCGATGCTGTTGGGGTTGCAGAAATCTATGTGCTCAACACCGGGCAACCCCCGCGCAAAACCTGGGCCGATCGCAGTGCACGCAGTGCTGATAAATGGATCATTATTCATGAGTTTACTTCCTGTGAAGAATGCGTGCTTGCGGTAAGGAAAAAATACAATCGGTTATTGGCTGCCCATGTAGGCGACGGTAGCCACTCGCTTTACGAGCTTGATTTATGCGCACCTGTTGCGCTGGTATTTGGCAACGAGCGGCACGGCCTTACCCCCGAAATGCTTGCCGCTTGTAATGGTAGTTTTGTAATTCCGCAGGTAGGCATGGTTTTGTCGCTCAATATTTCTGTGGCCTGTGCTATATGCCTGTACGAAGCCTACCGGCAACGTCTTTCCCATCATTTTTATGATGCACCACGCCTTTCAGATGATGAATGTAGACAACTCTATAGCCAATGGAGTCAGCCTTGGCTGGCTAGACAAGGAAAGGATAACAAGTGATTGGGACTAAGAATGCATCGCCGTCACGAAATTTGAAACAACATGGCTAAATCATCATTATTTAATCGGCTGTTGCCAGCACTTTTTTGCAGCGTTTTGTTGGTAAACGTTGGCAGCGCCCAAACCATTCCGGTGGTAAACATTGCGCAGTTACAGGATAGTATTGCTCAGGCTAAGGGAATCACCATCATCAATTTCTGGAGCACCTGGTGTAAGCCTTGTATCGATGAGGTACCTGAATTTTTAAAAGTGGCTAGGCAGTTCGAAACCCAAAATGTGCATTTAAAACTGGTGAGTCTTGATACAAAGAAGCTTTACCAATCGGGCGATTTAGCGAAATGGCTGGCTAAAAAGAACTGGGACGTACAGGTATGGTGGCTCAATGAAACGAATGCGGATGTGTATTGTCCGGCAGTTGATGCAGCATGGGGCGGCGTTATTCCTGCCACACTTATCATCCGGCCCGAAACCGGCTATAGGTTGTTTGTAGAAGAAAGCATGAATGAGCAAGAACTGCGTGCTCAAATTGTAAAAGCACTTACCTCATCAAAACAATAGCCCCTTCATGAACTATAGGCTATAAAAAAGCCACGGAGCTAGTCTTGATCCGTGGCTTGTAATTTGATGGTAAACTATCAGCTTTTTTTCACCCGCTTAATGGCACAACCAACGGAGCGGCTTGTATTAACACTTATATCTTTTCCTGCATTCATTTCATTGATGGCAAATTTCAAATGCTCACGCTTTACTGAAGAGGCATCGCTTGGACTATCATCAATGGCACCGTGGTAAACCAGCGTGCCTGCAGTATTAAACAAATAGCATTCCGGTGTACGGGTAGCACCAAAAGCATCGGCCAGTTGGTGGTTATTATCTACGGCATACGGCCATGTATAGCCTTGTTCTTTGGCGTAATCTTTCATGGCATCAAAGCTGTCTTCACTTGTTCGGTAGGCTTCATTGCTGTTAACTACAACTACACCAAGGCCCTGGCTTTTGGCGTAAGCCATGATTTGGTTGGTACGATCCTGATTTTTTATAACATAGGGGCAAGTATTGCAGCTAAACATTACCAACAAGCCTTTTTCCGTCATGAGACCAGCCAGCGATACCTGTTGGTTGTCAACAGTTTTCATCGTATAGCTCTTCATAGGTAGCGCATCGCCAATGGCCAGGCTGCCATCGGCCACAAATGCCATGGTTATTATTGCCATGACGGCCAGGGGAAATAGTAGTTTTTTCATGATTTCTGCTTTTGAAAATTTAAAGGATGATAAATGTAGATTGCCTTCAAAGGCATTGGTTGTTTTGTATTGTTAAAGTATCAAACTTCATCCTCCAGGTCAAACGTCATACTCAGTTGCTTTTGTCTTATTTCACTTTGCTGCTTGATACTGGTAATGCTTACGTTTATCTCAAACCCAATAATAAGGATGAGCGCATTGATATAAATGAGGTTAAGCAGTATGAGTACAGCACCAAGTGAGCCGTACACTTTGTTATAGCTTGCAAAGTTATCTACCCAAATAGAAAATATCCAGGTGGTTAATATCACAAGTGTTGTAGTAACTACTGTGCCGGGTGACGACAATTTCCATTTGGTAAGCGTAGCGGGTGCATAGCGGTAGATGAACGCAATGGTAAAATAGGTGAGGGCAAAAATGATAATCCAACGCAACACATCAATATATCCGCCATAGTTTACAAAGTCCCAATTCAACTTTCGCATAACAAACTCGCGGATAGAGCCTTGTGTAATGAGCACCAACCCCGATGCAAAAATTAGCAGGAATAGCAGCATGGTCAGTTTGATAGCCGTCCATCGCTTGGCTAAAAAATGATCGTGACGGTCTTCAAAATAACTTTTATCGAAAGTATCCATAATGCCCAGCATGGCATTGCTGCTAAAAAACAGGGCAAATAGAAAGCTCACGGAAATTAATCTTGTTCGGCCCGGTTCAAAAAAGTCGTTGATGATGGAGGCTACCAGATTATAAGCACTATCATCAGAAATTACTTTGCTTAAAGTAATGAGCAGTTCGGTTCTAAAGGCCTCCGCATTGGGCAGGTAGGGGATAAGCGTGGCTACAAAAATGGTTCCGGCAGGTAGTGCCATTATGATGTTGAAAGAAATGGCAGCAGCACGGTCACTCAATCCAATATCGCGTAGTTGTTTAATAAAGAAAGCACCAACATCGTAAACCGGCAATCCCTGTAATCCCGGCAAGGATGCATGACGGGTCCAAAAAAGGAACTTGCGATACCATTTTTTCTTCCTTAAAAAACTGGTTACTCGGTTCATGGATTGTTTGGCCGTTTCAGGCTGTCTTCTTTTAGTTTTTCTTTTGCCGCCTTACGCAGTAGCCAGGCATTCAGGCTATCCTGATACTCCCTGGCTGCCCGGGAATGGTCGCGCAGATTAGAAGAAAAAACGGAGTAGCCGGAAAAGTCGGCTTTAGCCACAAAATACAAATAATCTGTGGCAGGTGCATGTAAAACCGAATCAATGGTAGCCGGTTGGGCGGTGCAAATGGGGCCCGGCGGCAATCCTCTGTTGATATAGGTATTGTATGGTGACGGCGTTTTTAAATGAGAATAGACTACGCGATTACTGGTAAAATCTCTCCGGGCGTACCGCACTGTGGGGTCAGCTTGTAGGGGCATTCCTTTTCTTAAGCGGTTCAGATAAACCGAGGCAATAAGAGGTTTGTCGGCAGCCTTATTGGTTTCTTCATCTACAATGCTGGCCACGGTATAAACAGCATGCGCATTTAATCCAAGGGAATCGAGCAGTGCCTGCCTGTTGTTACTTTGCCACCAACTATCACTTTCGTCCTTCAGCTTTTTTAAAACGGTAGCCATGCTGCTTGTCCAGTATATGTTGTAGGTGTTCGGAATAATATTGGACAGTACATGCAGGGTATCCAAATCAAAGGACTTCAGGCTATCGTTGCTGCTGATGAATTGCAGCACTTGATCCTTGCTATGCATGGTGCGTCGGGCTATTAGCGATGCAAGGTCCTCCGGCAGGCGTACCTTATTGATAACGAGCTTTTCTTCCGCCTGAATGCCCGAGGCTAACAATTTCAACAGCGATACCGGATTGGAACCCTTTTCAACCTTATAACGTCCGGGTTTTACATGCTGATAATACTCCTGCTGCCGGGCCAGCCAGTCAAAACTACCTTTTGTTTTTAGAATGCTGTCGTGCTGCAATTGCTGCAGGATATGTTCCCGGCTTGTACTGTCGGGGTGTATATAAAAATAGCGGTGATCGGATGTAAATGTGGTTACACTGCTGAAAAAGGTATACCAGGCCAAAATGGCAATACCAGCCAATAAAACAATCACAAGGCCAACTATACGCTTATTCATACTGCCTCAATATTAGTAAATAGCCGCTACAACTTATGTGCTCCGTTCACCCGGCAGGCCTCAAAAAATGCAATATTTTGTTGTAACGCCAATAAAAAACCCGCAACCGAAAATTGCGGGACTTGATGACGATTAGTAAATCTACCGAATGCTTAATTGCTATCGGTAGGCGCGGGTAGCGGCGCTGTATTGGCCGGAGCCGTAGTAGGCGCAGGTACGGTTTGCTGCGTAGGTGCACCACCGGTATTTACTTTGTCGAGCAATGTATCGCTGCCACCACTACCCATAAACAGGGTACTAAGCAGGCAAAGCACGCCAATAACAATAGCAAAAAGCCAGGTACCTTTTTCCAATACGTCGTTGGTTTGCTTTACGCCCATAAACTGATTGCCAAAACCTGCAACATTGCCGGTAAGGCCACCACCTTTCGGGTTTTGAATCAATACAATAATTCCCAGCAAGGCACTCGCCAACACTATCAATACAAAGAATAATAAAGTCATGATTATAGTTCTTTCAGTTTTTCCAGACGGGCGGCAAAATAAGCGGATTTGTCAGGATATAACAATTGTAATTCTGTGAATATTGCGGTGGCCTCCTTCAGGCGCCCTTGTTTTATCATTACGTCGGCCATGGTTTCGGTTTTTACCAAATGTTCCTGCAGCGATGCATTGGCTTTTTGGGTTACAGCCGTATCCTCATCTACCTGACCGGTTTGGTAGTTAATTTTTTTCATGCCCTTAAGCCACTGTGTAAAGCTTTTTACCTGCGTGTTTAGTTTGTCCTTTGCATCAGTCACTTTTACGCCTACGGCTTCAAAATAGTCTACAGTGTGGTGCGGCTGAAATAAAGCAGGCAGATCTTCCTCCGTCACCTCTTTTTGCAGGTTTTCGGCGGCGGTTTTGAGGGCATTGCCCAATCGGCTGCTTATGGGAAGGGCTTCCTCTTCCGGTTCTTCCCGTGCTTCTGTCTTTTCGGCTACTTCTACCTCGGGTAAGGATGGCTCCGGACCTTGCAATTCTGCATCATTTTGCGTTCCCGGCACTTCTTCAATTTCCTCAGCCTTTGCCGTGATATCTTCTGTAAGCCATGCAGCAGCGCGGTTAGCCACGGATTCCAGCAAGTCCTCTGCATGCTGTTGTTCCAACTCTTCATCTTCCGCTACTAAGGGTTCCGGCGCAGTTTCCTTGTATAGCTGCTGCGCAGCATGGGTTGTGCCAGACGTGCTATGGGCATTGCGATTAAGCAGCCAATGCAAGACGTAAGGGTTTTGGATATATTGCCTGAGTTGGGCGAGATTTTGCTGCTTGTCAGCACTTTGCATGGCTTTAGCCAGCCATGCGCTTGCATACCATGGAAATTCCCCAGTGTAGTCAGTGTCGGGCAATTCGCCGATGGGTTGCTGCAGATCTTTTATCCAGTTGGTATCCCAGTTCGTGGTCATGGCGGAAAAGGTAAGCGTAGTTTACCAGTTGGAAAAAAGGCGGTTAAAAATTTCCTCACTCAATCCGCGAATAATTTCATCGCCCAAACTGGCTTCGGCTTGTTGTATGGTTTGGTTGGCCGGAAATTCAAAACTCCGCGATGCGGTATAGTCCTGCGTTTTCTGGTTTACATTGTCTTTAAGCTTAATGCTGGCCGATACCGTGAGACGGTTATTACTTACCTGCTGCCCGCTGATGCCTGATGTTGAAATACTATAGTCGGTAATGGTGCCATTAATCACCCAATCTGCATCGTCAGTAGTTACCCGCTGCAGTCGGGTTTGGCTAACTATTTTTTGCTGCAATCTATCGGTTAATTGTGGGCTCAACTGCGGGTTTACATACCTTGCTTTATTTTCAATAAAATTCAACTTTACGGTTTTTATCTCTGGTGGAATACTTACATCTTTCATCGTATAAACGCCACAACCCATTAGTATTACACTAAACAGCAAGCATACTAAAGCAACATATTTTGTCCTCATACAAACTCCCTGTTATAGGTTTTCAATATCGTATTCTTTCAACTTGCGGTACAGCGTACGTTCGCTAATGCCAAGATCGAGCGCTGCATCTTTGCGTTTGCTTTTGTGTTTTTTCAAGGCTTTAATAATCAGTTCTTTTTCCATGTCCATGATGTTCAGCGATTCCTCTACCTCTTCATGGTCATCAAAGTTAGCCGGTTGGGCAGTTACGGTATTCGCCGCTGATTGCTGCGGGTAAGCATTATTTTGAAAATAAACAGGTGTGGGGCTGATAGTAGACGGTGGGGTAATACCCGGTATGTCGTCGGATACGGCATTAAGTGCATCAAATACTTTGTCTTGCTTGCCTGCAAAACTGCCGGGACTTTTTACCAACTCTACAAACATGTGTTTCATTTCATTCATGTCTTTTTTCATGTCAAAAATGATTTTGTAGAGTATATCACGCTCATTGGCAAATGTGCTTTCGCTAACATAGCCGCCATTAGCACTGCCGGCAAGTACCGGCAAGGAGTTGAGGCTTTGCTCCGGCAGAAATTTCTTCAATTCCGTAGCATTCACAATTTTGTCTTTTGACAAAACACTTACCTGCTCGCCAATATTTTTCAGTTCGCGCACATTGCCACGCCATGGATAATTCATCAGCAGTGCTTTGGCTTCATCGTCCAATTGCACAGGTGTGGTATTGTATCGCTCAGCAAAGTCTATCACAAACTTGCGAAAGAGCAGGTTTATATCTTCTTTTCTATCTCTTAGTGAAGGAATCCGGATAGGTACACTGTTGAGGCGGTAGTACAAGTCTTCGCGAAAATTTCCTTTCTGTGCTGCTTTAAGCAAATCCTGATTGGTGGCCGCAATTACCCGAACATCTGTCTTTTGCACCTTGCTGCTGCCCACCCGTATAAATTCGCCGGTCTCCAAAACCCTCAGCAACCTTGCTTGTGTACCGATTGGCATTTCGCCTATTTCATCCAAAAAAATAGTGCCACCGTTCACCGTTTCAAAATATCCTTTACGGCTATCGACCGCACCGGTAAATGAACCTTTCTCATGCCCAAATAATTCGCTATCGATAGTGCCCTCCGGAATAGCACCACAGTTTACTGCAATAAAAGGGTTGTGCTTGCGTGGCGATAGTGAATGAATGATATGCGAAAAAACTTCTTTACCTACGCCGCTTTCGCCTGTGATAAGCACACTAAGGTCGGTAGCCGAAACTTGTACCGCAACATTGAGTGCATGGTTAAGCGCCGGAGAGTTGCCAATAATGGCAAAACGGTTTTTTATTGATTGAAGGTCCATGGTGTTTGTTCTTGTGTGATGATGATTTGATTGCAATGCAGCATGGCTACACCATATGGCCCAACAGCGTGGCTTGTGTGCAACTTTTTATTTGTACGCGCACATAGTCACCTTTAGTAATTGGCGCATCATTTTTAGGAAATACAATTACTTTGTTTTGACTGCTGCGTCCCATCCAATCCTGTTGGCTGCGTTTGCTTTCGCCTTCTATCAACACGGTAAATGTTTTGCCTATATCAGCTTCGTTGCTTAGTCTGCTCAGTTCATTTTGAACGCTTACAATTTCGGCAAGCCTGCGTTTTTTTATGGCCTCCGGAATGTCGTCTGCGTAGCGGCGTGCAGCCAAAGTGCCGGGGCGCTCACTGTAAAAAAACATATAGCTCATATCGTAGCGGCTGTATTGCATTATGCTCATCGTGTCCTGATGATCTTCTTCGGTTTCCGTACAGAAGCCGGCAATAATATCGCTGCTGATACCACAATCGGGGATGATCTCGCGAATGCGATCTACTTTGGCCTTGTACCATTCGCGGCTGTATGTACGATTCATCAGTTGCAACACAC
>JAHEMO010000120.1 GCA_024643625.1 Chitinophagaceae bacterium
GTTTTAGGCTTACTTTGATTGACAAGCAACATTTAAAATAACAACCATGAAAAAACTATTTGGCATCTGTCTTATTGCATTAGCAGTAGCCTGCGGCAGCAACGAAGACAAATCGGCTCCTTCTACTGAAGTAAAAAAAGAAACCAACGACCTAAGTGCCAACCCGGATTATCAAAAAGGACTGGCGCTAATTGGGGCAAATGATTGCCTTACCTGCCACAAGGTAAATGAAGCAAGCACCGGACCTGCTTATGCCGATATCGCAGCAAAATATGCCGGCGCCGATGATGCCAAAATAAAAGAAGTAGCAGGCAAAATAATTGCCGGCGGCAGTGGCGTATGGGGGCAGGTTCCTATGACGCCGCATCCGGCTTTAGCGGAAGATGATGCAATTGCTATGGTAAAATATGTACTCCTTTTAAAGAAATCATAAGCATGAAAAAACTAATAGGCAGTTGCCTGATATCAGCTGCAGTTATTATTGCCTGCGGCAGCTATTCGGAAGAGGAAAAGAAGGACAGTGACACTGCGCCGGCAGCCGCAGAATTTGTAAGCCTGTTTGACGGCAAAACACTGAACGGCTGGCATAAGTTTAATGGCGGCACACCCGGCAAAGCATGGACTGTAGAAGATGGCATGCTACATTTTGCCCCGGGCGAACTAAAAGACTGGCAGGCTGCCGATGGTGGCGACATTGTTAGTGCTGAGGAATACGAAAATTTTCATTTTAAGCTGGAGTGGAAAATCAGCAAGAACGGCAACAGTGGTATCATGTTTATGGTTAAAGAAGATACCATGTATAAATATCCATGGAATACGGGGCCTGAAATGCAGGTGCTCGATAATGATGGTCATCCCGACGGAAAAATCATTAAGCATCGCGCAGGCGATTTGTACGATTTAGTTTCCTGCAGTACAGAAACGGTGAAGCCGGTAGGCGAATGGAATCTTGCTGAAATAATTATGAACAAAGGTCAGTTGCAATTGCGCCTGAACGATGTAACGGTGGTAACCACTTCGTATGGCGACGATGCATGGAAAAAAATGCTGGCATCCAGCAAGTTTAAAAATATGCCTGATTTTGGAAAGTTTACCAAAGGCAGAATTGCCTTACAGGATCATGGCAATCATGTATGGTTCAGAAATATTATGATCAAGAAATTGTAGCTGCTTTTCCGGTATCAGGGAATAGCAACCTCTTCCCAAAAATCAGGCAGCATATTACCATACACATTTTCGTGAATCGCTTTATTGGTTTTTAACCGGTAAAGCGATTTTCTTATACCCAAACCATCAAGTACATTACGGATTAAACTTTTCTGCTGTTCACCCACATGAGCCCAGGATTGACCTTGCCAGCGCACTTGCTCATAATCGCTTTGCATAGCTTTTAGTACATCAATATTGGTGTCTGCAATACGCTGTGCTTTTACATAAAAGTAAACGGGCCTGCTATTGCGCATAGTAATTCTGTTATTAAACTGAGCAGGATTAGCTATGGCGTACATCTTGCTATAACTGCCAAACTCATACATCAGCATGGTTTGCAATACAAAGCCATTCTGAGGCTGAAAAATAGCATAAAATAAGTCGGGGCTAAACTGGTAAAAGCCATGGCCAAACAGATTATTGGCCGGCGTAAACAACAACAAGTGGCCGCCGGGAGCAACCATATTCATGGCACTGCGTAATGCTTCAGGATAATTGAACACATGCTCCAAAGTACCACCGTCGATAACGGTGTCATATTGGCGATACAGGCGCTCAGGAATTGGTTTATTTAAATCATGAATGATAGAAGCCTGTTCAAAATCCGAAGCGTCTGTAGCATGTACTTCGCTGGCGCCAAGCGTTTGCAAGAATTGCTCTGCATAAGCACCGGGCTTTGGCAAAGCATTCGGTAAAGCGGGGTAATGTGCAGATATGGTTGATTGCAGTTGTTGAAGCTCCGTCTCAGAAAGGAAAATTTTTTGACGGCCAAGCATATTTACTTTACCAGCTTTCCAACCGTTTGATTGCGATTCCTGCAGTAAAATTCTTGCCGTATTGATATCAACTCCCATGGTATGTTAGGCTGGTTGCAGCATATTGATTAGCGTTTGCCACAATTGCGTAATGTGTTGAGATGACGGCCTTTGCGCCATATACTGCTCGCTCCGCTTTTGCCGCTGCTGCTGTATGGTTTGTAAATTTTTGATCGCATCAACCATAGCCTCTGCCCATGCTGATGGATTGTTATGGTTATCAATCAGTATAGCATCTTTCCCTGCTATTTCCGGTATGCCTCCTACCCTGCTAGCTATCATCCATAATCCCGATGATGCCATTTCAATAAAAGCGGTGGGAGAATTTTCGAACCAGGTACTTGGCACCAAACCGATGTCGGCTTTGGCTACCATATCCTTTACACCATCTCTGCTTGCAGCCGTTTGATATTGAATACTACAACCGTTCGGCAATTTAATCGTTTTGGATGCCGCACAGCCTAACACCTGCAAGGCGGTTTGGCAATCCTGCGGCAACAAATGCATGGCAGCTACAATGTGGTGTAAGCCTTTGTTGGGATTTTCGCCACCCAAAAAAAGCATCACCGGAATAGAGTTGTCAGCGCTTTTGCTGCGCGATGGGGCAAAAGCAGGCTGTGCATAGTAAGGTATGTCCATCACCGGAAACCATACACCCTTTTCACTCATATCCTGCTCATACCTGCGCTGCAGGGCAAGCGTAGGCAACACCCATGCATCAGGACGCGTTTCGCCGTACAGCCACTTCATAAAGAATCTATCGTGCTGATAATGGTGCGTCCACAAAACCACGGTGTAATCGGTATTAATCTCCTTCACCAGTTGCGCATCAACATACTTTGTGCAAATAACAATCGTTTCCTCTGCTGAAAAATGTGAAGTCAAAATTGTTTGCAGCGACGCTTTGGAAAAATCTGAAGAAGCACCAATTGAGGCAGGCAAGTGCCTGATAAGTTGTTGCTTTCTGGCGGCCAAAACACCTGTATGACTTGCCTGAAATCCAATAACCCCGGGCGCTTCAGTAAGGTCGGGCGCCACTATAGAAACCGATAGGCCGCTGCCTGCCAGTTGCGCTGCAGTTTCGGCAATTAATCTGTTTACTGAATTTTCAGCCATCAGCGAAATGCCTTTCCTGCTATGGATAAAAAGCAATTTTTCTCGCCGATATTTATGCATAGTAGCAGTTTTTTTTCGCAGGCCTATTGTTATTCCCTTAGTGCTGCGGAGTCAAGCCATCACCGTCAGGTATTGTCAATAGGCATAATAGCCCGTGTAAGATCGGTAAAATCTTCACGCCTTCTTATCATCAGTGGTTCGCCATTACGCACCATTATTTCAGGCGGGCGGTACCGGCTGTTGAAATTGCTGCTCATCTCAAATCCATAAGCTCCTGCATTATAGAATACAAGCAAATCACCTTCACGCACTTCATTCAGTTCGCGATCCCAGGCAAAGGTGTCGGTCTCGCATATATTGCCTACCACTGCATAAGGCTTAAGCTCACCCTGCGGGTTGCTTATATTTTTGATGTAATGATAGCTATCGTAAAACATGGGCCGGATGAGATGATTGAAGCCGCTATTAACGCTTACAAATGCTACGGTAGGTGTTTGTTTTATCAAATTGACCTGCGTTACAAAATAGCCTGCGCCACTCACAAGGTATTTGCCCGGCTCAAACCAAATAGCTACATCACGACCCGTATTTTTTTCAAAAAGAGCGAATGCATCTTCCAATGATTTTGCCAGATTTTCAATATCAGTGCCTTGTTCATCGGCCATATAGGGCACTTTAAAACCACCGCCTAAATCTACAAACTCAAGGTGGGGAAATTTCTCGCTCAGGGTAAATAGCAACTGTACTCCTTGAATAAATACAGACACATCTTTAATCTCACTTCCGGTATGAATATGCAGGCCTTTGATGCGCAAGCCGGTGTGGGCCATTACTGCCAAAACCTGATCTATTTGATCGATAGGTATGCCAAACTTGCTTTTGTCGTGCCCTGTAGAAATTTTCAGATTTCCCCCGGCCATAATATTGGGACGAAGCCTTACGCCAACAGGATAGCTATCGCCATACAATTCACCAAACTTGCGCAGGTTACTTATGCTGTCAATGTTGATATGCACCCCGGCATTGGCGGCAGACACTATTTCTTCAATATGTATACCATTGCTTGTGTACAAAATATCCTGCGCAGGAATGCCGGCATACAGAGCCATCAACACTTCGTTGATGCTGCTGCAATCAATACCGGCACCTAAGCTATGCATGTGCCGCAACACATGCGGATTGGTTAGCGCTTTGCTGGCATAAAAAAAACGCGGCTTTTTCTGCGTAAATGCCTGTGACAGCCGCTCGTATTGTGCCGTCATATGATCGGCATTGTACACATACAGCGGCGTGCCGTAAGTACTGGCTAGCCTTTGCAATAATGCGGAATCAATGTGTTGTTGCATGAAGCAGATTGTGGCGGTGCTGATGCTTAAATGGGGTTGTTCTTTTCTTCCGTTGACGATTCAGCATCTGCATCATCGCTATTGTTACCATCGTTTCCTGATATCTCTTCATCCGTATCAATGACAGATTCTGCCTCCTCAGCGTCACCATCTCCAATATCATCCGCTATTTGAAGGGTTATACTTTCTGCGTCTGCGTCCTTCACTGCTGCATCATCACCGGCCTGAACATTGCCGCTTGCAGTTGGGTCTTCTCCTTCATTGTCATTTTCGTAAGCTGCTACTTCATCGTTGGCATCTGATTCCACAAGTCTTTGCTCCGTTAATGCCGAAGGCAATATCAAATCGCTTGTCGTAATATCAGTAAGCTTTGGCAGTTCGTCGGGGCTATTTATACCAAAATAATCCATGAAGTTTTTGCTGGTAGCATATACCAACGGGTGGCCAACGGCATCTTCGCGGCGGCCGGTGATGATCACAAGCTCTTTTTCCAGCAGCTTCTGTACCGCATAATCGCAGTTAACGCCGCGTATAAATTCAATCTCACTTTTGGTAATGGGTTGCTTGTAAGCAATAATGCTTAGGGTTTCAAGCGCAGCGCTGCTCAACCGCTTCATAAACTTATCGCCATTAAGCTGGGCTATGGTGTTATGATAGGCCGGCTTGGTTAAAAACTGCCAGCCGCCACCGCTTTCCTTTACTTCAAAGGGATAAAACTCGCTGTCGTATTTCTCGCGAATGCCGGCAAGCGCAGCCTCCACCTGATCGAGCGTAGCACGATCTTCAATAAATCCCAGCGCATTGTTAACCAACTCAACAATGTCAAGCGTTGGTAAGGCCTTTTCGCTGGCAAATACCAGTGCTTCAATATGGGGTATAATGACGGATAGCTCCATGAGATAATTGCGAAGGTTGAAAAATAGGGATTTGACGTTTAATGAAGGCCGTTGGGTACTGGGTGCAAAAAAAATGAAGAATTACAACCCGGCAATTCTTCATTTTTCAATAAGATGATGACGGCGATGATTAACCCTGGAGGGCTGCGGCACCACTGACAATCTCAGTAAGTTCGGTTGTAATAGCTGCCTGCCTTGCCCTGTTGTAGGTAATTTTCAACGATTTAATTAATTCGTTGGCATTATCACTGGCCTTATCCATGGCGGTCATGCGGGCGCCATGC
Source organism: Chitinophagaceae bacterium (assembly GCA_024643625.1). GTDB lineage: Bacteria > Bacteroidota > Bacteroidia > Chitinophagales > Chitinophagaceae > Phnomibacter. Next base: position 5,667 of record JAHEMO010000120.1, read on the forward strand.
TCGCTGGCATGAGCGTCTAAAATGGCTTTATACATCTGAGTATTCAGAATTTTGGGCATCAACTCCGCTATCAGGGCATTTTTATCAGGTTCAAAAATAAAATCCGCTTTAACGGCAGATGTGGCCGACCGGGCAGCCTTTGGAATAGGCAGGAAGCGTTCCACCTGGTTACGCTGAACTGCCGGATTTACAAATTGGCTGTACACAATTTCAATTACATCAACTTCTTTATTTAAGTAGGCCTTTACTGCGGCAACCGCACAGGCCTGTACGTTTTCAAAGGCAAGATGGTGAAACATGTCCTTATAGGTGGCATCAGTCTTATACCCCTGCTTGGTGAGGCTTTCGTAGCCTTTCTTACCCACATTCCAAATAGCAACCTGCCCTTTGGCATTTTGGGCAGCATAGCGCTCCGCAATAACGCTTTTGGCCAGTTTTATCAGGTTTGCATTATAACCACCGCACAAACCACGGTCGCTGGTAATAAGAATGAGCAACACTTTTTCCTCTGCCCTTGCCACGGCAAGATCGCCACCGGCTTCCACCTCGGTATTGCTTACAATATTGGTCAGCATTTCCTGCAGTTTGCGGGCATAGGGCCGCATTTGCTGTATACCATCCTGCGCCCGGCGTAGCTTGGCTGCACTCACCATTTTCATGGCTTTGGTAATCTGCTGCGTGCTCTGCACACTCTTTATCCGGTTACGAACTTCTTTTAAGGCACCACTCATGAGGCGAAACTTTTTCTGATTTGGGCGGCAAAAGTAAGGCTTTGGGGGTGGAAAAGAGTTGTGAAAAAGCAACCCGACGAAACGCAGATTGGTGAACCGAGATCGGGCTGAAAGGGGTGGTAGCGGCACAACGAAGGGCCGTTTGTGCCAAATGCATCCCCGATCCGGGAATTATTGAGCGGCCGAACCAGCCTTGCCAACGCGTGTTTCTACTGTTCGCCCTTTCCATTGGTAACTTCCAAACTGTCCCAGCCAGCCGGCAACTACCACATAAACTACATGTAAAGGCTGCAAGAGTACAAACCAATGCAGCCGTTGCCTCAGGCCAAAAAAATCGCTGACGGCATATATAAGCGGAAATTCCACGGCAATTTTGGCGAGGAAAAAAACCAAAGTGACCAATGGCAATAGCGGCACCCACCACATGGCTACAAGGCTGATAAAAAGCCACAGATTGAGGCAATACACCAGCAGCAGCACCCAAAATATCTTCTTATCGGAGAATACAGTGGCTTTACTACCCCAGCGTATACGCTGTTGCAAAAAGTCTTGCCAGCTATGGCAAGGCGGAGTTGAAACAATGGCATGTCGATTGCGCAACCAAACCGCCTTGCCGGGATGCACCTCATTTATTTTATGCATGAGCAACATATCATCGCCGGTAGGCACCGCATCTATACCGGCAAAGCCGCCTACGGCAAAAAAGTCCTGCCGCCGATAAGCAATATTGGCCCCATTGCACATGCTGTGCCAGCCCTTGCTAACAGCAGCTGCAGTAATACCCTGCATCATCATGAAATCTAATTGCTGAAAAGCAGCCAGCACGCCGGGCTCCGTGAGCAGCAATACGGGTCCGGCTACAAAATGGGCGCCTTCATAACGGGCAATATGCATGGCCGTAAGCCATTGGGGCGTATGAGTGCAATCCGCATCGGTACAAACCACCCAATCGGAGGTAGCCGCCTCAATGCCGGTTTGGATAGCAGCTTTTTTGCCCGAACCCGTATTAGGTATGCAACGAATTTGCGGATGGCGCAGGGCCAGTTCGGCAACAATGGAGCGGGTTTCATCGGTGCTGTCATCGTCTATCACAATAATATCAAGTCGATTTGAGGGGTAATCCTGCGCCAGAAGCGAAGAAAGACAGGTGATAATTTGCCCGGCTTCGTTACGCGCCGGCACCAACACCGTGAGGGGTTGTGGTTGCGGGTAGGCCGCCCGTCCACCCGATGGCTTCCTCATTTTTTGCCAGGCCCGCCAATAGGCTAGCATCAGCCAGGCATAACCCTGCAACAGAACAATACCCAATACCAGCCAAACCACCCAAAGCATAATACAATATTACAGGGCGCCTCCTTTTAATCAGTTTTTCAGGGTAAAAGGTCCGTGCCAATAAGGAAATGTTGGCCAGGGAACCCAATTCACATTTTTTTTCTTGGTGGTCAATGCTGTTCCCCATTACCTTTGAATAGTTGCATAAACAACTATATGTCAAACAACCAATTCAGGCGGGGCGAACTTTATTTTGTTATCACCGGTGTGGCTAACACAGCCTTGTCCAGACGGCTGCAGCGCTATTTCCGCGAAAACGGTGTAGAACTGAGCGTGGAACAATGGAGCGTATTGGTGCACCTGTGGAAGCATGATGCCGTAAGCCAGCAAGAACTGAGTGTGAAAACCTTTCGCGACAAAGCCAGCATGACCCGCCTGATAGATAATATGGAAAAGCAGGGGTTGGTAGAACGTATAGCCAGCCCCAGCGACAGACGCATAAACCTGGTACGGCTTACCACCGCCGCCAAGCAACTACGCGACGAAACCATGCACCTGGCCAACCAAACCCTGAACGACGGGCTGGAAGGCGTAAGTGCAGAAGACATTGAAACCACAAGACGGGTGCTCACGGCCGTATACGACAATCTGGTAAATCAACCTGATATGAATCTGAGTGCCATAAACACCAGCAGCGAAACCAAAAAGAAATCAGCCTGATAACACAACACCATACATTCTAATAATTATTTCCTGCCATGAGTACCACAACTACCACCAAAAAGACCTTACAAGGCGCAGAATGGTTAATAAAAACTACCGATGCTGCCGAAGTATTTACACCCGAAGATTTTTCGGAAGAGCAAACCATGATTATGGATACTTGCCTGCAGTTTTTAGAAACTGAAGTGCATCCCATTGTAGACCGCATTGATAAAATGGAGCCGGGTCTCATGCCGGGATTGATGGATAAAGCCGGTGAACTCGGTTTACTGGGCATTGCCATTCCCGAAGAATACGGAGGACTGGGCAAACCCTTTATTGACGGAATGATAGTAGCCGAAGGTCTTGGTGGAGGCAATAGCTTTAGCGTAGCTATGGCGGCACATACCGGCATTGGCACATTACCTATTTTATATTTTGGTACAGAAGAACAAAAAGCCAAATACATACCCAAACTTGCCACCGGCGAATGGAAGGGTGCCTACGGCCTAACCGAACCCAATAGTGGCAGTGATGCGCTCAGCGCCAAAACCACAGCAGTATTGAGTGAAGATGGCAAACACTATATCCTCAACGGTCAGAAGTGCTGGATAACCAATGGTGGTTTTGCCGATGTGTACACGGTATTTGCCAAAGTAGATGGCAAACAGTTTACCGGGTTTATAGTGGAACGCGGTATGGAAGGCTTTACCACCGGCGCCGAAGAACATAAACTTGGTATTAAAGGATCTTCAACCGTTCAACTCTATTTTCAGGATTGTAAAGTACCGGTAGAAAACGTATTGGGCGAAATTGGCAAGGGTCATATTATCGCCTTCAATATTTTGAATATTGGCCGTTTAAAATTGGATGCTGCCGCATTGGGTGGTGCAAAAATGGCCAGCCGCATCAGCGTGCAATATGCCAAAACCCGCGAGCAGTTTAAGCAACCCATTGCCAACTTTGGTGCTATTAAGCATAAGATAGCCGAGATGGCTATTCGTACCTGGGGCGATGAGAGTGCGCTGTACCGTACCAGCAAGCTTATTGAAGATAAAGAACACGAATTGCAGCAGGCCGGCAAAAGCTTTGCAGAGTCGCTATTGGGAGCTGCTGAGGAATATGCTATTGAGTGCGCCATCATGAAAGTGCATGGCAGCGAGCTACTTGATTTTGTAGTAGACGAAGGCGTGCAAATACACGGTGGCAATGGCTTTAGCGATGAATATGCCATCAGCCGCGCCTACCGCGATAGCCGCATCAATCGTATTTACGAAGGCACCAATGAAATCAATAGACTGCTTACCGTAGATATGGTTTTGAAGCGCGCCATGAAGGGCAAACTTGATATGATGACGCCCGCCATGAATGTGATGAAGGAGCTAATGAGTATACCGGATTTTGGCAACGAAGACGAAGGCATGTTTGCTGCTGAGCAAAAAGCCATTGCCAATATGAAAAAAGCCATTCTGATGGTGG
>JAHEMO010000383.1 GCA_024643625.1 Chitinophagaceae bacterium
AGTCACAATCTTCACATAATTTCTACAGCCCTGAATAAATAGGATATCAGCAATATCAACCCTTGTGTATTGGCCTTTTGTCTTTACAAAAAAGAATGTTTGGTTGGTCATGTAGATTAGATTAAGAAATTAATGCCCGTAAATTGTTTTATGTTGATTTATGTGGTGGCCGATTCATTACTGCTTTGGCTTCAGCAATCGTTTTTCAACTCTTCTTGTCAGATAATAATTTGTCTATCATTTTAGGAATGGCTTCATCGGAGGCGCGTGGAGCGTCTATTTCAGCGATAATGAAATTCTTGTCAATTAAAATGTATCGGGGTACCGCTACAAGATTGTAATCAACCAAATCGGGCCGGTCAATGCGCCATTGTATACCACCGGGTTTTCTTTGTGCTAAATTCTTAAGCCATACCGCATCGCCATTGTCAATAGACAGCGATACTATTGACACATCAGGGTTTGTGGCATACTGCTGCTTAAGCGTTTCCAGATGTGGCATCTCGGCCATGCAGGGTCCACACCAGGTAGCCCAGATATCAATGTATATTACTTTGCCTTTGAGGCTTGACAACATGGTTGCACCACCATCGGCAGTACGCACCTTAATATCAATAGCCGGATCGCCGTTGCCAAACTTCATTTTATCCTTTACCGACAGCTCCAGCGATTGCCTGTATAGTGGCGTTTTTATTTTTGCAATATCATCTGCCAATGCAGGTAACTTCGATTTGTCGTTTTCCGGTCTTATTTTTAGATAAGCCAGGTTCACAGCGTCTTGCCAGTCTTTAATTCTTGCGGCATCTTTTGCGGTGGCAGGATTATTAAGGTCCAGTTTATCCAGAATATCCCGATATACTTCTACCTGTAACATACTTGCATCCACAAAACCATTGGTGAGCGAATCATTAATGGATTTCGTCAACGTTTTGCTCTTGCTCACATATGCCTCTACGCTATCTTTTCCCTTTGCATAAAATTTACTGCCGGCATATCCGGAGATGGCATAAATGCTTTTGATATAATCGGCACGAATTCTACCCGATTCAAGGCGTTTGAATTCTTTGCTTACACCCGACAACTTTTGGATTGCGGCATTTCTAAGTGCTGCTTCTTCCCTTAAGAAGGCAACGGTTTCTTCAGGGGTTTGCGCTAAATTTCTGCCTGCTTCTAAAAACGATCCTGCTTTGGGAAAAGAAGCAGATTTTAAATAGGTATTGGCTATGCTGCCGGTTCCTTTGAAGGAAGCGAGCATGCTATTGGCCAGGTCTATATAAACCACCATATTATCTCCCGGTGACAGATACAGTTTGTTGCGCCCAATCCGATAATAGGTAGGACGATCAAGAGGAATGCTAATACTAAATGACGAATCTTCCGCCACAGGTATAGGAATATTCATCGACTTTGGCATAAGCGAATAGGTGTCGTCGAACCTTTCAAGTTCTGCCGTGGGGCCAAAACCAACAAGCTTTCCTTGCAGGGTAACCTGCTGATTGGTTTGCCCGGTTGATGTAACAGATAATCCAATTAAGATAAAACTCCAAAAGAGACTTGCCACTATTTTCATTGCCGATGCGGATTTGTGTATTGAGTTGCTTTCTTGACAAAGCAGAAAGTGAAGGGGCCGAAGCCCCTTTACCTAGTTATGATATTTTTTCAGATAATTATCGAAATAGGCAATTTTTACCGGATCAGAAACACGGGTATACAATACAGTATCAGTTCTTGATTTCGTGATTGATCCGTCTATCGGACTAATTGTTTCGATTACAAATCTGGTAAATACCAATTCATTAGCCGCTTCCCGTTGCAAATCATGTCCCGGATAAATTGTGGTTGTACTTGGTGATGGACTGGGCAATTGCAATTGCTTACCAATTACCTGATAAAAAGTAACCATTGAATCGGATTGCGGACGACTGGTAAGTACCGAGAAATCATGATTTTTGGGAAAGCTGTAGCGATAAAAAACGTTTGAACCTCTGAAAAGGTGAAACAAATCTCTGGTAGCATTGGTCGAGTACCTTGGATCCTGCACCTGCCAATAACCTTCAATATTGAAATCTGAAGATCTTATTTCTTCCTTAGAGCAGGCGACTCCACCTGCGACAAATAAAAGTGCTATAATTATTTTCTTCATTATTTAAAATCTTAATTGGTGGAAAAAAGAGTGTAATAAACTTCCATTACTGTCTTGCCCTGACCGGGGGTATTGTCGCCAAAAAATGCCTTATTGAATTTCAGCAACATTTTTTCCTGGTCCTGAAAGCCATCTACTACTATTATCCATTGCGAACCCACTTGTCTTAGAATTTTCATTTGAAGGCCACTGTCTTCCCATTTTAATTCACTTCGGTTAGCCCATGTAAAACTGTTGGTGCCGTTGGATTGAATGGTAGCTACAGCGCCACCTTTGCTTAGTCTGTAAGAAAAAGGCGAGACTTCTTTGGCAACAGATACTTTCAAAGTTGAATCTAGCGCCTTCAGCGTTGTGGGAGGCGTATTGCCCGGTAAGGTTGCATTCAGGTAGCTGGCATCAGTTATGGTATGATTGAACACCACCCATGATGCATCATTATTGGATCCACTAAATCCAGGGAACAGATCTGCCTGAAAGCTTTCGCTTTTTGTGCAACTGGCCAATATGGTTGCCAGTATAATAACAA
>JAHEMO010000384.1 GCA_024643625.1 Chitinophagaceae bacterium
CCGGCTTTTATGCGGGTGCTACGGTATGCGCTCCAAGCCGCGCCGCCCTGCTAACGGGAAGGCACAACGGGCATGCTACGGTAAGAGGCAATCAGCCGTTTCCCCAGCAATTGGGCAACGAAACCACTATTGCCAGTATGCTGCAAAAAGCAGGCTATGCCACCGGCCTCATTGGCAAATGGGGCGTAGGACATCCGCAGCCCGTGGGCGATCCCCAGCGGGTAGGTTTCAGCTACAGCTACGGCTACCTCAACATGTGGCATGCGCACAATTTCTACCCCGAATTTTTATACGAAGACAGCCAAAAAGTGGCGCTGCGCAACAAACTGCTACCCAAAGCGCAATGGGAGAACAACAGCTTTGTTAGCGACGATCCTACCTATCAACCCGAAGGCTATGGACAGGCTGCCGAAAAAATTGACTACGTGCCCGATCTGACAGAAGCCAAAGCCATTGATTTTATTGACAAACACAGCAAGAAGCCTTTTTTCCTTTTCTACACAACTACCATACCCCATGCCAACAACGAAATAAAAACCAATGGCATGGAAGTGCCGGATTTTGGGATCTATGCCGATAAACCCTGGCCTGCGGTGGAAAAAGGTTTTGCTGCTGCCATCAGCAGGCTCGATGCTACTGTGGGCCGCATACTGGAGCATTTGCGCAAGCAGGGGCTCGATAGCAATACCCTCGTGATTTTTACCAGCGATAATGGTCCGCACGAAGAGGGTGGACATAAGGCACAATACTTTGCAAGCAGCGGACCCTATCGCGGTACCAAGCGCGACCTGTACGAAGGTGGCCTTCGCGTGCCCATGATAGCCTGGTGGCCCGGCAAAGTGGCACAGGGTGGCATGGCCGAAAAGCCATTTGCCCAATACGATTATCTGGCAACAATAGCCGACATGGTGGGCCTTTCCATACCGGCACAAACCGATGGCGTTTCGCTATTACCCACCCTTACCGGCAGCGGTACCCAACAACAACACGACTACCTGTACTGGGAATTTTATGAAGCCGGTGGAAGGCAATCTGTATTGCAATACCCCTGGAAGCTGGTAAAACTGAACACCACCACGTTTGCCAATAACGGCCGGTACGAGTTGTATAATCTGGCCGAAGACCCGGCAGAAAAAAGCAATCGGGCTGCTACCGAACCCGCCCGTGTAGAAGCCTTGCAAAAGCTGATGCAGCAAGCGCATGCACCGCACCCACAAATGGATATTGACAAACCCCGCCCTGGTATGGGTGGCAAAACATGATTGACAAACCTGACAGATTTTAACCATGAAGACCATAGCATTTGCAGGCAAAATATTAATGGGCATTGGTGCCATAACACTGTTGGCTGGTGCGGTAGCTTTTGTAGCGGATGGCCAACATGCGGATAAAAAAACACCTATACCACGGCAGGTGGCGCTAACACCCCCGCTGGGCTGGAACAGTTTTGACGCCTACGATTGCCGAATTACGGAGCAAGAGTTTAAGGCCAATGTGGATGTGATGGAGAAGAAGCTGCTGCCCTATGGTTTTACTTATGCTGTATTGGATTATATCTGGTTTCATGATGAGCCGGGAAAATGGCAAAAGCCGGGCCGCCGCTTTGGCCACCCCGATATCCGGTACAAACCCGGTGGAGAGCCTATTGACACTTTTGAAATGGATGACTTTGGGCGCCTTTGGCCCAGTAAGGTTCGGTTTCCTTCGGCAAAAGATGGCAATGGATTTAAAGCCATGGCAGATTACGTGCATGCCCGCGGCATGAAATTCGGCATTCACATTATGCGAGGCATTCCCCGGCAAGCCTGGTGGAAAAACACCCCCATCAAAGGCACAAAATACCGGGCCCGCGATATTGCCGAACCCTGGGATACCTGCAACTGGAACAACAATATGTATGGGGTAGATGCCACCAAACCCGGCGCTCAGGAATACTACAACTCATTGTTTGCCTTATATGCCGCCTGGGGTGTAGATTTTATTAAGGCCGACGATACCATGTATCCGCCATACCACGCAGCTGAAATAGAACTGATAAAGAATGCACTTGTACAATGCGGCCGGCCTATGGCCTTGAGTCTTAGCTGTGGCGAAGCGCCTTTGTCGCAGGCAAAGCATGTGAGTTTCAACAGCAATATGTGGCGCATTTCCGCCGATTTTTGGGATAACTGGAAATCGCTGAAGCACAATTTTGATTTGCTGAATGCCTGGTCGCCATTTATCGCTCCGGGTCAGTGGCCCGATGCCGATATGCTGCCGATTGGCAAACTATCGCTAAACAACCGACCCCACGGGCCGGAACGTATGAGCGAGTTTACCTGGGCAGAGCAACATACTTTGATTAACCTTTGGTGCATGGCCCGCTCGCCGCTGATGTTGGGTGCCGATATGGTTACTACTCCCGACAGTGTGCTGGCCTTATTGCAAAACCGGGAATTGCTCTACATCAACCAGCAAAGCACCGATAACCGGCAGGTATGGGATGATAACGGACACCGCATATGGGTGGCTACAGACCCTGCCAATGGCGATCGTTTTGTGGGTTTGTTTAACCTGAATGACGAAGCCTCTCTGGTAAGTTTTGATTTGGAGCTGGAAATGATGCGCAGCGACATGCATTTCAAGAATTTGGCGACAGGGGAAAAGGG
>JAHEMO010000121.1 GCA_024643625.1 Chitinophagaceae bacterium
TATCCAGCCGGCACGCAGATTGCCCGGCTGCGGCGCCGGATCGAAACTGTAGGACTCTGTATAAAAAAAAATAGTACCCAACCCCAGTAATACATAAAACTGCCAGGAAAGCGGCTGCAAATGCAGCTTGGCTGCTGTTTCAAGGGCAAGCAATACGGCGGCCATGCCGTAAAAAATATTGCCGAAGAAAATGGTATGAAGCAGGCGACGGTACAAGGGTGGTAAAGTTACAACGCTGCAATAAGGGTCAATAGTAAAATTCCAAACTTTTGCGCAGCCACAGATCATTTGGCGGTCATGCAGGCATGGGCAGATTGAGTATTACATTGATAACGTCATTTCAGCAAAAACCATTCCTGTCGAAGACTGTCGTTTTACCAACCGGGATGGCAGGATTATGTGTTCGTCGGCCAGCGTAAATTGCGGCTTTTCGATGGCTTTAAATAATATTTCAGCCGCGGTTTTGCCAATATCAAAAGCAGGCTGTGTAATAGTGGTAAGCGAAGGATTCAGAATCTCGGCGGTTTCGAGCGTAGAAAACGCCACCACTTTTAGTTGTTGCGGAATGGCTACCCCTAGTTTGCTTGTAGCAAGGTATACTTGAATGGCTACCGATTCGGCAGAGGCAACAATACCATCGGGGCTGTTGCTATTTTGCAGTACATCCGCTATTTGTTGCATCGCCATTTCATGTTTGTCGCCCAACTCTGTTATGCTTCCGGAAATGGTTTCGTCTTTACTAATAGCCTCTTCCAGCGCGGCTAAAAAACCATCGGTTCTTTTTTGGCAAATAGATAAGCATCCTGAAATGGATAGCATGCTGATATTACGACAACCGTTTTGCAGTAAATGCTGTGCTGCTATATAGCCGCATTCAAAATCATTGGTCTCAACGCTTGCTGTTTCAAATCCGCTCAGGCTTCTGTCAAAAAATACAACCGGAACATTGCCGCTTTGCAACTGACGCAAATGTGACGCTGATACCGTTTCTTGCGACACCGAAATTAAGACACCGTCTACGCGACCGCTGCCACAATCATCAATAAAGGCTTTTTCGTTTTGATACTTATCGTGCGAGAGATAAATTAATACATGATATCCCTTTTGCTCGGCCACGGCCTGTATGCCATTTATGGCAAGTGAAAAAAAACTGTCGGCCACTTCAGGTAAAATGACGGCAATGGTTTTACTCTTTTTTCGGCGAAGGCTACTAGCGTAAGGATTGGGATGGTATTGCAATTCCTCTGCCATGGCTACCACTTTTTGCTTGGTGCTGCTGCTGATTTCATGGCTATCGCGAAGTGCCTTCGACACGGTGGAAACCGACATATTAATAGCCCTGGCAAATTCTTTAATCGTAAGTTTTTTCATAGGGGTTGCTACAAATTCCTGCTGTTGTTCTACACCACAGCCTTTACATTTTTATGGCCACCTGCTGCTATAATTACGAAATCGGTTTCGTAATTATAGATGGGTAAAGTAGGCATTTTGTAAATATTAAACACCAATTTTCACCTTGTAAAGCAAACAAGCGATTGTAAAGCAAATCTGTGCCACTATGAATTCGACACCGCAACAGTTCACTGCTTCGGAGATTAATCCGTTGCAAAGTCTTGATGAATGGGAAGATGATGTACTCCGACGCTATCCCGACCCGGATGCCATTGCCACTGCCAAGGCCAAAGAAGCCTACCGCAATTACGATGCGCCTGCACGCGACACGGTAGCGGAGTTTTACCGGCTCAATCATCAGTACCAGACGTATGATTTTGTACAACAAAAATCGGCTGACTATTTGCGCTTTGGCCGAAAGGTAATGCCCGTTTGGGATGCCTTTGATTTTTTAAATCAATTGGTTGACGACAGCGATCCGGATACGGATCTCGACCAGTTTCAACATCTGCTGCAAACATCAGAAGCCATTCGGCGCGACGGCCATCCGGATTGGATGGTTCTTGTAGGCCTTATGCACGATATGGGTAAAGTGCTTTGCCTTTTTGGCGAACCGCAATGGGCGGTAGTAGGCGATACTTTTCCTGTAGGCTGTGCATACTCTGATAAGGTGGTGTATCCGGAATACTTTTCGCTTAATCCTGATTTTACCAACCCAAAGTATAACACTGAGTTGGGTGTGTATGCTAAAGGCTGTGGCTTGCGCCATGTAACCATGAGTTGGGGACACGATGAGTACGTGTACCACATGCTAAAGGATTATATTCCCGAAGAAGGGCAGTACATGCTTCGTTATCATTCTTTTTACGCATGGCACCGTGAAGGCCAATATGGCCATTTGCTGGATGATCACGATAGAAAAATGGAGAAATGGGTAAATCTTTTTAATCCCTATGATTTATATAGCAAAAATCCTACACCGCCGGTATGGCAGGAGTTGGAACCTTACTATCGCGATCTTATAAAGCGATACCTGCCCGACACACTGCGTTTTTAGTTTCCTTATTGCAGGGCATTGCCGATTCATCGTCTGAGATTAGCATGCCCTCTCCCTTTGCGCTTCAACCTTTCAATTGATTTCTTAAAACAACTGCGTATGAAAATTCAAAACATTGTGCAATACTGTTGCCTGTTGCTGGCTATGGTTTTGCTATCAGTTTCCACGGTGCCGGTATTGGCACAAGGCAATCCACGGCAAATCACCGGACGCATAACTGATGCGGCAGGTGCGCCCCTGGCAGGTATTACGGTGTCTTTAAAAAATTCAGCTTCGGCTACCGTTACCAATGCAGATGGTAATTATGCCATACAAGCCAAAACGGGTGACGTGCTGGTATTTACCATGGTTGGCTATGCCGAAAAGGAAGTGGTAGTACAATCCGCCGGTAGTTACAATATCGAAATGGTTAGTGTAGCCAATCAGTTGAATGATGTGGTGGTGGTAGGCTACGGCAAAGCAAGCCGCAAAAATTTAAGCAGCGCCATTACTACCCTTAAGCCCGAAGAGATGAACCAGGGTGCCATTACCGATGTGGGCAGGTTGCTACAAGGAAAGGTAGCAGGCCTGAATATTTCATCCAATGGCGACCCCAACCGTACGGCAGCAATTGTGTTGCGGGGCGTGAGTACTATTAATAGTCCCGGCGGTCCTTTTTATGTAATTGATGGTGTGCCGGGTGCTGATATATCTCTGGTGGCACCCGATGATATTGCCAGCATTGATGTATTGAAGGACGCTGCAGCCACTGCTATATATGGCAACCGTGCTGCTGCAGGTGTTATTATGATTACTACCAAAAAGGGCCGCAAAGGGCAAACACAAGTGGTGTACAACGGATTTGCGGGTATGGAAAAAGTGAGCAGCCGGCTCAACTTGATGGATGCTACACAACACCGGGCTTACCTGGCCTCTCAGGGTTTGTCGTACAGTCCTAATGACGATAAGGGTGCTAATACCAACTGGCAAGATGCCGTTATGCGCAGTAGTGCATTTACCCATAACCACAACCTGTCGTTTAGTGGTGGTGGCGATCATGGTTCCTATGCCGCCAGCGTGAACTTTGTGCAGAAAGAAGGTATTATGATTCGCAGCAAATTTGAAAGAATAATTGCGCGACTAAGCCTTGAGCAAATGGCATTGAATGATAAAGTGAAGTTTAGCCTGAATGTAGCCAACTCGCGTACTACCTCGGATAAAGTGCCCATTGTGAATACCGTGCTGGAGCAGGTAAGCAATCATCTTTCGGTATCGCCGGTTTTTAATACGGATGGTAGTTGGTTCGAAAACTTTAATACCCCGGGCTATTACAATCCGCGGGGCCTTATAGACAATGCGCTGGATGACGAAATACGTAATAATATTATTGCCAGCTTAAATACAGAAGTGAAATTGGGCTATGGTCTTACCTACAATTTGCTCATGTCGTACCAAAGCCTGAATTCGCAGCAATCACAATTTTATAGCAGCTACTATGGCAACTATAGCGCTGGAAATTTTTACACCAATCCCGATCCGGGTTTGGGAGTAGGTACAACTTTGGTGGGCAATTTATTTGGTGTAAATGGCGCAGCTTACAAACGTAATTACGAGACACGTCAAAAAAATCTGGAAACATTCCTCGGTTGGGACAAGCGCTTTGGCGATCATTCGCTAAACGCAGTGGTAGGTTTTTCATGGTTGAGTACTGTTGCCGGCGATGGGATTGAATCGTCAAGTACAAATTTCCCTACCGATTTTATTGGGTATAACAATCTTTCTCTTGGTAATCCTTATGCCATTTCCAACTACCGTATTCAACTTGCCGGTGGCTCTGCAGAAAAAAGATTAATCTCTGATTTTGCACGGGTGAACTACAATTACAAAGACAAGTATCTGTTGCAAGGCTCCATTCGCAGGGATGGCAGTTCCGTATTTGGAGAGAATTACCAGTGGGGTTACTTTCCTTCGGTAGGTGTAGCATGGCGCATAGGCAACGAAAACTTTATGCAAAACCAAACCACAGTATCTGATCTGAAGTTGCGGGCCAGTTATGGTGTAACGGGTAATTCGGAAGGTATTGGTCCTTTTAATGCCAAGCTTGTATATGGTATCACCGGTACATACTATAATAATGGCGTACAGGATAACTCTTACGGACCCATTCAGGGGTCTAACCCCGATTTGCGTTGGGAGCGTACTTCCACAGCCAATATCGGTTTAGACTTTTCGTTGTTTAAAGGCGCATTAAGCGGATCGCTTGATGTGTACCAGAAAGATACTAAAGACATGCTCTTTCGCTACGCTGTAAGTCCTGCACTTGTGCCGGGCGGCGCTATTTGGGCCAACGGTGGTTCTATCTCTAACAAGGGTATAGAGCTAGTGCTGAATGCAACACCGGTGCGCACACGCGGCGGTTTTGTTTGGAACACTACAGTCAACCTTGCCAGCAATAAAAACGAAATAACAAGCCTGAAGAACCCTTATGGCAATGGTGATTCAATCCAATACGTTAACCCACGCGGCAGCGGACAAACTGGGGCTACTTTACAAATATTAAAAGTGGGTAAACCCATTGGTCAGTTCTTTAGCTTCGATTATCAGGGTAAAAATTCCAGCGGCTTGTCTACATTCCTTAAAAAGGACAAAACCATTACCACTGCACCGCTTAATGGCACCGATTATTTTTATGTGGGCGATGCGCAGCCTAGTTTGTTAGTGGGTTGGAATAATAGCTTTAGCTATGGCAACTTTGATTTCAACTTCTTTTTCCGCGGCGTTTTTGGCAGCCAGATCTTTAATGTAACAAGAGCTAACCTTTCGTATACCCCCAATGCTGCAACTAATAACCTCCATACAATGGTTACTTCCGATGATAAAGTATCGGATGCTCGCAACAGTTTTTACAGCACACGATATATTGAAAGTGGCAACTATGTTCGTCTTGACAATGCTACATTGGGATACAATTGGAAAACCAATAGCAAGTATGTGAAGCGTATGCGTTTCTATATCACCACGGAAAACCTGATGACCATCACCAATTATACTGGTATAGATCCGGAGATTAACCAGGGTGGCGTAGCGCCTGGTGTTGACAATAATAACTTTTATCCCAAAACCACCGTTTTTATATTCGGTATAAATGTTTCGCTATAAACCCAACCGTAGTTTAAAAAAATAAAAAAGCTCGCTATGAAAACAAAAATATATTACCTGATTGTGGCTGCGGCACTGGTCATAACGCTCGACGCTTGTCATAAATTGGATGTGCCTATCGAAAGCCAATTGACACCAGAAATATTTCCTACCACTACTGCACAGTTCAATAGTGTGATGGGGCCAATTTATACCCGGCTCCGTAGTGACTATTCTATTGGTTTTTGGCAGGTGGCAAGCCATTCTACCGACGAGTCCGTGCAGCCTGCCTATGGCGGCAACTGGTTTGATGGTGGCAGGTTTATGCAACTGCATTATCATAACTGGGATAAGGATAATCCACTACTTAGCGGTGTATGGAATTACTGGAGCGATATGATTGGCATTAGCAATCAAATTCTGTTTATTCTTCAGGAAGCACCCGAGGGTGCTGCTAAGAGTCAGGCACTGGCGGAAATGCGCACCATGCGGGCGTTTTCATATTTTCAGATGATGGATAATTTTGGCAATGTGCCGCTTGATACACTATATGGCGATACAAAACCCAAACCCAATACACCAAGGGCACAAGTGTTCAATTTTATTGAGTCGGAACTGAAAGCGGTTATCCCAAATCTTAGTGGTGTGGCCGGGCCTACTACCTATGGCAAACCCACCCGATACATGGCTTATACCCTCCTGGCAAAATTGTATTTAAACGCAGGGGTGTATACCGGTACTGCAAAAAATAATGAAGCCGTAGCCGCTTGCGATAGTGTATTGAATGCCGGTGGCGGCAACCTGTATGGCTTTGAAGCACGTGCAAGCTATCTGCAAATGTTTTATCCAAACAATGGGCCGGGAAACAAAGAATTTATTTTTGCCATTCCTTACGATGCCTCCACTTCAAATGGTTACATGTTTCATGCCCGATACGACCTTAACCGCAATATGGGAATAAGATACCGTTACTCAGGATCTACGCCCGGCTCCAATGTTAATCCGGTGATGAATCTTACTACGGGCAACGGTTTGCAAAATAACCGGCCGAGCGGACCCCGGATGACCTTGCCCGAATACCTCGCTAACTTTAGCGACGCCGGCGATATTCGCAATGGCCAATGGCTGAGTGGTAAGCAATATTGGCAAGATGGAAGCCCCTTGATGGTGCGCACTACAAAAAAAGGTTATGATCAGTTTTATACGGGATCTGACGGGGGAGCAGAATACATCTATCATCTTGAACTTGCTCCCACTTTTACACTAAGGCAAAATCCCATCACCTTCGATTGTGGCAACGATGAGATCGCGTGGAATATGGGTACCCGAAACATTAAGTTTTACCCTGACAATACCAATGTGACCAATAGAAATCAGAATAATGATGTGCCAGTATTTCGCTACAGCGATGTAGTATTGATGAAGGCAGAAGCCATACTGCGCGGCGCAACGCCTACCGGGGGACAAACGGCGCTATCGCTTGTCAATTCTTTACGTACCAGAAGGACAACATCAGCAGCCTGGACAACGGTAACGCTGGATGACATATATGCTGAACGTGCACGTGAACTTGCGTGGGAATGCTGGCGTAGAAATGATATGATCCGCTTTGGAAAGTTTGAAGATAGCTGGGGCTTGAAAACTAATAAAGATGTTTATCGCAGGCTATTTCCTATACCACAAACAGCATTCAACAGTAACCCAAGTTTAACGCAGAATCCGGGATACAATTGATATTGCTGGGATTATCATACCGCCACCCCGAATCCATCGGCTCAGGGGTGGTTTTTTTATTATAGAAAGCATGAAAAGCATAGGGAGGAGCAGGTTTTTAAAAATTGGTGGTATGGCTGCGCTTTCGCCTTTACTGGTTAAAGCAATGCCATTTGGTAACAGAAATGTTCCGCCATGGCCGATGGCTATTGACATGCCATTAATGGATAGACTTATAAAGGCGAACGATATTTTTTGCGAAGCCTTATTAGCGGCACCGGTAAGTAGCAAACCCATATTTAGCCGCAGGCTGGGAAGCGATTTTAGCGCGTTGGCTGCGGCCTACACAAGCAAATCATCGCGATACTATCATAGCACCGCCGCGCTGGAAAAAATGCAGTATTTTATCGGTGTTTTACAAAGGTTTCAAACAGCCGATGGAACCGTAAATATTGGCAACCTTGAGTCGCCACCCGATACCGCTTTTTTAATTGAACTGATTGGTGCCGGAGCCTGGCTGTTACAGCAAGAGGGCGGTGCAACATTGGCGGCATTGAATAGCACGGTAAAGCAGACATTGCAGCGCAGTGGTGAAGGATTGGTAAAAGGTGGTGTACATACCCCTAACCATCGTTGGGTAATAAGTTCGGCATTAGCAAGGTTATTCCGATTGTATGGCGACAGCAGTTACATGCAGCGCATCAACGAATGGCTGTCGGAAGGCGTTTATCAGGATGCTGATGGACATTATCCTGAACGCAGCGGCGGCATATATGCTACCATAGAAAATAACGGCCTGATGGCCATGGCAAGCTTTGCCGGTAAAAAGGATGTACTATCCTATGTATCGCGCAATTTGCAGATGACCCTTTACTATCTCGAGCCTAATGGCGAAGTGGTAACTACCGACTCGCGGCGGCAGGATCAGTATATGCGAAAAATGTGCTACCCATACTACTACGCTTACCGCCTGATGGCAATAAAGGAAAATAATAATTCTTTTGCGGCTGCCTGCCGGTTTATTGAAAGTCTGCCCGACTTTGATGAGGAAATAGTGCAGCATGCATTACCGCATTTTTTAGAAATGCCTGAGCTACAGCAGCAATTGCCCGCGGCAGGCGAAATACCAATGACTTACGAAAAGTTATTGGCAAGTTCACACTTGTTGCGTGTAAGAAATGGAGATACCACAACCACTGTTTTTGGCGGTGCCGATTTGCCCATCACCATCGCATCGGGACGCAGCAACAGCCCCAACTTTTTTTCCTTTCGTAAAGGTCATGCCATTTTGGATTATGTCAGGATGTCGACAGGCTTTTTTAGCCTCGGCTATTTTTACAGCAAAGGCCTGGTAAAGCATGGCGATGTGTACTCATTGGAACAACATTGGGAAGTGCCGTACTATCAACCATTGCCAAAGCAGCAGCAAAATACCGCTGGCGATTATGCGCTTGCGCCAAGTGTTGATAACAGGTTTTGGAGTAAGATGGCTTTTGATAAGCGACCTTTAAGTAATATCAAGCGGCTTGATAGTGTGATAACGGTGAAGCCGGGTAAAAATGGCGCATCACTAATTTTTAATGTGCAGGGTTTGCAAGGCGTTCCGGTAACGATAGAACTTTGTTTTCGGCAGGGCGGTCAGCTTGTGGGCATACAAACCAATAAGGATGGTAATCGTTTTTTGGCCGATGGATATGGGCAATATACCATGCATAACGATAGCATCAGTTTTGGACCGGGAGCCTTGGCGCATGAATCGGTAGATAATCCTGAAGGCGAACGCTACAGTACGCATTTTGGCAATCTACGCACTGAAGGCGACCGTGTTTTTATTACTGGTATTACACCATTTAATTATACCCTTACGCTTCAATAAAATTTTGGCATGCGGCAAAACGGGAATTTATTGTATTTGCGTGGCTGCTTTTTTACGCTGTTTATCCTCACGCTCATTGGTGCTGCATCTTCTTGTCGTATGAACAATGCTGATGTCAGTACTATTGTCATTGCTTCGCATAAAGATAGTTTGAGGCAGCAGCCAATCCATATTGCTTTAGCCGGGTTTCCCAATAGTGAAGTGTTGGCCAATAGCGAAGCCTTGTGGCTCATCAATAGCAATGGTGATAGCTTGCCTGCGCAAACCATCGATAGTAATGGAGATGGAAAGGCGGATGAATTATTTTTTGTAGCCGATATTTGGCCTAACGAAAAACAGACCTATAAAGTTTCATTAGCGAAAGGAGAAACGACTATTGAACGCAGAGCAGCAATACGTTTAGGTGTAAGGCATACAGCTGCCGACAAAGTAGTACCTGCCGATACGGCCATATTTTACCCCGATCAGTTGCCGGGCGTAATTGGGTATCAGCATTTTCAAACGGATGGACCCACCTGGGAAAATGATAAGGCAGGTTTTCGGCTGTATTTAGATGGCCGAAACAGCATTGA
>JAHEMO010000385.1 GCA_024643625.1 Chitinophagaceae bacterium
AAAACCTACACAACAGCATAGCTGCCAAACTGCCGAACAAAAACATGTATTGGGGTTATTATGGCGATACCATGATCTTACAACTGAATGCCCCCACCATTCAAAATGAAGCACAGGTAATTACAGCACCTCAGGAATTACAACTCAAACATTTTATGCCCGGCGTTACTATACGGTACACCCTTGACGGCAGCGAACCCGATAGCCTTTCTTCAACGGAATACAAACTGGGAGTGATGATAAATGAAGCAGGAAAGTTGCAAGCCAAAGCATTTAAAACCGGATGGATAAGCAGCCCGATTGCGCAACTTGATTTTTTTAAAAACAAATACAAAGCTAATAGTATTGTAGCGCTGCTACCACCCGATAATAGCTACAAAGGCAATGGTGCCGCTACCCTAAACGATAATGTAAAAAGTGAGAAGAATTTCCGCAATGGCAAATGGTTGGGCTATAAGAACAATAACCTGGAAATTCTGATGCAGTTTGATGCGCCTATTGAAGCAAGCACCATTACCCTCAGTTCTATTGTAGATATTGGCAGCTACATTATGCCGCCGCAGGAAGTAGAAGTATGGGGCGGCAACAGTCCGCAACACATGCAGAAACTCGGCAGTCTGAAACCTACACAACCCACGAAAGAAGAACCCTCCACGCTGGAAGGGTTTACCTGCAAGTTTGCACCTACGCAGGTGCAATACCTGCGGGTGGTGGCTAAGCCGGTAAGCGTATTGCCCTCATGGCACCGTGGCAAGGGCGATAAAGGATGGGTATTTGCCGATGAAATATTTGTGAACTGAGATTACATCCCCAGCGCATGGGTTACATCCGCAGCCTATGGATTATTCCCCACCCCATGGACTAATCCCCACACCACGGTTTCAACCGTGGGTTAACTCATCGTACTCCTGCTGAAATGACTTCTTCAAGTGATGTTGCTTCTGGTTGAGCATGTAGTAATAGACGCTTTCAAAAACCGATTCCGATACAGAAAACGCGGCATAACCGGTATGTCAGGCAAAAGGCTGCTCCATTATGTTTTGATGATTTGCAAAGTGCGAACTACTGCCTTTAATTTGCTTCAAAACCTCAGCAATCGACTTCTGTGCATGCAACAAAAACAAGCAGTGCATATCGTCCGGCATACCATGAATGATGCCGACCGTGCAGCCCTGTTCCTGTAGTTGATGTGCTATGAATGGATACAATTGCTCCTCGATGGTATGATCTATCAATTGGGCTCGATATTTGGTTGACCAAATAGCATGTATCCAAATTTTATTGAGGGCATGCCGCATATCGCTGGCAAAGCATTAAATAACGCATTAAAAGGGAATTTTGCAAGATCCTAACTGTGCTCGCTTTACAACCCCGCGGCTTTTTGCCGGGGCCCCGAATGCTAGAAACTCTACCGCTTACGAGGTAAAAAATGAAAAAGGCTTCTCGCCATTAATCACGTAATTTGAAAGTTCAAGTTTCAGATTACGTGATTATTTTGAATTAATAACGTAATTTGCAACTTTATCTATTAATTCTATGCCTGAGTTTCATCGGTCAATTACTGAACCATTGATAAATGCGCTCCAACAAGTGCCTGTAGTAGTGTTGCTAGGCCCAAGACAGGTTGGTAAAACAACACTCGCCCTATCGCTGAGCAATGAAGCACTGGGAAAGAATAGTTCCTACCTCGATGTGGAGTTACCGTCGGACCGCAACAAACTTGCCGATGCAGAGGCTTACCTCATGCGCTTCGATAACCAATTGCTCATCATTGATGAAGTGCAGCATCTTCCCAATTTGTTTACCGTGTTGCGCGCTATAGTTGACCGGAGAAAAAGAGCGGGCGAAAAAGCCGGCCATTTCCTGCTGCTTGGTTCAGCATCAAGGGAATTGTTGCAATTGTCGGCAGAAACATTAGCCGGCAGAATACGGTATCTGGAACTTTCACCACTAGGTGTGGCGGAATTACACCAAGCGGATCCCCTGGGATTTGGTATGGAGAAACACTGGTTTCGGGGTGGCTTTCCGGACAGCTACCTGGGCAACTCAGATGACGAAAGCTGGCGGTGGCGACAGGATTTTATTGCCACCTATGTAGAGCGAGATATTCCAGTAATGGGTCCGCAGGTGGCACCCGAAAGACTGAAAAGATTCTGGAGTATGGTGGCCCATTATCATGGCCGACAAGTGGTGTATGCTGAGTTGGGCAAAAGCCTCGGTGTAAGCCATACCACAGCAAAAAAATACCTTGACATACTCACGGATTTTTATATGATCCGGCAAATCCAGCCATGGTCGGGCAATAGCAAAAAAAGGCTCATCCGTTCTCCCAGAATATTTATCAGGGATAGTGGATTATTGCATGCCTTACTTTTCATCAGCAATTTTGACGCACTGCTTGGTAATCCAGTTGTAGGCTTTAGCTGGGAAGGCTATGTAATTGAACAAATCATGCAGGTCATTTCAACAACATGGCGGGTCAGTTATTATCGCTCTGAAGGACAGGCTGAAATTGATTTAGTATTAGAGAAGCCAAATGAAGCTGTGTGGGCCATTGAAATTAAAAAGACACTTTCACCAAATCTGCAGAGAGGCTTTTATGAAGCATGTAAGGACATAGAAGCCACC
>JAHEMO010000122.1 GCA_024643625.1 Chitinophagaceae bacterium
TCAGCAATCGCATCACTTATTTTGCGATGGGCTATTAAATCCAGTTCAAAAAAATCAATACTGTCGGGCAACGTTCCGGATTGTAGCCGGCTTTTTACCATGCTGCTTAACGCACAACGGGTACTATGTTTGTAAATAACCTGCGCTTTGCGGAAGCTGTTATCAACAATATCAGCCAGGATTTCAGGGCTATCCAATTCCTTCCACATGCTTTATCAGCGGCTTTTATAATTGTACTGAGGGTTCATAGGACAACCGTATTTACGACTGGATCCACAAGAAATAAGCGCCAGCGTGAACGCGAATACCAATAGTACGGTCATTGATTTTTTCATGTGCTGGTTTTAAGATGGTGCAAAATAAACGGTTTTGGGCCAGCAAAATTGCAGTTTTAGCATATACAGATTTTGCACAACTGTTGGTATTCTGTTTTAGTTTTTGGGCTTGCATGCGTCTTTAATGCTATAATGTTCTTGATTTGCAGCAATTAATTATGAGAGTACATTTCATTTCCATTGGCGGCAGTGTAATGCATCAACTAGCCATTGCGTTGTTTAAGAAAGGGTATACAGTTACCGGTAGCGATGATGAAATATTCGAGCCATCTCGAACCAATTTACAGCAGCATGGGCTGCTCCCACCACAGGAAGGTTGGGATGAAAACTATATTCATGGCGATCTGGATGCGGTATTGTTAGGTATGCATGCCCGTGCCGATAATCCGGAATTGGTAAAAGCCCGTGCCCTGGGGTTGCCAATCTATTCTTTTCCCGAATACATATACCAGGAAAGTAAAGATAAACGCAGAGTAGTAGTGGGCGGAAGCCATGGCAAAACAACCACCACCGGTATGATCATGCATGCTTTGCAGGGCAATATGACTTTTGATTATCTGGTTGGTGCCAAAATACCGGGCTTCGATCAAAGTGTTTCAATAACTGATGCGCCAATATTAGTGGCAGAAGGAGATGAGTATCCTGCAAGTGCTATTGAGAGGCGCCCGAAGTTTCATTTTCTCTTTCCGCATATTGCAATATTAACCGGCATTGCCTGGGACCATATCAATGTTTTTCCTACCTGGGAAAACTATCTGGAGCAATTCATTATTTTCCTGCATAAAATTGAACCCGGCGGTTACCTCATTTATAACAATACGGATGAAGTGTTGCAACAATTGGTGAACGATCATTTGCCGGCGCATATTAACCCTATACCTTATCTGCCATTACCAAGTCGAAGAGAGGGTGACAAAACGATTGTTTCTATTGAAGGTGAAGAAACTCCCATTGCAGTTTTTGGTGAGCATAATTTACTCAATATGCATGCTGCATGGCATGCCTGCAAATTGCTAGGGCTTAGTGCAGCTTCGTTTGCCCAACGCATAGCTAGCTTTACCGGCGCAGCAAGGCGCCTGGAGAAACTTGAGGTGATGGAAGGCATTACCGTATATCGGGATTTTGCACATGCACCAAGCAAGGTGAAAGCAACACTTAAAGCTATGGTTGCACAGGCTGCACCAAAACCTGTGGTAGCCGTACTTGAATTGCACACCTATAGTAGTTTGAATAAGGATTTTTTGCCACACTATGCTCATGCATTGGATGGCGCAGTGGCAGCAGCTGTGTTTTACAGTGAGCATGCCTTGTCTATTAAGCGGCTGCCAATGATTAGTGAGGCGGATATTCGTATTGGCTTTGGCCGTGCTGATCTTTTTGTTTGTAACAATAAAGCAGCATTGGAGGATTGGCTAAAGCAATTTAATTTTCAGCAGCACCAACTTTTGCTGATGAGTAGCGGCACATTCGATGGTATGGCCGTTCAAGATGTGTTGGTGCAGGAATAAATAAACAAACTATCTTTCGCCGGAAAGATTATCCCAACTTACCGTAATGAAATTGAAACTTGTAAAACCACTGGCTTTTATCGATTTAGAAACTACAGGTATTAACCCGGGCCGTGACAGGATTATTGAAATTGCGATTGTAAAAATTAATCCTGATGGAACCGAGGTGAAGAAGCGTAAGTTGCTGAACCCCGAAATGCCTATACCCCCCGATAGCTCAGCTATACACGGCATTACAGACGATATGGTAAAAGACGCACCAACTTTTAAGCAAGTGGCTAATGAAATCAAGCAGTTTATTGAAGGCTGCGATTTGGGTGGCTACAACAGCAATAAATTCGATATTCCACTACTGGTGGAAGAGTTTTTGCGGAATGGTGTCGAGATAAAATTGCATCAGGCAAAAATGCTTGATGTACAACGAGTTTTTCATGTAATGGAGCCAAGGACGCTTGTGGCAGCTTACAAGTTTTATTGCAACAAAGTATTGGATAATGCGCATAGCGCAGAGGCAGATGCGACGGCTACATGGGAAGTGTTGGAAGCACAATTAGAACGCTATCCTGATTTAGGCGATTCTATCGATACTATTTTGAAAGCAGTTGGCGAAGATGAATTGGTTGATTTTGCGCGCAGGCTAACCCTGCAGGATGGTAAAATTGTATTTAATTTTGGGAAACATAAAGGCAAGGAAGTGGAGGCTGTTTTCCGGCAGGAGCGCAGTTATTATGACTGGATGATGCAAGGTGATTTTCCTATGGATACCAAGCAGCGCATTACTGAGATTTTACATAAAATGACCTTCCAAAAGGCAAAGTAGGTAAATAATTGAAAGCGGCAGAGGGGCCTGGAGTACCATAATTTCCACTATTTCTTTATACAAAAGTTATAATGCAGTCATATTGTTGATTGATCTCCACCCATAGCTGCAGCCATGTGCATCAAATGCAGGATGTGTGTATGTTTGTTAGCCTTGGCAAGCAATTTGAATAAGCTAGTTATCATACCAACCTATAATGAAAGTGAAAACATTGCCGGCATAATTGATGCGGTAATGAAGGTTTCCCCCGATTTTCATATTCTCGTCATCGATGACGGATCTCCGGATGGTACGCCAAATCTGGTGCGTGAATCCATGCACCGCCATGGCACTGATAAAATTCATTTGGTAGAACGGGTAGGAAAACTGGGGTTGGGTACTGCCTATATCCATGGATTTAAATGGGCCATTGAAAGGCAATACGAATTTATCTGTGAAATGGATGCTGACTTCAGCCATGATCCCGCCGACCTTGACAGATTGGTAGCCGCTTGCCACTCAGGCGCCGATGTTGCTGTGGGCAGCCGTTATGTAAAGGGCGGCAGTATTGAAAACTGGCCATTGGATCGTCATATCTACTCCCGCGGTGGCAGTCTTTATACCAGGCTTATTACTTTTATGCCGGTGAAAGATGCTACGGCAGGTTTTGTGTGCTACAAGCGCCGGGTGTTGGAAACTATTAATTTGGATGCCATCCGATTTGTGGGTTATGCATTTCAAATTGAAATGAAATATGCCGCCTGGAAACTTGGTTTTACCATAGTTGAAATCCCGATTGTTTTCCGAGACAGAACTCGTGGTACCAGTAAAATGAATAAGGGAATAATAAAAGAAGGGGTAATTGGTGTACTTAAAATTCAGTACCACAGCTGGTTTAAAGATTATAGCAACAAAATGCGCACCGCCGCTGAATGACATGATCTTTGGTTAAGGAGATCTAAACAGCAGCCCATTTTTATCAGAAATTAAGCTAATGTATACGGCCTTTTTGGTCATACGTGACAATAATGGTGGAGATTGCAATCATAATGAACATGAAAAAGCAAAAGGTTTTTAGTCTGATGTTGATGTTGTTGGCTACGGCTACAATGAGGCAAACGCTCTCTGCCCAAAACCTGCTTACCGAAGGAACCGTTGTGTACAAAATTGACGTGTCTGCTATTGACAATCAGGAAGTAAGAAAAACGCTGGCTGGAGCGACCCAAACTTTATACATCAAAGGTAATCATGCCCGCTACGACTTTGAAAGCGCCGTCATCAATCGCTCGGTAATCATCGATTCAAAAATGAAGCAGTACGCTATGCTCACGGGTTCGGCGGCAGATAAATACCTGACCAATCTTACAGAAGCACAGTGGTACGATTACAATAAGAAATACGGAAAAGTGAGTTGGAAGATTGTGGAAGGCAGGGATACAACCATTCTTGGCTATAAAGCCAAATTAGCCGAATTAACCGCTCAGGATGGCACTAAGGCGTCGGTGTATTTTACCCGCGATTTGGTGCCCGCCATTAAAACCTACGATATGCTGTTTAAAGATTTGGATGGCTTGCCGCTTTATTATGCTGTTGAATCTACAACCGGAAAATTGGGCTATCTGGCTGATAATATCAGCATGAATCCGGTAAATGCTACAAAATTTCAGCTGCCCACATCGGGCTATAAAATATTGGAAGTAAAGAAGCAGTAATAAAAAAATCCGCCTCAAACACGGGCGGATTTTAATTTCTTGGTTTTTCCGGTACTTTAAACTTACTCAGCGGAATCTTTGATTTTGACTTCTGCGGTACGATATATACGGTGTTGCCCTGCTTGAAAGTTTGGATATTGGAATAGCCTGCACTCTGGGGCGATTTGTCCAATAGCGAAAAATTTGAGGCGTAGAAACTACCGGGGCGGCGAAAGAAGTAAGTTTCGGACTTGCCAAAGTGGCCGAAATCGAAACCCTCAACACGGAGAACTACCCCTTTTTGCTTCTTTTTATCATCACCAACGGCAGCTGACACTGTAACCTGAACAGCCAAAAATGCCACAAAAGCCAGCAATAACCCGGCTTTAGAGAGATTTAATTTGGTGTTCTTTTTGGACATGGCGGCGAAAATAATGTCTTTTAGGTTTGTTTAACGAAATACTTTAAGAAATGTTTCAACAAAGCCCGAAAAAAATCAGGAAAATTTTACGACAGGCAATCAAGTAACAACTTGTAGCTTTAAACAACGCAATTATATATGGCAGGACACTCCAACCGCAGGGAAAGGGAAGAGATGATGGAGTTGCTTAAAGCCTATCAGGGGCTCAAAAGTGGACGACATATTGCCTTTCTTGAAGAAGAAGATTTTGAAAGGATAATCGACCATTTTGACGAAAGTGAGGATACTGAAAGCGCTGCAGAAGCAGCCGATATCGGTTTGGGACAGTTTCCCTTTTCGTCTATGCTAAGGTTTAAGAAGGCCGATATGCTTATTGCCCTTCGCCGATACCACGAGGCGCTTGATCTGCTGAACGAGGCAGAACTTTACGATTCAAATGATATTGCCCTTTACATTTTAAAAACCGATGTTTTTCTGGCGCTTGATGAGCCCCAAAAGGCTGCTGCTATATTGGAAGATGCCCTTGGCCGGTTTGAAGGTGATGATAGAATTGAATTGCTTTTTGAACTCAGCGACGTTTATGACGATTACGAGGATTTTGAAAAAGTATTTGATTGCCTCAAACTGATATTGGAAGAAGATCCCGAAAATGAGGAAGCCTTACTAAAGATTTGTTTTTGGGCAGATTTTACCGGGCGAGCGGAAGAAAGTATTCGGCTTCACATGCAAATAATTGAAAACCACCCATTTAACGAGTTAGGCTGGTTTAATTTGGCAACTGCGTTTCAAACCCTCAAACTGTACGAAAAAGCCATTGATGCCTACCAATATGCCTTGGCCATCGATGACAAAATGGATATCGCTTTTCGCAATATGGGCGATGCCTATATCCGCCTGCGGCGCTACAAGGATGCCATTGAAGCACTGTCGAAAGTGCTGGAACTGAGCCGGCCCGAAGACGTTATTTACGAGGCCATCGGGCATTGCTACCACAAACTGGAAAACTGGGCGCAGGCCCGTTTTCATTATCGCAAAGCCAGCCACCTGAATCAGGAAGATAGCCGGCTGAATTACAAAATTGCCGTTACCTACTATAAAGAGCAGCAATGGGAGCAAGCCATCAAGCAATTGCATCTGGCCATGCGGGTGCACCGCAAGCAAGCCGACTACAATCTGCTGATGGGGGAGTGTAAAATGGCGCAAGGCAAACTAAAGGAGGCCGTCCAATTCCTAAGCGTTGCTGTAGAATCGCGGCCTAAAAATGTTGGGGGACGCGAAAGGCTGATAGAGTGTCTGCTTCAGGCTGGTTTTGCTGAAGAGGCGCTGCAGCAATCGCAGGAAGGCCTGCTGGCTACCAAGGGTAATTCTACCTTTTTATATACCAGCTGCGCTGCCAATTTTCTAATGGGTAAAGCCAAAGAAGCCTTGGTACAGCTGGAAAATGCGTTGTCGGCAAATCAGAAAGGATTCCGCAAATTGGTAGATCTGGTGCCTGGCCTTATGCAAAGGGCAGCCGTTCTGGAACTTGCCAACAAATACCTCCGCAAAAAATAGTCCCCGGCTACCCGGTATAGTTAAGTCATGTGCAGTAAATCCTTTTTTCAATACGTTTGCCGCCATTACAATAGCGTATGAATCAACTGAATTTCAACCTCACGCAAATGCCTCAGCGTCACCTGAAACCCCGTAAAGACGGGCTTACCATGGTGATGGACAAAGGTCTCAGCCTCCGCGAAGCAGAAGACATGCTTGACGTTGCGTTACCACATATCGATATTATTAAACTAGGGTTTGGTACGTCAGCCGTTACACCCAAATTGCGTCAAAAAATTGAGTTTTATAAGTCGCACGATTTGCCTGTTTATTTTGGCGGCACACTGTTCGAGGCATTTATCATCCGCAATCAATTTGAAGATTTCATTGCTGTTTGTAAAGACTACAGCATCGATTGGATGGAAGTAAGCGATGGCTCAGTTACTATTCCACATGCTGAAAAATGTGGCTATATCGAGAAACTTACCCAATATGGTGTAGTGCTGAGCGAAGTGGGAAGCAAAGACGCGGCACACATTATTCCGCCCTACAAATGGATAGAACTGATGAGCGCCGAACTGGCGGCCGGTAGCAGCTATGTGATTGCTGAAGCCAGGGAGGCAGGTAATGTTGGTATTTATCGTGGCAGTGGCGAAGTGCGGGAAGGTTTGGTTCAGGAAATATTGACCCAAATACCGGCAGAACGTATTATCTGGGAAGCCCCGCAAAAATCGCAGCAGCTTTATTTTCTTGAATTATTAGGCTGCAATGTGAACCTTGGCAATATTGCTCCCCAGGAAATAATACCACTTGAAGCCATGCGCATAGGCTTACGTGGCGATACTTTCGACCTTTATCTAAACGGTGGGCAGCACGCATGAGGCGCTTTGGACTAATTGGAAAGACGCTTCACTACTCCTTTTCCAAAGACTATTTTTCCAAAAAGTTTAAGGAGGAGCATATTACAGATTGTGTGTACGAACTATTTCCGTTAGCACAAATTGAAGATTTAGCATCCCTGCTGAATAGTCACACCGGTTGGGTTGGCCTCAACATAACTATTCCTTACAAACATGATGTGCTGGCCTATGCTACAGACCTGAGCAATCTCCCGCAAGGCCTGTTGGCGTGCAATTGCCTTCATTTTACCAATGGTGCTATTGTGGCGCACAATACCGATGTTATTGGTTTTGAGAAAAGTTTTGTGCAGGCCTGGCAGCCACAAAAGCATCATCAGGCATTAGTGCTCGGAAGCGGGGGAGCGGCCAAGGCGGTACAATATGTTTTGGGTAAACTTGGCATCCCTTTTCAGGTGGTGGGCCGCAAAACCAAACCAGGCACCCATATCACGTATGCCGAATTGGGTAGAGAACATATGGCAACACATCAAATCATCATAAATACTACGCCGTTAGGAACATTTCCCAACATGGATGAAAAGCCGCCTTTGCCATACCTATGGCTAACGCCGGAGCATTACCTGTTCGACCTTGTATATAATCCCCCGATAAGTGCTTTTTTAGCAGAAGGGCAGCGTGCCGGCGCCACTATAAAAAACGGCTACGACATGCTGGTGCTGCAGGCCGAAGAAAGCTGGCGTATCTGGAACTCAGTTTCCTGATCATGCACTATACAGCCTGAGCTTTTCAAGTGCCTCATTAGACAGCGGTGATGGTTTGCCCGCCTGATAATTAAAACTTACCAGCGTTGTGGTGGCTTCTGCTATTAATAAGTGGTTTATGCTGTCATGCGCCTCCTGCCAAACGCGATAGCATAGTGTAAAAGAGCCCTGGCTCAGCTCAACCACACCAATTTGAACCTGCAAAAGGGCAGGATATTTTAGTTCTTTTCTGTATTGAATGGCAGCATCAGCCATAATCAGGCCGTAATCGCCAAAGGATATTTCTGAGTATCCCATAACGGCAAAAAACTGTATCCGCGCTTCCTGCAGATATTCCAGCATTTTTTCATTACCCACATGGTTACCATAATTCAGATCGGTTATCCGCACCGCAATATGGCAGTCAAACGGTAATTCCTTCGGCAACTTCAGTCGAATACGATGCTGCATGTTTTGGTTTGTTTATAGAATAGATTAAGGCATCACATTATGTAAAAAAGCCAGCAGTTTAGCGGTAGCTTTTGCCCGGTGGCTAATCTGGTTTTTTTCGGCAGCAGTCATTTGCGCAAAACTTTGCGTAAAACCTTTGGGAATAAAAACAGGATCGTAGCCGAAACCGCCACTGCCAGCAGGTGCCATTGCAATTTCTCCCTCGCATATTCCTTCAAACAAATGCTCGCCATTGTTCCAGATTAACGCAATTACCGTGCGGAACCGTGCCTTGCGATTGCTATGATTTCCCAACCGGAGGAGTAATTTGTCCATATTGGCTTTGTCATTGGTTGGTTCACCTGCATATCTGGCGCTGAACACGCCGGGTTCATGGTTAAGTGCTTCTGTTTCAAGCCCGCTATCTTCTGCAAAACAATCTTTACCACTCAGTAATTTTATTTGCCTTGCTTTGGCCAGCGCATTGTCTTCCAGGGTGGCAAAGGGCTCATCCATTGCGGTGTTTATTTGCGCTTCGGCCAGGCTAAGGAGCCGAATGCCGGGTGGTAAAAGCGCTTTTATTTCCTTGAGTTTATGTGCGTTGTTTGAAGCAAATATTAATTCGGGTAGATCATTCATAGTTCTTGGTTATTGTAGAAACAAGCGTTGCAGGGCCTGCCAAAGTTGCTTTTTCAGGTCAATGGATGCCGAATTTGTTCCGTTTATTTCGCTGAGCGAAGGGCTTACCATAAAAGTAGTTTTGCCCCAGGGTTGCACCTGAAAGGGCGGAAACCGCATAGGCAGCAGCAGGTCTTCCGGCAGCAAACCAAAGGCTAATACCACCCGAGGCTCTATTTCAGATAGTTTGGCCGGCAAATCGAAGGGTAGGGACTGATAAATATTGGCAAGTTGTACATCGGCCATGCTCAATTTTGCGGCGGACAGAATTTTTGTGAGCAAGTCGAAGTCCTCGTCGTTTAATACCTTGGCCGAAGCATCGGTTACTAAAATCAGGATGCCTTTCTCAAATTGCCCCATCGTTGGAATGGTGGCGTCAGGGAGGGGTGTCGTACTAGTGGACGGTTGCTTTGCTGCAGTTTCGATAAGATAAACCCCCGATTGGAATAATTGTCCTAAAGCTACGGGATGAAGCTCTTGCCGATCATCATTCTTGGTCATTCTTTTAAAACCCTGAGGTGCTTTTTGTGTTTATTTGCCAAAAATAACCGTGAACCATGATTGATGCTATGGAAATAAAAATC
>JAHEMO010000386.1 GCA_024643625.1 Chitinophagaceae bacterium
TCGAGCGGTGCAATGTTGCCAAAGATTTTACCGCATTTCTCAGTTGTTATGCGGCCATGGTGTAAAGGACTATCAGTAGCCTCGCGGCTGAGTATATGTACAAGGTTTAGTTTTTGCAGATGCTTATTCTTCAATGCCTCCAATCTTTCTCTAAACATAATAGCACCGCGATTGCGATTGGCATAGATGAGCGTGCAATGTGCTTTTGGCATGGTTTCTAATACCGTTGCCAGCAAAGACAGCACGGGTGTGATGCCACTACCCGCAGCTACAAAAACAAATGATCTTGCTTCAAGTACCGGACCATGCAGGGTAAAATGACCTCCGGGTGGCATCACCTCCAGCTGCATACCCGCCTGCAAATGTTGGTTGGCCCATGTACTAAACCTGCCGTTTTCCATTTGCTTGATGCCTATTTGCAGTCTGCCATCCGTGGCTGCCGTGCATAGGCTGTAGTTGCGGCGTAGTTCTTCACCATCAAGCGTATGCCTGACGGTAAGATGCTGACCCGCTTCAAACCGAAACATGGTGCGTTCCTGGTCAGATAAGGCAAACTCGACGCATACGGCATCTGTCGTTTCGCGTTCCACCGATTTCACCGTCAGGGTATGAAAATGATTTGCCATAGTATTATGGGGTCAAAGCTTTCAACAACATTTTTATCATTTCTTCTTCCATGGTACCGGCGTCGAGGCCATGCGGATTGCGCTGCCAGAACTCCAGACCTCTGATAGCGCTAAGCAGGGTAAGCACGGCTACCTGAGGATGAATGGGGGCCATGCTGCCATCGGACATGCCAGCTTCGATAATCCCGGTAAAGTTTTTTTCGTAGCCGCGGCGTATTTGCAAAAACTCCTGTTTGTAATCATCCACCAAATGCTGCCATTGCCAGTTGCTGATATACCATTCATCAAAGCGGGTGAGCATAATCTGAATATGAAAACGCAATAATGCTTCGGTTTTTTGCAGTCCCGTGGTTGGTGTGGCAAGCACTTCTTGCATTTGCATCTCGAAGGCTTGCCCCATTTGCGCACATATTTCTTTCAGCAAAAAGCTTTTGCCGGGAATATGGTTGTACAAACTTGCCGCTTCCACCCCCAAATGTTCGGCTATCAGGCGCATGCCGGTATTGGCATAGCCGTGGGTGCGAAATAGTTCAGCTGCTTTCAGGAGAATTTGCTGTCGCCTCGGAGAGTCATTTTGAAGTTTAGCCATAATATAGAGCCAACAAAACTAACGACTGTTAGTTTTGTCACATAAAAAATATGTTCGCCGGGGGCTTCAGGTAATAGTACAGGGTGCTATGGTCAATATCATTTTATTTGCAGCGTTTTCTATTCATAAAACAATCTCCAATGTCGTTGATTAGCGTAGGTACCATGGCTTTTGATGCTATAGAAACTCCTTTTGGCAAAACCGACCGCATAGTAGGCGGCAGCGCTACCTATGTGGCCTATGCGGCCAGCAATTTTGTAAAGCCTGTGCAGCAAATAAGCATTATTGGCAACGATTTTGACCAGAGTATTCTGGACGATCTCACCCGCCGTGGTGTGCAATTAGACGGCGTGGAGCGGGTGCCCAATCAACCCTCATTTTTTTGGAGTGGCCGCTACCATATGGATATGAATACCCGTGATACGCTTGTAACCGACCTGAATGTACTGGCCAATTTTAACCCGCAGGTGCCGGCAAGCTATCAGGGTGCCGAATTCCTTATGCTGGGCAACCTGATGCCGAAGCTGCAGAAGCAGGTGATAGACCAACTCACACAAAGGCCCAAGCTGATTGTGATGGACACCATGAATTTTTGGATGGACATTGCCATGGACGACTTACTGGTAAACCTGCGCATGATTGATGTA
Source organism: Chitinophagaceae bacterium (assembly GCA_024643625.1). GTDB lineage: Bacteria > Bacteroidota > Bacteroidia > Chitinophagales > Chitinophagaceae > Phnomibacter. The sequence continues at coordinate 1,863 of JAHEMO010000386.1, forward strand.
TTGCTGGTAAACGATAGCGAAGCCCGTCAATTGACCAATGAGTTTAGCCTGGTAAAAGCAGCCAGAAAAATACTGGATATGGGTCCGCGTTTCCTCATCATAAAAAAGGGAGAACACGGCGCACTTTTATTTCATGAAAACCATGTGTTTTATGCGCCTGCCTTGCCCCTTGAAGATGTATTTGACCCCACGGGGGCGGGCGATACATTTGCCGGAGGCTTTATGGGCCATATAGCCAAAACCCGCGATATCAGTTTTGATAACATGAAGACCGCCATAATTGTAGGCAGTGCCATGGCCTCGTTTTGTGTAGAGAAATTTGGCCCTGCACGCCTGCAGGAATTATCGAAAGCGGAGATAGAGGAACGTGTGCAGGACTTTGTAGATCTGGTACAGTTTGATATTGACCTGGTGTAGTTGAACCTACTGCAATTCGTGGTGGAAAAAATTAATAGCCGCACTTATTTGCCGATGAACTATTAAGAAATGAGTAAGCATGTGAAGCGATTTGCTAGTCAAATTGTAAGGCAGTTTACAATGTATGCCTGCATTATCTGCTTCGGGCCGAAGATGCACATGATGCTACGCAAGAAGTATTGGTAAAAGTATTTCAGCGCTTTGATCAGTTTGATGATCGCCTGTCGTCGCTAAAAACCTGGATTCCGCGCATTGATGTACATCATTGCTTCGATGAAATAAAGAAACGGCGTATACGCAACGGTAAG
>JAHEMO010000123.1 GCA_024643625.1 Chitinophagaceae bacterium
TATTTTACCCCGATCAGTTGCCGGGCGTAATTGGGTATCAGCATTTTCAAACGGATGGACCCACCTGGGAAAATGATAAGGCAGGTTTTCGGCTGTATTTAGATGGCCGAAACAGCATTGATGTTTTTGGAAAAACTAACCCTAACATTTCGCCCGCCAATGTTGGGTTAAACAGCGACGGCGTTACCGAAAACAACTACCAAACCATGCAGCCATGGGGCATGGATATTTTGGCAGTGGGCAATTCGTTGGGCCTTGGTGGCATATCTTTTTTGGTGCAGGACAGCGTCCTGCGCTTAGGGGTAACAGAACAGGATAGTTTGGGCAATGTAGATGAAACGAAATGCACGGTACTCAACAACGGCCCACTGTTTGCGTCGCTTCGCTTTGCTTTCAATCATTGGCGTACTATTGGCAGAGATTACAGCGTTAGTAATACCATTTCTATCTGGCCGGGTATGCCTGCATTTAAAGCGGAAATTTCCTGCAACAATTTGCAGGGCGACGAAACATTGGTAATTGGGCTTGTCAATTCAAAAACAAGGACTGCACTCCGCGAATTGATAGTAGATGACAACTGGATAGCATTGTATACCTACGATAAACAAAGCGCCGACACCATGTCTGCTATTGGATTGGCGCTTATCGTGCCGCGAAAGTCGTACAAGGGTTATATGCAAGCACCGGCTACAGGAAAAGTAGCTACAAGCTTTTTGGCAAAAATGGAATTGAAAAATTCCGGCACATTACAATACTACGCCCTGGCAGCATGGGAACTTGGCGTTGATAAAATAACGGATGTTGCAAGCTTTGAAAAAATGCTGCAAACTATGGGCCGACAACTCGCCTATCAGGCAAACATTGAAATAAAATAAATTACCAGCCTTGGACATGCAATAAATGAAAAGGGATATGAGCAACTTAATACGATGCGTGGAAAAATCGTTTCACACTTTTCAAATGAAAAGGGTCATTATTATTCTATTGCTGTTGGGCTGTTTTGACTTTTCAGGCATAGCCCAAAGCACTGTCGATGGCAGAGATGGCGATACACCCCTGCATTTAAGCAAGCCCAAATACCCGATGCCTTATGGCGTTCCTTCCGTGGATAGCATAAGCCAATTGCTACAGCGCATACACGATTATCTTGATGCCGTTACCCCTGTTGCTGTGGTAGACGTGGCTACAGGGAAACCCGTAAATGGCATGCCTGCAGCAGACATAGAAACACAGTTTGCCAAGGCAGATTTTAGACTGGTAAGTTATGAATGGGGCGTAACATACGCCGCTATGCTGCATGCTGCAAAAGCTACCGGCAATCCGGTGTTTGCAGATTATACCAAAAAGAGGATTGCGTTTATTACCCAATTAGCAGATACCTACCGCAAAAAGCTAACAGTATCTCCCGATTTTAAAACCCCTGTAAACACGGTGTTGAAACCGCATGCACTGGATGATGCCGGTGCCATGTGCGCTGCTATGATTAAATCATCGGTGTTGGGGTACAATACTAATACGCGACCGCTTACCGACAATTTTATTCGGTTTATCAGTACCCAACAGTCGCGTCTTGACGATGGTACACTTTCCCGAAACAGGCCTTATAACAACACCGTTTGGCTCGACGATTTATTCATGAGTATTCCGGCACTGGCGCAGATGGGAGCGCTTACCGGCGAGCAGCGTTATTTTGATGATGCTGTGCGGCAGGTACTGTTATTTTCAGCCAGGCTTTTTCATCAGCAGAAAGGTATATATGCGCATGGATGGGTGCAGCACCTGCAGCCGCAGCCTGTTTTTCATTGGGCCCGGGCCAATGGCTGGGCCATGATGGCCATGGCAGAATTGCTTGATGTATTGCCGGTAACCCATGCCGGTTACCCTGCTGTGTTGCAACAGTTTCAACTTCAGGTGGCTGGTATAGTAGCCCTTCAGTCTGGCAGGGGCTTGTGGCATCAATTGCTCGATCGTAATGATAGTTATCTGGAAACCTCGGCTAGCGCTATTTACACCTACGCTATCGCCAAGGGCATCAATCGCGGGTGGATAAAGCTGGAGGCTTATGTGGCACCCGTAGTACTCGCATGGAATGCACTATCGCAGCAAGTGAATGCCAAAGGACAGGTAACAGGTACCTGTGTGGGCACCGGCATGGGTTTCGATGCTGCATTTTATTACTACAGGCCGGTAAGCAATTATGCCGCACATGGCTATGGGCCTATGATATTGGCCGGTGCAGAAATGATAACAATGCTCAACAACAATGCACTAAAATTAAATGAAGGGGCCGTAGCCCCGGTAAACACACAGTAGCAGTAATTATACAAATTCACCCAAGTACAGAAAGAATGTTTCAGGCAGAAAAAATCAATAGCTAAATCATATCCATGAACAAACTGGCACCGGCTGATTATTTGGTTTTCATTTTGTATTTCGTTTTGATATCGCTATATGGTTTGTTTGTTTTTTATCGTAAAAAGAAAAAGCAAACTACGGCGCAGGATTTTTTTCTGGCCGAAGGTTCGCTTACCTGGTGGGCCATTGGCGCATCGCTTATTGCCAGCAATATAAGTGCCGAGCATTTTATTGGTATGAGTGGTTCTGGTTTTGCCATTGGGCTTGCTATATCAAGCTATGAGTGGATGGCTGCCGCTACGCTGATTATTGTAGCCATATTTTTTATTCCGGTGTACCTCCGGAATAATATTTATACCATGCCGCAGTTCTTAGCAAAGCGCTACAGCAATCAGGTAAGTACCATTATGGCGGTGTTTTGGCTGTTGGTATATGTATTTGTAAATCTTACGTCAATACTTTATCTCGGCAGTCTGGCCATTAGCAGCATTACGGGTATCAGCTTTGGTTTGTGTATTGCCGGGCTTAGTTTGTTTAGCATTATCGTTACGCTTGGCGGTATGAATGTAATTGGCTATACCGATGTCATTCAGGTAATTGTATTAATTATTGGTGGTCTTGTAACTACTTACCTTGCCTTAGATCTGGTGGGTGAAGCATTTCAACTTGATGGTGGCATTTTTGCTTCGCTTGGCTTACTAAAGCAACAGGCCGCCGATCATTTTCATATGATACTGGATGATAGCAGTCCGCACTATATGGAATTACCGGGCACTTCAGTTTTAATTGGCGGTATGCTAATCAATAACCTGGCATATTGGGGCTGCAACCAATACATTGTGCAGCGTGCACTTGGCGCCGATTTGCAGACGGCCCGTAAAGGCATACTCTTTGCCGCTTTTTTAAAATTACTCATTCCTATTATTGCCGTATTGCCCGGCATTGCCATGTATGTGCTGCACCAAAAAGGAATGTTTCAGCAAGAAATGGCAGATGGCACAGGGTTACTGAAGCCCGACCATGCTTATCCTACCTTAATGAATTTATTGCCAGCGGGCTTAAAAGGTGTAGCCTTTGCAGCGCTTACTGCAGCTATTGTTGCTTCACTTGCCGGTAAGGCTAATAGTATCTCCACTATTTTTTCGCTAGATATTTATAAGAAGTTTTTTAAGCCGCAGGCTACGGAACGCAATTTGGTATTAACCGGCCGATCGGCTGTGGTGGTAGCCATGGTTTTGGCGGCAATTGTCACACCTGCACTTACCTCGCTCGATCAGGCCTATCAGTTTATTCAGGAATATGTAGGCTTTTTCTCACCGGGTGTATTGGCCATTTTTATGCTTGGCATGTTTTGGAAAAAAACAACTACCGGCGCTGCGCTCTCAGGTGCCGTGCTTACCATTCCCATATCGGTTGTACTAAAGTTTTTACCGGTGTGGACTTCCGGCGGTTTTCCTGATTTGCCTTTTCTTGATCGCATGACGATTACATTTTTGGCAGTAATATGTATAATGGTTGGACAGAGCTTGCTTTGGCCCAAGCGGGAAGGCGACGCACACACTGTTGTGGTTGACAGCGCCATGTTTAAAGTAACACCTTCATTCACCGTAACATCAGTGATAATTTGTGGCATTCTGGCGGCGCTGTACACAATTTTCTGGTGATGCACGCAGGGTATCTTAGCGCAAGTATTAGCAATGGAGTCAACACAACAACAGGCAAATATGATATTTGGATGTAAGCTTTCACACAAAAGAGTGTTGGTTCAGGCGAAGCAGTGCATTTGGCCTGAAGGGATGCGAGTTAACATACTCGTTGCAGTTTTGTGTATCATTTGCGGGGTGTCCCGCGCCCAGAAGAAGATGCCGATTAGTAATGTACCGCTCAATCAGTTTCAATGGATAGGCAGCCACAACAGTTACAAGCCCGGTATTGAACCATCGCTTTACCAACTCTTGTATAGAATGGATAGCAACCGGATGCCTGCATTGGAATATGGTCATATTGCATTGTTGCAGCAATTGGATTTAGGCTTGCGCAATCTTGAGCTTGATGTTGTGCATGATCCTGTTGGTGGCAGATACAGTAAGCCCGCTGGTTTGGCTATGCAAAAGGCTGCGGGTATTGTTCCAGCTGTATTTGATACGGCAGGCGATTTGAATAAGCCGGGTTTGAAAGTGTTTCACATGCAGGATATTGACTTTAGAAGTCATCATCTTCTTTTTACAGATTGTTTGCTGGAATTAAAAGCATGGAGTGCCGCGCATCCCAATCATTTTCCGGTAATCATTACCATTAATGCCAAAGATGATAACAGCCCGGGTCTTGCGCCATTGCTGCCATTTACGGCCGCAGCTTTGGATAGTATTGATAAAGCCATTGGAGCTGTATTCAACAGCCATCAACTAATTACACCTGACCTGATAAGAGGTAAATACAAAACGCTTCGGGAGGCCGTAGTTGGGTCTGGTTGGCCTACGGTAGATCGTTTGGCCGGCAGGTTTTTATTTGTGCTTGACGAAACGGGTAGAAAGCGTGATGCCTATATCAGCAACAGCGAAAATCTTGCCGGCAAACTCATGTTTGTAAATGCTCCTGCCGATAGTCCGTATGCCGCTATATTGATCATCAACGATGCCAAAAAACAGGAGGCATACATAAGAGAGTTGGTAGCCATGGGCTTTATGGTGCGTACCCGTGCAGATGCCAACACCATAGAAGCAAGACAAAATAATTACGAGAGTTTTGAAGCAGCCAAAAGAAGCGGAGCGCAAATTATTACAACCGATTACTATCAGCCTTCCCGCTATTTTCCATCAACCTACAAGGTGGTTTTTGACGATGGCAGTTTTATCCGCACTAATCCCATTACAGGAAAACGATAATACAGTTATGCTATGCAAAATACCTATGCTTCGGTAAAAATGATCCTACAACAACAACACCCATTTGCAGTGTTGTTGTTGATAGCTACTTTTTTTATTGGTACCATAAACGCTACCTATGCACAGCAAGCGAAAGTCAACATTGTAAGCTATGGTGCCATTGCCGGCACCAATATCAATAATGCGAAAGCTATACAAAGCGCTATAGACGATGTCAATGCCAAAGGTGGCGGTACGGTTGTAGTGCCTGCCGGAAAATTTACCACAGGGACCATTACCCTAAAGTCGGGCACTACTCTGCATTTGGAAGATGGCGCTACGCTATTGGGCATCGCCGACCGTATGGCGTATAATGGACCCATTAAGCCGGCACTTATTGTAGCCAGGGGGCAGCATAATATTGCTATAACCGGACGGGGCACCATTGACGGCAATGCAGATAATTTGATGGAGGATATTTTTGCAAGGCTCAAGAATGGCAGTCTTACTGATCCCAATTGGCAGCTAACCAGACCCAACGAAAATACCCGAACCAACTTGCTGTATGCAGAACGCTGCACCGATGTAACTGTAAAGGGAGTTTTGTTTAAAGACGCCACCAGTTGGGTAACGCATTATGAACAATGCAATGGCGTAAATATTGATAGCATTACCATTGAAAGTGTGGCCTATTGGAACAACGATGGCGTGGATATTGTAGACTGCAGAAATGTACGCGTAACCAATAGTTATATCAACGCTGCCGATGACGCGATCTGCCTTAAATCATCGGATCCCAATAGCGCATGCGATAGCATATACATTGCCAACTGCATATTGCGATCCAGTGCCAATGCCATAAAGTTTGGCACAGCCAGTGTGGGTGGTTTTAGCCATGTAACCATTGAAAACATTACGGTCTTCGATACCTTCCGATCGGCGCTTGCGCTTGAAGCGGTAGACGGCGGTTTTTTAGAACATGTATCGGCCCGCAATATTGTGGCTACCAACACCGGCAACGCCATTTTAATACGGTTAGCACATCGTAATAAAGATGACAAGCAAAGCCGGCTGCGCCATATTCGCATATCCGATATGCAGGTAAGTATTCCAAAGCATAAGCCCGATGAGGGGTATAGAACCGAAGGACCTTTGCTGATGTACCCTCCGGGGTTTGAGCCTTCACCGGGCGTAATCACCAGTGTGTCGCCATGGAATTACAAAGAAAAATCGCCGAATGTAAAGCTGTACCGGCACAATGTTTTTCCGGCCAGCATTGCCGGCTTACCGGGTCATATGGTTGAAGATGTGGTATTGGAAAATATCAGCGTGAATTATTATACAGCAGCAGACAGTGCAGTAAATTATTTTCCTATTGATTCATTTAATACGATAACCGAGGCAGTTTCCGATTACCCAGAGTTTTCGATGTTTGGCGAACTACCGGTATGGGGATTTTATGTACGCCATGCGGATGGCATCGTATTCAGGAATGTACAATTGCAGATGGCCGGCAAAGATTTCCGCCCCGCTATATTGGTAAATGATGTAAGCAATATGCGTATAGATGGGCTTGGCATAAGAGGCGGCAACGTAATGCCGGCACTGTACCTGCATCAAACGCCGGCAATGCAAATGAAAAATCTGCAATTGGGCGCACCGGAAAAAATATCGCTTAAAGTGTTAGGCCATTAGCCTGAAGACTCAGGCAACAGCTATTCGCTATTTTATTCTCCTATCATTAAAGCCGGGGTGCCACTTAGCCGGCGTTACAGGCGCAATGCCATAATTGAAAATGTCGAAGTATACGATATGAAGCAGGCGCCTAAGCATAGAGCTAAAGGTAGCCAGCTGCTGCTTAGACGCCTGAAACTTAATACCCTGAATTATTTTGTACAGGCTATTGTTTGATGAAACTTACCTGTTGCCGGGTATTATCCGATAGGTCGGCTTTGATAAAATAGGTACCGGTTGAAAAATTTGACAGGCTGATTTGTTTTTGAAAATTTTTCTGTCCGGGCAAGCCCGATTGTTGCCAGATAATTTTACCGGATCCATCCATGATGGTAACGCCTTCAATATTTTCAATATCGGTAAAAGCGGTTACTGTTATAACACTTCGTGCAGGATTGGGAAAAACCCGTAAACTGCTTTGGGTGTAGCCATTAACCGCAGCAATATTGGAATAGATAAGTTTGCCCGATGCTAACTGCAGCTTAACGCGATAAAAAGACATTAGCTGAAAGCTATTGTTATCGTCTACTGTATACTGTTCTTTCAATCCAATTTTATCCGTTGGCCACACCTGCGCTACGGGTTGAAAATGAAAAGTGTCGTCCAGTGATCGTTCCAAAATATACAACTGGCTATACAATGCATTTTCAACTTTCCAATCCAGCAAAGCCTGATCATTATTTTGCCTTTCGCCATCAAGCTTTATGGCAATTTCCGCCAATAGCAGCGGGCAGTTAGCCCTTAATTTTTGCATTTCAGCATTCAGGTTTTCGCTTGCAGTGGGGGTTTTTACCAACAGGTCGTTTGGCGAAATGAGATGTATGTTATTGGTTACCGGTTCGAGGCTTACCATTTTTACGCCGGGCATGGCTATAGTCTTGCTTTTTACCGGACTAATATTAGCTACTTGTGGGAATGCGGTATAAAAGCATGCTGCAGCCATTATGCTACAAATGATTCTTTTCATAAGTTCAAATTTTTGTCTGAAGAATACAACGGCACGCCAACCTTAATAGGTTTGACCTTGTGGCGATGCCGGGAAGCGATAATCCCATGCCCTGTTGCGCGCTACATCCCAACCAAATTTTGACTCTTCAACCTTGGCTCCTGATTGTTGATCGTAATAGTAATAGGCCCAGGCTATGCGGCTACCCGAAGCTGATACTGATGTAAATGGCCTGTCAGCACTGCTGCCACTTTCCTGAAAGGAAGTAATAAGCACATCTTCCATTCTGATGCGGTAGTATACCCTTGAAACTTCTTGATTGCCGCCAATAAAAGTAAGGTCCAGGCTTTGTAGCGCTTTGCCTTCAAGTAAGGCCTTTTTAAACGAAGTTGATGAGCGATCTAATATAGTGGTCCAATTCAAATCGCCAATGGTGGCGGCACATTTGGCTCTGCTTGTACCTGCAGTGCCGGATACATTGCTACAGCCTGCAATTCCCATGGAATAGGACTGTACCTCAATAAGATCCTCATAGCCTCTTAAAAAGGCTTCGCCTTTAATAACCCGTCCTTCGCTATCTACGGCCCTCATTATTATCTGCGCCGAAGCTGTACCAATGGCCAGCACAAAAATTGACAAAACAGGAAGTAGAAATTTTTTCATAACCTGACATTTTAAAGATGTGAAAAATGATAATGTTGGTTAATGTAACTAAATATTTAATTTTTTCAAATTTTGAGTAATCTTTTTATTGGCCCCGTGCCTGATTATTATGAAAAAGTACCTGCTGAAATTGACCTGCGTTAAAGGTTGAGAAATCCAAAATCCATTCAATTTGAATAGTGTAATGGTTGCGAATAATAATGCGTCAGAAGCGGGAATCATGCCTCCGGACCAAGGCATAAACAAAGCGCCAGACAGAGCATTTGCGCTATCAACTGCACAGGCATAATTAAGAACAGCGGCAAAAAGGTCATTGTTATTGCCCGGATTTTAATGGACATTAATGTCGGCTATTTTCTTTGCTTACAGGCCCAATGATACCGTGCATTGCAGGTGGCAGGGAATAAGTAGTTTGCTTGTGCGGTATGCCGGTAACGCTACACTATGCCACCCTGCAATGAAACATTCTAATGCCGTCGCCAATATGTACCTGCATCTTGCCTTTTTACCCGTGAGTCACTGCAAAATGCTCCATCATCTCCACCAGATATTGCACACTGCTTAGCGGCAGGGCATTGTAAAGCGATGCCCTGAAACCGCCAACACTTCGATGTCCTTTTACGCCCACTACACCATTTGATTTGCAGGTATCAAGAAATGCTTTTTCCTGCGCAGGATTTTCCATTATCCAAACCACATTCATCAGGCTGCGGTCCTGCGGGCGCACAGTTGGTGTAAACATGGGCTTACGATCCAGCGCATCGTACAGCAGTTTTGCCTTTTGATTATTTACCGGTTCTATGGTAGCTATGCCACCCATGGCATCGAGCCAACGCAGGGTGAGCATGCATACATATACGGCAAATACCGGTGGCGTATTCAGCATGCTGCCATTGGCAATATGCTTGCGGTAATCCATCATGGATGGATTTTGGCGTTGCGCATAGG
>JAHEMO010000387.1 GCA_024643625.1 Chitinophagaceae bacterium
AATATGAAGCCGGAAAGAGTTATGGTGCATTCCGTAAAAAGCAGTGCAAGCCTGCAACAACAACTAACTGCATTAGGTATACCTTCTTCACGTTTTAATGAAATGTCGGTACTAAATGGAATGGCACTTACAGAAAATGTTGCGGCCGGTAGCGTAATTAAGTATGTAAAGAGAGGGTAGAGGGCATAGCTACTAACATTTTATACACGTTTGCAAATTGGGTGTTGTTCGCTTGGGCGCAAATACCCACCTTTAAGTATTGTTTCATTACTAACCCATCTTAATACCATGGACAAAAGCAAAATGATTACGGCCTACAACGTAAAGACGAAAGAAAAAAATGTACCCATGCATGATGCTGTGATTACAAAAACAGCACGCGGTGGATATATGGCACAGGGCAATGATGGCAAAGGAAGTAAGCTAACTTCTTTGCTGGGCGAAGCAAAAGCTTTGCAAGCCATTAAAGATGGAGTAGCTAAGCAAGGGTGGTAATGCCGGAGTAAAAACTAACTGCTTTTTGGTGGATGTTTAGGTGAATGGGGGTTTGAAAAAATCCCACAATCTGGGAGTAGATGCAGCTTGCATTTACTCCTTTATTTCTTCTATAACAGCATTGCCTTCGCCTTTTTTGTCGCCGGTCCATACCCAGTCTTCATACAGAACAAGTCGGCCATCATTAAGATACTCGGTATTGCTGCGCGATGTGCCCTGATGAAAGCCACCATCGGCATCTAATTGCATATAAAAAAAGTTGATATCGCGGCTTGCCGTCATTTTTCCAACTAAAACGCCGCGCTTTACTTCGCCACCATAATAGGTGCCCCAAACATAATCGCCATCTTGCAAATATTCAAAGGTGGTATCCTCGCTTACCTGACCGCCCTGAGTATTGAGGTTGGGTTTCATTTTTTTGCCATCCAGGCAAATGCGTAATGGCATCAATATTTTTTTCCTGCTTGTTGCTGGTACATCAGAAATATCAAAACCCTGGGCTTCCCAAAATTTATCGGACATGGTGGCAGCGGCTTCGGTACTAACTTGTACATACCGTATGCACCGATGTTGTAATTCTGCGCCGGATTGCAATATCAGGGCAGCCGCAACAATCTCCTTTTCTTCCTCATCGGCTGTTATATACAGTTGGTCTATTACGGCAGTATTATAAGCCACGCCAGATTTCCAAACAATGAGCATCCCGTTTATTTCCCCATTTTCATCCAGGGCTAAAAAAACCTGATTGGTATGATGATAAAACCATGCAGCGGTGTTTGCATTGGCAAAAGCATTTTGATGCAGCCATTGCATTTGAGCAGCCACATCGTTAGCAGTAGAAATCCGGCAAAATACCTGTAGCGCCTGGTTGCTCAATGCTGTGTTTTGATTTGGTGATTGGTGAAATTAAGTAGGGTGTTTTGGTTCCCAAGCCATTGCAACATGTTTAACGTTTTTGTACAACAGGAGTTACAAATCCTGGCGAAAACTGCTAATAAAGCGTTAAGCAGCAAAGCGTTATTGCCATATGGCTGTTACGGATTTGTGAAATATCTACGAAGTATTTCGTTGCAATTTTTCCTCCTGAAACTTACCGGCACATCTGATACAGATGCTTATGCCGGCCTAAAGTATTCACCAGTCTTTATCCTCCCACAGCAGACCCTTACCTTCGCCACCCTATAAAATATGGCTACGCAATACAGAACTTTCGACAAACTAAACCTGCCCGCATTGGAGCAGGAAATATTGGCTAAATGGGAGGCCGAAAAGGCATTTGACCAAAGCATTGCGCTGCGCAATGGAGCGCCTGCATTTGTGTTTTATGAAGGGCCACCAAGTGCAAACGGCATGCCCGGCATTCACCACGTCATTAGCCGTACTATTAAGGACCTCGTATGCCGCTACAAAACCATGCAGGGCTTTCAAGTGAGCCGTAAGGGTGGGTGGGATACGCATGGCCTGCCCATTGAACTTGGCGTAGAAAAAGAATTGGGTATAACCAAAGAAGATATTGGCACCGGCAAAAAAGATAAACTAGGCAATGAAGTAACGGTAGCCTATTACAACCAAAAATGCCGCGAGGCCGTATTGCGGTTTAAAGACCAATGGGACGATATCACCCGAAAAATGGGGTATTGGGTCGATCTCGAGCATCCCTACATCACGTTTGAGAATAACTATATTGAAACTCTGTGGTGGCTGCTCAGCAAATTGTACAACCGCGGATTGCTGTACGAAAGTGTAAGCATACAACCATACAGCCCTGCGGCCGGCACGGGCCTCAGCAGCCACGAGCTTAACCAACCTGGTACCTATAAGGATGTAAAAGATACCAGTGCCACGGTTATGTTTCGCGCTTCGCAGGATGAGGCTTCTCGCTTTTTGCACGATGCCGTGCATGGTGCCGAAGTATTTTTTATGGCATGGACCACCACACCATGGACCCTTCCCAGCAACCTTGGCCTAACTGTGGGAGGAAATATTGATTATGCATTGGTGCAAACTTTCAACCCTTACACGCACCTGCCGGTAAATATTGTGCTGGCCAAAGACCTGCTGCACAAATACCTGAAGCCGGAAAACGAAAA
>JAHEMO010000124.1:0-6667 GCA_024643625.1 Chitinophagaceae bacterium
TTTTACGAGGAAAAAGACAGCATTGGCAAGCGCTATCGCCGAATGGATGCTATAGGCACTCCTTTCGCGGTTACGGTCGACCACCAAACAAAGAGGATGGCACGGTTACCATTCGCTACCGCGATAGCATGCAGCAGGAGCGCATAGCCATGCAGGAGGTAAAGGCAAAAATTATGGATGCTATACTGGCGTAAAAAGTTTAGTAATAAATGCATAGCCGGCTCAGCAATGGGCCGGTTTTTTTGTACAAATATTTTGTGGTTAAAGGAAGACTATTGGTTGTTCACGCCTGAGGGGCGCACACAGCGGTCCTAATCAATCTCATGCTTTGGAATGACTAATGTCAGTATATGCTGCAGTGTGCATGGCTACCTTGTGGCAACGGATATGCAAGCGGCATATCTGGTTTAAAATAGTTATGCCATGGCGAATAGTATGCAGGATATTACCAAACCGATTGACTTATTGCAGCATGCAAGTGGTACCGGTCATTTGCGCAACACGCGCCCTTTGTATGTGGATTTAATGCCTCCCTGCAACAGTGCCTGTCCTGCCGGAGAAAATATTCAGGCCTGGTTGGCCTACGCTACCGAAGGGCAATATGAGCAGGCATTCAGGCAAATTATGGAAGACAATCCCTTTCCCGCTCTTATGGGCCGTATTTGTGTAAAACCCTGCGAAACGGGATGCAATCGGAATCATATTGACGAAACGGTAAATATCCACGCAGTGGAGCGTTATATAGGCGATGAAGCCATTGCCAAAGGCTGGACGGTGGAGGTAAAAGCCCCGCCCACCGGTAAAAGAGTGATGGTAGTTGGCGCCGGCCCCGGAGGCCTATCGGCAGCTTACCATTTGCGCATGATGGGTCACGAGGTTGAAATTTTTGAAGCCGAACCCGAACCCGGTGGTTTGCTGTATTTGGGTGTACCCGAATACCGCCTGCCCCGTGAAGTGCTGAAGGCTGAAATAAAAAGAATACTGGCCCTCGGCATTAAGCTACACGTAAACTACCGCGTAGCGAATTTGGAATCCGAAATGGGACTTCGCAGTTTTGATGCCGCTTATATTTCTACCGGCTCCCATGCTGAGCGGGCCTACAAATGGCCGGGCACAGCGAAAATACCCTTTATGGACGCCATCGAGTTCTTACGGTATTTCCGTACGAATACTTTACCCCACATGGGAGAAAACGTAATGATTTATGGCGGCGGAAAGCTGGCCATGTACATAGCCCGTGTGGTGCGCCGCCTGGGTAAGCAGCCTGTTGTACTGTATCCCGGCGATAGGAAAACCATGCCCGCTTACGATTTTGAAGCTGATGACGCTATAGCCGAAGGGGTGGACGTGCAAATGTTGCGTAGCATAACCAACATTGAAGGAAGAGAAGTAAGTGTATCGCTGATGCAAATGGTAAAAGGTAAGCCGGAACCAACTGGTGAGGAACTGGTGATGCACGCCGATGCCATTGTGATTGCCATGGGACAACAGCCGGATAGTGCCTTGTATAGTAACCTGCCAGGGGCCGATGTAAAGGCAGATGGGGGATTGGCCGTTAACAACCAAACCCGTATGACTGGCCGGCCCGGCATTTTTGCCGGAGGCGATATGCTTACGGGTGAACAACGGAGTTCAACTGTAGCCATAGGTCATGGTAAAAAGGCAGCCCGCAATATTGATGCATGGCTGCGCAACGAGGTATACGAAAAGCCAGCCAAGCCGCAAACCGCAGGCTATAAACGCCTGCATATGTGGTTTAAAACTGATGCGCCTGCGGCAGCGCAACCGCGCCTTTCGCCGGTGGTAGCCATACGCAATTTTGAAGAAGTGGTAACAGGTATTAGCAGGGAGGATGCATTGTACGAAGCCCAACGCTGTCTCAGTTGCGGCAATTGCTTTGAATGCGATGGATGCTATGGTGCCTGTCCGGAAGATGCCATAATAAAATTGGGTAAGGGAAACCGTTATGCCTTTAACTACGATGCTTGTACCGGCTGCGGCATATGCTACGAGCAATGCCCCTGCCATGCCATAGAAATGATTCCAGAACCCCAAAATGACGAAACCAAATGAGCAAGAAAAAACCGCATATAGCCATGATGGATGGCAACGAAGCCACAGCATATGTAGCTTACCGGGTAAATGAAGTGTGTGCCATATATCCCATTACGCCCAGCAGTACCATGGCCGAACTCGCCGATGAATGGAGTGCCGGCGGTATACCCAATATTTGGGGTCAGGTGCCCGATGTAATTGAAATGCAAAGCGAAGGCGGTGCTGCGGGTACAGTACATGGCGCATTGCAAACCGGTTCGCTTACCACCACTTTTACGGCAAGTCAGGGCCTGATGCTAATGCTGCCCAATATGTACAAGATTGCAGGAGAACTTACTCCGGCGGTATTTCATGTAGCGGCAAGGTCGCTGGCCGCACAGGGTTTATCCATTTTTGGCGATCATCAGGATGTAATGGCGGCGCGCACTACAGGCTTTGCTATGTTGGGCAGCGCATCCGTACAGGAAGCACACGATTTTGCTTTGATAGCGCAGGCGGCAACCCTTCGGTCACGTATTCCCTTCGTGCATTTTTTTGATGGCTTCCGCACATCGCACGAAGTGAGCAAAGTGGCGCTGCTGGATGAGCAGGTAATGCATACATTAATACCTGAAGCACTGGTGTACGCCCATAGGAGCCGTGCACTTAATCCCGATAATCCATTTGTGCGCGGTACCGCGCAAAATCCTGATGTTTATTTTCAGGGCAGAGAAACGGTGAACCCATTTTATGCCGGCACGCCCGCCATTGTAGAGCAGGTGATGCAGGAGTTTGGCACTATTACCGGAAGAAATTATAAACTATTTGAATACCATGGGGAACCTGATGCAACGCATATTATAGTAATAATGGGTTCAGGTGCCGAAACGGCTATTGAAACAGCTAAAGCGCTCAATGCCAATGGTGGAAAAACAGGAGTAGTGCAGGTAAGGCTGTACCGTCCATTTAGCATGCTGCATCTTATTGGCGCATTGCCTGCTTCCGTATCGCATATTACTGTGCTCGACAGAACAAAAGAACCCGGTGCAGGGGGAGAGCCCATGTATCAGGATATCATAACTGCCATGGTGCAGGCCTTGCAGGAAGGTCTTATTGCCCGTTTGCCCCGAATTACGGGTGGCCGCTACGGGTTGTCCAGCAAAGAATTTACGCCGGCAATGTGCAAGGCTGTTTTTGATGAGATGAAGAACACTTCACCACGCAATCACTTTACAATCGGCATTAACGATGATGTATCGCATACCAGTTTGGCATATGATGCAGATTTTACACTTGATGAATCTGGCTGGCGCCAGGCGCTGTTTTTTGGTCTTGGTGCCGATGGAACGGTGGGTGCCAATAAAAACAGCATCAAAATAATCGGAGAAAATACATCACTGTTTGCGCAAGGCTACTTTGTGTACGACAGTAAAAAATCAGGGGCCAGAACCGTATCGCATTTGCGTTTTGGCCAGCAGCCTATTCATGCCCCTTATCTTATTGGCCACGCTGATTTTGTTGCCTGTCATCAGTTTCCTTTTCTGGAAAAAGTGGAAATGCTGAACCATATTAAAAATGGTGGTATTTTCTTACTGAATAGTCCATACACAGACAGCGAAGTATGGCAGCAACTGCCGGGACATGTGCAACAAACCATATTGGAAAAGCAGTTGCAATTGTATGTAATTGATGCCACCAGTGTAGCGCGGCAGAGTGGTATGGGCAATCGCATCAACACCATTATGCAAACCTGTTTTTTTGCATTGGCTGAAGTGTTGCCACGAGAGGAAGCTATTGCACAAATAAAGCATGCTATTGAGAAGTCGTATGCTAAAAAAGGAAAGGCTGTTATCGATAAAAACTTCCAGGCAGTCGATGATACATTACACAATTTGTTTGCTGTAAAAATTCCAGCCAAAGCCACGCAGGCAGCTGTTCCCCTATCAATTGTAAGCACTGAAGCGCCAGCTTTTGTGCAGCAGGTAATAGCCCCAATGATGGCGGGGCATGGCGATGAATTGCCGGTGAGCGCCATTAGTAATGATGGTACATGGCCAAGCGCTACCACAAGATGGGAAAAGCGCAATGTGAGCGATTTGGTGGCTATTTGGAATCCGGATACCTGTATCCAATGTGGCAATTGTGCGTTTGTATGTCCGCACAGTGTTATCCGTGCTAAATTTTACCATGAAGGCTTTGAAAAAAATGCACCCGAAGGATTCAAGAGTGCACCCATAAATGCCCGTGGATTTCCGGAAACCAAATATGCGCTGGAGGTATATCTGGAAGATTGCACCGGTTGTAATTTATGCCATGAAGCATGCCCCGTAATTGATACCACAGTTGAAGGCATGAAGGCTATTAATATGGGTGACAAGGCGCCGGTTCTTGAGGCAGCGCGTCAAAGCATTCGCTTTTTTGAAGACATACCCTGGAACGACAGATCACGGATCAATTTTTCTACCGTGCATGGTGCGCAGTTTTTGGAACCTTTATTTGAGTTTAGCGGTGCTTGTGCCGGCTGCGGCGAAACACCTTACCTGAAATTGCTAACCCAATTATTTGGCGACCGTTTACTAGTGGCTAATGCTACGGGTTGCTCGTCTATTTACGGTGGCAATTTACCCACCACGCCCTGGGCTAAAAACGAAGCGGGGCAAGGACCGGCATGGAGTAACTCATTGTTTGAAGACAATGCTGAATTTGGATTGGGCATGCGCATTACTGCCGACATGCAATATGCCATGGCATTGCGATTGCTTCAGCAACTTCGTCCCCAACTTGGTGAGGAGAAAGTAGATGCGCTACTCACATCTGACCAAACCGTTGAATCGGAAGTGGTGAGCCAAAGAGTAAGGGTAGGCCTGTTAAAGGAGCAGCTACGTCAAATGGATACCGTTGCTGCCCGACAATTGTTGTCGGTAGCTGATCAGTTGGTGCGTCGCAGTGTATGGCTGGTAGGCGGCGATGGCTGGGCATATGATATCGGCTATGGCGGTCTCGATCATGCATTGGCCACCGGTCGGAACATTAATGTGCTGGTGCTGGATACTGAGGTATATAGCAATACCGGTGGTCAAAGCAGCAAGGCTACACCCACTGCAGCCACCGCTAAGTTTGCCGCTGCAGGTAAGCGGGTAGGCAAGAAAGACCTGGCTATGCAGGCCATTAGTTATGGCAATGTGTATGTGGCCAGAGTTGCTTTTGGAGCTAATGCGCAGCAAACCTTGCTGGCCATGCGTGAGGCCGAAGCCTACGATGGGCCGTCGCTGATATTGGCATACAGCCATTGCATAGCCCATGGATACGATTTAAAAGATGGCCTCGATCAGCAGGATAAAGCGGTTGCCAGTGGCTATTGGCCTTTACTGCGTTACAATCCTGCCTTACGTAAAAAGAATTTAAATCCATTTGTGCTCGATTCGCCAAGGCCTACCATGTCATTAAAAGATTATGCTTACCACGAATTGCGTTATCGTATGCTTACGCAAACCCATCCGCAGGAGGCAGAAAAACTAATGACGCTGGCGCAGGATGTAGTGAATTTGCGGTGGAAGAATTATGAAGAACTGGCCACAAAAGCAGTGAGTGATTTTGTGCCTATTGCCTGATCCTATTTGTTCAAATTGAAAACCCGATTGTTATGCAACTAGCTACTACATATATGGGATTGCGTCTTGAATCGCCGGTGGTGGTTGGCGCATGTCCGCTGAGCGATGATATCAGTAATATTATGCAAATGGAAGACGCAGGCGCGGGTGCCGTGGTAATGTTTTCCTTGTTTGAAGAACAGATTAAAGAGCAGGAAAGAAAGCTACAAGCCATTGCGGATATAACGGGCGACGGCTTTGCGGAGGCGCAATCTTTTTTCCCTGGTCTTGAAAATTACAAAACCGGGCCCGATGCTTATCTGGAAAAAATAAGAACGGCCCGTGAGCGCACAGACTTACCCATCATTGGCAGCCTGAATGGCATTACCAGCGAGGGTTGGATTTCGTATGCACGAATGATGGAGGAGGCGGGTGCGCATGCCATCGAAATCAATATTTATTTTATTCCTGCCGATATGGCGATGGATAGCCTCAGCGTAGAGGAGCGCTATATTGATATTGTAGAAAAAGTTAGAGCATCTGTGCAAATACCTATTGCTGTAAAGCTTAATCCTTACTTCAGTGCTATGGGGCATATGGCAGTGAAGTTGCAGCATGCAGGTGCCAATGGACTGGTACTGTTCAATCGCTTTTATCAACCCGACTTTGATATTCACCAGATGAAAGTGTTACCTAATCTCAACCTTAGCCATTCCGGTGAAATAAGGCTCCCGCTGCTATGGACCGCCTTGCTACATGGCAGGGTGCCTGTTTCGCTTGCGGCTACAACGGGTGTACATTCTGAAGAAGAAGTGATTAAGTATTTGTTGGCCGGCGCCGATGTAACCATGGTGGCATCAAGCCTTTACAAGCAGGGCATTGAATACATTAGTGTGATGAATATGGGATTGCAGGTATGGATGCGGCACAAAGGATTTGAATCAATAGACGATTTTAAAGGCGCCATGAGTCAGCGAAACATTCAGGATCCCACTGCTTACGAAAGAGCAAACTATATTAAGATAGTGTCCAATAGCTAAGGG
>JAHEMO010000124.1:6767-9462 GCA_024643625.1 Chitinophagaceae bacterium
GCAATTATCATATTTAGCGCGGCAATAATGATGAGCCACCAATTACCCCGGCCTGCACCGGCAAGCAACAAAAAGAACTTGCCAAAGAAGCCAGCCATAGGCGGTATGCCGGCCAGAGAAAATAGCGCAATAGCCATACCCCATGCCAGCAAGGGATTGCTGGCGCGAAAGCCCTTGTAATCCTCAATCATCTCTTTACCCGTAGCCGTGCTAACGGCAGTAACTACACCAAACGCCGCAAGGTTGCTAAAAAGATATACCATTACAAAAAAGATGGTGGCCGCGGAACCTGCTACCGAATATCCGCTGATGGCAACCAGTATAAATCCAATTTGCGTAATAGATGAAAAGGCAAGAAAGCGTTTGATGTTTTGCTGGCGCAGTGCAAACAAGTTGCCTATAAGCATGGTAGCCACTGCAAGTATCATCAACACATTGTACCAAACCTGCTCCATGCCGCCGAACACTTTATAGAGTACAGATACCAAAACAAAAACCACAGCGCCCTTACTCATAACCGATAAAAATGCGGTTACGGGTAAAGGTGAGCCTTCATATACATCGGCCGTCCATAAATGGAATGGCACCATTGATATTTTAAAACCAAAGCCTGCCAGTAACCATATCAAGGCAAACATTTGCATAGGTTCACCTTGCAACACGTTGGGTAATGCCGAAAAAGAAATAGTGCCGGTAGTGCCATATATCCACGAAATGCCAAACAATAGCATGCCCGAAGCAAAGGCGGAAGAGATAATCATTTTAAGCGCAGCTTCAGAAGATCGTTTTTTACCTAAATCGAAGTTTGCCAATGCTGCAAGCGGTATGGTACTCATTTCGAGCCCAACATAAAACATGAGCAGATTGCCAGCTGAAATCATGAAACATAAACCCAACAGCGACGTAAGGAGCAGGAGGTAAAACTCGAGGGCATGTTGGTGTGCTTTAATCCAGGCGTGGGCCTGCATGCTTATAACAATAGTGCCCAGTATGAGTATATTTTTTTGAATACGGATTAAATTATTGGTTTGAAACATATCGCCAAATAAGCTGCCCGATTGTTCCCATACAATACCCACAGCCAGCAGAAGAATGAGCCCGGTATTACAAATGGCAATCACCGCACTGTTAGACAATTCATCTTTACCAACCTTTAGGATCAGTAGCAGCATTATGAGTGCTGTAAGCCAAAGTTCGGTACGCATTAATAGCAGTATATCTGTCCACATAGCCGTTGCTTTAGTTGTTTATCAGGGTTTGGGTAATTGGGCTACTTTATGCATAATGCTTTCTACCCCCGGGCTTATTAGTTGCTGTAGTAATAATGGTGCAAGGCCAATGAGTAATATACCGGCAAGTAATACCAGTGCTGCTGTCTTTTCGTACCAGCGGGCATCTGATAAAAGCGTATGCACATTATTTTTTGATGGCCCCATAATTACCTTTCCAATTGCCGTAAGAATATATACAGCCGTTACCACAATGCTCGCAGCCGATAATACCGTTGCCACGCGGGTTAGCCAATCAGTACGTTCCCAGGAACCCATAAACACCATCATTTCTGCAACAAATCCGCTGAGACCCGGCAGGCCCAAAGAGCATAGGCCAACAATTACGAAAAGCGTAGAAATAAAAGGTATGCTTTTAAGCAAACCACCCATGGCATTTACATCACGCGTATGGGTGCGCTCATACACCATGCCTATCATGGCAAAAAACAGGGCCGTCATTAATCCATGCGATACCATTTGCATTACTGCGCCGGCAATGCCCGTTTGGGTAAGTACGCCAATACCCAGCAATACAAAGCCGCAATGGCTTACAGAGGAGTAGGCATTAATATACTTTAAATCTGTTTGCATCATGGTGGCAAATGATCCGTACAATATGGCAATAGCCGCCAGAATGATAATCCATGTACTGTAGTGATGTGCTGCCTGTGGCATCAGAAAAATAGCCACCCGAAGGCAACCGTAGCCACCCAGTTTCATGCTGATGCCTGCCAGAAACATGGATGCTGCTGTGGGTGCTGAACTATGACCATCAGGTACCCAGGTATGAAAAGGAAATAATGCCGTAAACACACCGAAGCCAATAAAAGCAAAAGGGAAGAAGAATAGTTGCGTGGCCAAGGGCGCCGGGTTGTCGCGAAGAGCAATCATGGAAAAATTTTCACCGGCAGGGGCCGAGAAGTACAACCCCGCAATACCGACAAATACCAGGGCCGATGCGCCCATGAGCATCAATACAAGTTTTGTAGCGCTGTATTCTTTTTTACCACTACCCCAAATGCCTATGAGTAAAAACTTGGGTACTACGGCAAGTTCAAGAAAAAAGAACATCGTAAACACATCGAGCGACACGAAAAAGCCGTAGGCGCCTGCACTCAGCAACATAAGCAATGCAAAAAATTCTTTGGTCATTTTTTGCATCGTCCAGCTTACCAATACACCGGCTAGCACTACAAAGGAGGTTAACAAAATCATGCTTAGCGATATGCCATCTATGCCGGTGTGGAGCATAATGCCTAGTGGCTTATACCAGGCGTAGCGGCTTTCGAACAACATGGCACCACTAAGGTTAGCCTGCGGGTCCTGAAAGAACATGTAGGTAAGCACCACTACGGAAACCAGTTGCAATATGCTGCCGGTGAGCGCATTTACACGCGCCTGCTTTGGGCTACCCAATAGCACAG
>JAHEMO010000388.1 GCA_024643625.1 Chitinophagaceae bacterium
TCTTGGCCCCAATACATTCGGTAATTCCTCATGGTAAAAAGGTGCAGCATGCGCTGGCATGGGCAAAGCAGACAGGCCTGCCATACCGCCGGCAATCAGGGTTGATGTTTTTAAAAAGTTCCGTCGGTTGTTTTTGTTGGGCATGTTGTTGTTTTTAATAAGATGGTGATTGGCAAACAATATAGGACATTGAATCACTAACGAGCAACCCTATGCTGCTATTGCGGTAAAACTATTGCACGATTATTAATAATGATTCCTACAATCCTTCTATCACAATATCATATTGTGCCAGCAAGCCGCTGATACCCTGCACACCAAATTTTGCTTTCTTGATGCGGTTATTATCGGGATGAATGCGATAGTGGTAGGCGGTTCTAAGATCTGCTTTTTCCAGATTGGTTTGATCGAAAACGGCACGCAGGCAATCGCAATTGTCCAGTACGGTGCCGCTCATATTGCATTGGGTGAAATCAGTTTCAATCAACTGGCATTTTTCAAACCTTGTCTTTTTAATATTGGTTTTGTAAAACGATGCGTGTTGCAACTGACAGTCGTAGAAAGATACCGAGAGCCCGAAAGGATGGCAATGATCGAAACGGAGCCCGAGCATTTTACAATCGCGAAACACTACATCGCGAAACGCAGTATGGCCCAGCAAAGCCATGCTCAGGTTGCACTCCGTAAAGGTACAGTCCACAAATTTTTGTTCCGACAAATCGGTATTCGAAAAATCGCAGCGGATAAACCGGCATTGTTCATACTCTCCTCTTGGCAGTTCCTGCTGCTGGTATTCGCCGTTTTCAATAGATTGTTCGAAGTGATAATTTTCTGCCATGGGGCATGTAAGGTAAAGCGAATATCCCGGAATATCAGGCAAAATACCTGCGTTAAAAAGCTGTCAGACTTTTTAATGCAAAAGCAAGCATGCACCAGGTAAGCAACGGCAGATTAGGACAAACGGTAACTGATTTTGTACCCTGATAGATTTATTTTACGGCGTTGCTACTGCCAAAGGCTATGGCAAAGCGGTGGTCCTACTTTACAAATACCGAACATGATCAAAGAAAAAATTCTGGCTGCCTACGAAACCATGGCGGCACAGTACAATGCCCTCATAGACCATAAGCCGCATAATGCCTATTATGACCGGCCCAATACCCTGGCGCTTTTTCCGGAAGACCTTGCAGGCAAAACTATTTTGGATGCCGCGTGTGGCCCCGGCAAGTATGCAGAACTCTTGCTGGCAAAGGGTGCCACTGTTACGGGCTTCGATATTAGTCCTGCTATGATTGCGCTGGCCATAGAAAGAAATGAAGGACGGGGAAATTTTTTCGTACATGATTTTGCCATGCCATGCCAGAAATTATCCGATGCGTCATTTGATGTGGTGCTTTGTGCATTGGCCATGCATTACCTGGAAGACTGGACGGTGGCTATGCAGGGATTTCATAGGGTGCTGAAACCAAATGGCTTGCTGATCATTTCCATCGAACATCCTTTTGCAGAGTATACTTTTTTTAAATCGAAAAAATACTTTGCCACAGAACCCGTGAAATGCACCTGGAGAGGCTTTGGTAAGCCGGTGGAAGTAAATAGTTACCGTCGGCCATTGCAGGCCTGTATAGCACCTATTACCGATAATGGTTTTTATATTGATAAATTGGTTGAACCCATACCTGTAGCGGAGTTTGAACGCTACGATGCCAGGCATTTTAAAGAGCTGAATGCATTCCCCGGCTTTATGGCCATCCGCGCAGTGAAGCGTGCAAACTGAAGCCGCAACATGATGGCGATGCAGGTATAACCTGTTGTATAATGTGCTAGTTTTCTTTGTAAGGAAATAGTACCTGCAATCCTTCGTACAAACTATTGTGCAAAATAGTGGCATGATTTTCTTTAGGCATCAGGTTAAAGGAAAGCCTTGCATTGTTGCCATAGTTTTTTGAAAGGAGGTCGTATAGGGATTTAGCATCGCGCTGCATAATCTTGTGCTCGCCTGCACCTACCGATACATATACAAAATAAGGCCTGGCAGTATGAGCCGCCAATAGGGCAGGTGCTTTTTCCAGCAGGCTTTCATCGTCCCACCACAAGCTGGGACTGATGATAAAGTAATGCGTAAAGAGCTGCGGGTGATAGAGTAAAATTTCTGTTGCCAGCAAGGCTCCCAACGATTGTCCGATGATATAACTGGTGTCGTTTGTGCGAAATGTGTTGCGGATATAAGGTTGTAATTCATTTTCAATAAAGCCAAGGAAGGGTTCAGAATGACCGGTTGTTGGATAATCCTTTTGCAGGTCCTTTTTGTTGGTATGAAAAGTAAAATCTCTTTTGCGGTCAACGTTGCTGATGCCTACAATAATGGCCTGTGGCATGTTGAATTGCAAATTAAAAAACTGTACGAGTCCGGTGATATGCAAAAAGTCTTCGTGCATGCTGCCATCCAGCACATAGATGACGGGGTATGGTTTTGCTTTGTTGAATGAATCGGGCAGAAAAATATTAAGCCTTCGATCTTCTTTTAGCAGTGTTGATGGAATGATATGCGTTTCGCCAATAGTTAATGGT